>JBHIBC010000134.1:0-1602 GCA_046758905.1 Acidobacteriota bacterium | reverse complement strand
GCCCCCCGCGGTCGGGCGCTGCTCCACTGGGGGGCGCGCCGCGCGCGGGCCGGGGGGGGGGGCCGGGCCCCCCCCGCCCGGGGGGAACGGCGCGGGGGCCGTCCGGCCTCCCGTGCCCGGGGCGGGCGGAGGCGATCGGCCGGTCCCGGGTGAGGCCCGGCGAAGGGGGGACCATGGAAGAGAGCCGGAGCGCGTTGGACCTGCGTCGGATCCTGGAGATCCTCCCGCACCGCTATCCGTTCCTCCTCGTCGATCGGATCGTCTCGATCGAGGAGAGCCGACGCATCGTGGGCGTCAAGAACGTCACGGCCAACGAGCCGTTCTTCCAGGGGCATTTCCCCGGCAACCCCATCATGCCCGGCGTCCTGATCGTCGAGGCGATGGCTCAGGTCGGCGCCGTGCTCCTGCTGCGCGGCGTGCGCGATCGCCACCGCAAGCTGGTCTACTTCGCGGGAATCGACCAGGCCAGGTTCCGCCGGCCGGTGATCCCCGGCGACCAGATCCGGTTCGAGGTTGAGGTCCTCAAGGCGCGGGCCCGCACGGCCCGTCTCAGGGGGCGGGCGTACGTCGGGAGCGACCTCGCGGCCGAGGCCGAGCTGCTGTCCTCCATGGTGGACCGGGACGGCGGCTCCGGTGCTCGCCCATGAACGAGCGCCCGGCGATCCATCCCTCGGCGCAGGTCGACCCGTCGGCCGCTCTGGGGCCCGGCACGATCGTGGGCCCGTTCAGCGTGATCGGGCGCGATGTGACGCTCGGCTCCGGCTGCCGCGTCCTGCCGCACGCGGTGATCGAGGGGCCAGCCGTCCTGGGCTCGGAAAACCGGATCTTCCCCTTCGCCTGCATCGGGATGGAGCCGCAGGACCTCAAGTACCGGGGGGAGCGGACGGCGCTGGAGATCGGCGACGGGAACACCTTCCGCGAGGGAGTGACGGTGCACCGCGGCACGGTCGGGGGCAGCGGCGTCACCCGTATCGGCTCGCACAATCTGTTGATGGCCGGCACGCACATCGCCCACGACTGCCGGGTCGGCGATCACGTGATCTTCGCCAACGCGGCGACCCTGGCGGGGCACGTCACGGTGGAGGACGGCGCCACCATCGGGGCCTTCTCGGGCGTGCACCAGTTCTGCCGCGTCGGCCGGCACGCCTACGTCGGCGGCTATTCCGTGATCACGCGCGACCCGCTCCCGTACGTCCTCACGGTGGGGAACCGGGCGCGGAGCTACGGGATCAACGTCATCGGCCTGCAGAGGAAGAAGTTCGCGGCCGACGCCATCCGGGCGCTGAGGCGCGCCTACCGGATCCTGTTCCGCTCGAAGATGCCGCTGGAGGAGGCGCTGCTGCGCCTGGAGCGCGAGTTCGCCGATCAGCCCGACGTGGCGTACATGGCGGCGTTCATCCGCTCCAGCCGGCGGGGGGTCATCCGCTGAGCCGCGGGCCCCTGGGCGCCGGCGCCGGGCCGGTCCGAGTGGCCGTGGTCGGCGTCGGCAGCCTCGGCCAGCACCACGCGCGGATCTACGCCGGGCTCCCGGAGGCCAGCCTGGTCGGGGTGGTCGACCGCGACCCCGCGAGGGCGCGCGAGATAGCCGCGCGCCACGGCGTC
>JBHIBC010000133.1:0-1664 GCA_046758905.1 Acidobacteriota bacterium | reverse complement strand
GAGGACCATGGCAAGCCCCCCCTTCAGGGCCGTCCGGGCTTTGAAAGAAAAGGGGCGCTTCTTTCGGGGCCTACGCCGGCTCGACCTGGACGGCGCTGAACTTGAACTCGGGGATCTTGCCGTCGGGGTCGAGCCGTTCGGAGGTGAGGACGTTGGCCGCCGCCTCCCGGAAGTGGAACGGGATGAAGACGGAGCCGGGCTGCATCCGGTCGGTCTCGCGCGCCGGCAACCGGATGGCGCCCCGGCGCGAGCGGACCCGGACCCGGCCGCCGTCGGCCACGCCGAGCCGCTCCATGTCCCGGGGGTGCATCCCCACGAGCGCCTCCGGCGCGATGGCGTCGAGGGTCTGCGAGCGGCGGGTCATGACGCCGGTGTGCCAGTGCTCGAGCATGCGGCCGGTGACCAGGACGAAGGGATACTCCTCGTCGGGCAGCTCCTCGGGGCCGCTCTGCTGCGCCGGCACGAAGCGCGCCCGTCCGCTGGGCGTCGGGAAGCCGCCGCCGAACATGACCACCGTGCCGTCGGTGCGCTCGGGATCGGGGCAGGGGTAGAGCTTCCCGCTCAGCCCGAGCCGCTCGTAGGTAAGGTTCCGGTAGGACTCGCCCAGCCCCACCATCTCCTGGAAGACCTCCTCGGGGTGGCCGTAGGCCATCGGATAGCCGAAGCGTGTGGCGAGGTCGCAGATGACCCGCCAGTCCTCCCGCGCCTCGCCGGGGGGCTCCAGCGCCGGCCGCACGACCTGGACGCGCCGGTCGGTGTTGGTGACGGTCCCGGTCTTTTCCAGCGCCGACGAGGCGGGCAGCACCACGTCGGCGAACTCCGCCGTCTCGGTGAGGAAGATGTCCTGCACCACCAGGAACTCGAGGCTCCGGAGCGCCCGGCGCACCTTGTTGGTGTTGGGGTCGGAGAGGAAGGGGTTCTCCCCGACCATGTACATTCCCCGGATGCGCCCCTCCAGCGCCTCCTGCATGATCTCGACCACCGTGAGGCCGGGGGCCGGATCGAGGCCGGCCTTCCACGCGCGCTCGAACTTGCGGCGGACCTCGGGATCCGCCACCGCCTGGTAGTCGGGGTAGACCATCGGGATCAGGCCGGCGTCCGAGGCGCCCTGCACGTTGTTCTGGCCCCGCAGGGGATGCAGCCCGGTGCCCGGCCGCCCGACGTTGCCGGTCATGAGACAGAGCGCGATGAGGCACCGGCAGTTGTCGGTGCCGTAGACGTGCTGGCTCATGCCCATGCCCCAGAAGGTGATGGCCGCCCCGGCGCGACCGTAGGCCAGCGCGATCTCGCGGATCGTCTCGGCGGGCACGCCGCAGATGCCGGCGGCCACCTCCGGCGCGTAGCCCTGGACCGCTTCCTTCACCGCGTCGAAGTCCTCGGTGTGCCTCTCGACGTACTCGTGGTCGACGAGGTCCTCGGCGACGATCACGTTCATGACCGCGTTGTAGAAGGCGACGTCGGTGCCCGAGCGGATCTGGGCGAAGCGCCAGGCGTGGTCGGCGATCCCGGTGCGGATGGGGTCGACGACGATCAGCTTCGTCCCCCGGCGCGCCGCTTCCTTGAAGAAGGTGGCGGCCACCGGGTGGTTGGAGGTGGTGTTGGTGCCGGTGATGAGCGCCACCTCGGCGTTGCGGACGTCCCCGAAGGTGGTCGTCACCGCACCC
>JBHIBC010000132.1:0-1760 GCA_046758905.1 Acidobacteriota bacterium | reverse complement strand
TGGCCTCGGGGTCCGGCGCATAGGGTGGCAGGACCATGAGCCCGCGCACGGTGAGATGCCGGCAGGACCGGGCCGCCTCCAGCACCGCGTCCAGCCCCCCCTCCGTCACGCCGAACTTCTGCTCCTCCCCCGCCAGATCGACCTGGACGAGCGCCTCGATCGAGCGCCCGCTCCTGGCCGCCGCCCGCTCGAGCCGGGCGAGGATGTCGACCGAGTCGATCGAGTGCACCACGCGGAACATCCCCGCCGCGTGGTTGGCCTTGTTGCGCTGCAGGTGGCCGACCAGGTGCCACCGGATCCCCTCCGGCAGCGACGGGATCTTCTCGCGCGCCTCCTGGACCCTGTTCTCCGCCAGGTCGGTCAGGCCGGCCTCGAACGCCTCGCGGATCCGCTCCGCCGGCACCGTCTTGCTGACTCCGACCAGGGTGACCTCGCCGGGATCCCGCGCCGCGCGCCGGGCCGCGGCCGCGATCCGCCGCCTCACCGCTTCCAGCCTGCGGGCCACCTCGCCGGCCATGCGCTACCAATATAGGCCGCGGGCCACGGGTGTCAAACCTTTGGCGATCGCCGCGCGCCTCCGGACCCGCTCCATCCCGGCCTCGTCCGCGCCGCGGCGGATCGGCCGCCCTCGCTCAGCTCAGTCGCGGCTGCGCCGGGGCGCGAGGGAGCGAGCGGAGAGCCTCGGGGAGAGGGCCGGTGCTCTCCTCGAGATCGATCGCCCGGTTCGCCAGGGCGTCGGCCTCCCGGTTTCGCTCCCGGGGGACGTGCTCGAAGGCGACCTCGCGGAGCCGGCCCGCCAAGCTGCGCGCCGCCGCGTGCAGCACCCGGAGCCGGGCATCCTTCACGCGGTAGATCCCTCTCATCTGCCTGACCAGTAGCTCCGAATCGGACCGGACCCGCAGGGAGATCGGGCCCCGCCCGACCGCGTGCTCGAGCAGGGCCAGGAGGGCGGCGTACTCCGCGACGTTGTTGGTGGCGGTCCCGAGATAGCCGTAGATCTCCACCGGCGGACGCCCTCCCTCCGCCTCGACGACGACGCCGTATCCGGCGGGGCCGGGGTTGCCGCGCGCGGCCCCGTCGATGTGGGCCACGAGCGCGACGCCGCGTGGTCTCGCGGATCTCGGCGCAGGGGCGGGCTTCAACGCGGCACGGGGTCGGCGGCCGACGCCCCGGAGGCGTCGGCATCGTCGGGGACGTAGAGGTACCGCTTGCAGGAATCGCAGGCGATGAGGCCGGTGGCGCGGCGCACGTCCTGGATCAGCCTGGGCATGACGCGCACGTGGCAGCCGCCGCACAGCTCGTCCCGCACCGGCACCAGCGCCACCCCCTTGCGCAGCCGCGCGACCCTGATGAACGGCTCCAGGTAGTCCGGGGGGATCTCGCCGGAGAGCCTGTCGCGCTCCGCCTCGACCGACTCCCTCTCGCGCCTGAGCGATGCCAGCTTGCGGTCGAGCTCCGCCTTCCCCGCCTCGGTGGCGCGCCGCTTCGCCTGCAGGGCCTCCTCCCGCGTGCGGAACTCGGCCTGGCGCCGGTCGGCCTCCTCCATCTCCAGGAGGATCTTCTCGTCGAGCGCCGCCCGCTGCTCCCTGGAGCTCTCGATCTCCCTGAGCATCGCCTGGTACTCCTTGTTGGTCTTGATCTCGAGCAGCTGCGCCTGGTACTTGCGGATCTTCGTTTCGACGCCCATCAGATCCGACTCCAGCTTGCGGCGATCTTTTTGGAGCTCCTCCAGGCGTACGCGGGCCGCGTCGATCTCATTC
>JBHIBC010000131.1:0-1854 GCA_046758905.1 Acidobacteriota bacterium | reverse complement strand
TGGTGATCCAGGGGCGGGACAACACGACCGTCTCGGACTGCGCCGACGGGGCGGACGCCACCGGCGGGGCCGCGATCAACGGCAACATCATCGACCGCCTGGCGCTCGGGCGGAGCTACCACTCCGCGACGCCGTTCATGGTCGGCCACGGGCTGGCCTCCACGGCCGCGAACAAGAAGCTCTCGATCGAGGTGAAGCTCCAGCACGGAGCCTCCTCGGCCGGGGGCGACATGGCGGACTACTCCACGGGCCTGATCCCGGCGGCCACGGTGTTCAACACCTCCGTCGAGAGCAGCGAGCATTCCCGGTGGACCACGGGAGCGCAGCGGGTCTATGCCCCGTCGGCCGCCATCGCCTACGACCTCCGGGGCGCGAACCGCTACCTCCGCGAGGTCATCACGCCGACGACCCCGGGGAACACCACGAGCACGGCCGCGGCCGACGTGTTGAACATCTCCGGCGGGATCGCCTTCGGCGGGGCGGACCAGCTGCCGCACCGCGCCGCGGCGGCCTACCTCGAGAACAACTTCCTGGCCACGTCGACCTCGACGTAAGGCCGCGCGATGCGCTTCCGGGTGCTCCGGCGCCTCGCGGTCTCGACCGGCCCGATGTGGCACCCGGGCGAGGTCATCGGGGATGGCCCGCTCCGGGCCCTCGGGGTGGATTGCGATGCCTTGGTCGCCGGGGGCGTGCTGGAAGCGGTCGCCAATCCCGTCGCGGCCGCGCCGGCCCGGCCCGAACGGGACAAGATGGTCCGCCGTCCAGGAATGAAGAAAGGCACACGGGGGAGGTAATCCGATGGGCTCAGAGAAGGTCAAAGAGACCCCCAAGGACCCGGGGGTCCAATTCGACCATCCGGCGTTTTCGCGTCCCCGAATCGTCGACCACGAGCAGGCCCTCGTGGAAGTGATCCCGCGGCGGAAGAAGGTGGCCATCGTGGGCTTCGCCACCTCAAGCCGGGACCTGGCGCCGTTCGACGATCCCGAGTGGGAGATCTGGGCGCTGAACCAGCTCTATCGCTGGATTCCCCGGGTCGACCGCTGGTTCGAGATCCACAAGAACTGGAACGAGCACGTGGTCGAGGGGACCGATCATCTCGGGTGGCTGCAGGCCGCCCCGATCCCGGTTTACATGACGCAGCGGATCGCGGAGATCCCGAACTCCGTGCGCTATCCGCTGGAACGCGCCATCGAGCGCTTCACGCCCTACTTCACCTCGACGATCGCCTACATGCTGGCCCTGGCGATCCTGGAGGACTTCGAGACGATCGGGCTCTTCGGAATCGACCTGATCGTCGGGACGGAGTATTTCGAGCAGAAGGCGTGCGTGGAGCGCCTCATGGGGATCGCCGACGGCATGGGCAAGACGGTCCTGATCCCCGGCGCCACGGCGCTCTGCAAGGCCGCCTACCTGTACGGCTACCAGCTGGAACCCGACTGGGGCCCGCTGAACCTGTCGACCCTGCAGAAGCGCCGGGCCTATCTCGCCGCGGAGCGCGACAAGACGATCAACCAGGCGCGGGCGCTCGACGGGGCACTGCAGGAGGCGGAGTACTGGCTCTCGTGGCTGGATTTGAAGATGAAGGGGGGCGACGTGCCGCCGAACCTGGGGCACTGAGGACATGCCGAAGGTCTTCACGAACCACTATTCCACGGAGGTCATCGTGACCTCGGCCGGCGAGGGGCGCGCCTTCGGGTTCACGGCGCGGCAGATCCATCTGGTCAACGACGGCGGGGTGCCGATCCGGGCGAACTTCGAGTCGACGGCGGTGGCCTCGACGGGGGACCACGAGGTCAAGGCCGGCGAGGAGCTGTGGGTCCGGCAGACGCGGACGGCCGGGCTGGGGCTGATCAC
>JBHIBC010000130.1:0-1877 GCA_046758905.1 Acidobacteriota bacterium | reverse complement strand
ACGCCGCCCCGGACGGCGCCGGCCGGCGCATCCTCGACCTGGCGATCCGCCGCCTGGGACTGTCGGCGCGAGCGCACGACGCCGTCCTGAGGCTGGCGCGCACCATCGCCGACCTGGAGGGCGCGGACGCGATCGCGGCGCCGCACGTCGCGGAGGCCATCCAGTATCGGGCGCTCGATCGGGCGCCGCCGGCCGGTGGAGCGGCGTGGCCGAGCGGGCACCGTGATTGACAGGGGTTGGGGGTTTGACTAACATGCCGCGAACCCGTGCAGGTCAGCGGGCCGTGAGCCTCGGCCGACGTTCGCCGGCGTGCCTTCCTCCGGGTGGCCGCGCTCGTCCGGAGATCCCGGGAGTGGGGAGAAGAGTCAGCCTCAAGCTGCGGAGCCGGATCGGTTACGTTGACCTCGTGCACGAGGTCGCGGAGGATCTGGCGCGGGGCGCGCACTTCCCGAAGCCGGCGGCCCTGAATATCGGCCTCGCGGTGCGCGAAGCCTTCATCAACGCGATCAAGCACGGCAACAACATGGACGCGGCCAAGATCGTGCAGGTCGAGTTCGAGCAGAACGCCGACCATTTCCGGGTGCGCGTCCGCGACCAGGGCCCCGGATTCGACTGGACGCGGACGACCGACCCGCGCGAGGGGGACAACATCTTCCGGACGAGCGGTCGCGGCATCTTCTTCATGAAGCACTTCGTGGACCGCGTGGCCTTCCAGCACTGTCGGGGTGGAATGGAGGTGGTGCTCGAGAAGCGGCTCGAGCCGGTCGGTCGCAGCGGCCAGGCACTCAGACGGAGGAAGGGATGAAGGCCAGCGCCAGGCATCACGGGAATGTCACGGTTCTGGATCTCTCGGGCAAGATCACCATCGGTGAGGGGGATCTCAGGCTGCGGGAGGCCGTGAGCGCGCTGCTCGAGGAAGGGCGCCTGCGCATCGTCCTGAACCTGCAGGGGGTCTCCTACATGGACAGCGCCGGGATCGGGGAGCTCGTGGCCTGCTACAAGCGGGCGCGGGACAAGGGGGCGGTCCTCAAGCTCCTCAACCCCAGCGGCAAGGTCCAGGATCTCCTGGTGCTCACTCGGCTGCAGGAGATCTTCGAGATCTTCCGGGACGAGCGCGAGGCTCTCACCAGCTTCTGAGCCCGCCCCGCGGGCTCCGGAGGCCGGCCCCCGCAGCCGGCGCGCCGGGCTCTTGACGCGCGGCGGCGGCCGGCCGGATGATCCCCCCAAACGGGGCCCAACCGAGACGTCGCACCGGCCGAACGATGACCCTCTGCGCCTGCCCGCGACGCGGCGCCCGGACGCCCCGCCACCAAGGAGGGTCGAGGATGGGCAGATTACCCTGGCTCAGGCGCCTCGGGCCGTGTCACATCGAAACCCACATCCTGGACCGCTGGCAGGTGATCCAGGTCTGCGGCCGGTTCTCGGGCGACCGCGGCAAGAAAGGGCTGCTGGCGGAGGTGGACCGTCTCCTGGGCGCCGGCCGGCGCCAGCTGGTGGTGGACCTGAGCGAGGCACGCCTCAACGACGACTCGGTCGCCGCCGCGGCCCCGGAGGCGTACCGCAGGGCCTGCGCCGCCGGCGCCGACATGCGGTTCGTGGTGCTTCCGGGGCGGGCCGGCGGGTTCTATCACATGGCCGGCCTGGAGATGACGCTCCCGACCTTCACCCGGCTGCGGGACGCCGTCGCGGCGTGACCCCCGGCCCGGGTCAAGTCGGCTCGCGGAGGCGTTTCTGCAGCTCCGCCAGGAGGTTGAGCGCCTCGAGCGGCGTCATCCTGTCGACGGGGGCGCTGCGGACGGCCTTCGCCGCCGGGTCCTCCTCCGGGGCGAACAGGCCGAGCTGGCCGGGGGTGGCCGCCGGGGCGGCCGCCGCCTCGG
>JBHIBC010000129.1:0-2266 GCA_046758905.1 Acidobacteriota bacterium | reverse complement strand
GGCCTGGCTGGAGTAGAAGGTGGACCCAGCCACCCCCAGGGCGATGAGGACGATGGCCAGGTGGACAATGTAGCCCCCATAGCGGGGCCGGTTGGAGCCGATGAGACCGAAGAAGGCCCGCAGCCAGTTCTCGCCCCGCATCCGGTGGCGCATGAAGCGTGACAGGCTCTGCTCGACGCGGCGCCGGACCTTCCTGACGTCGGTGAGCGAGATCGGGCGCTCGCCCCGCGGGGGCGAGAGCAGGATGACGAAGGAGTTCCCGCTGATCATCACCTCGGACAGGAAGTCCTCCCGCCTCAGCACCGTGCCCCTGATCTCCCGGAGCAGGGAGGCCACGTCGCGGACCAGCGACTCGTACCCCTGCCACCCGAGCGAGGTGTCCAAGCGCTCCTTGCGCAGCACGCCGATCGACAGCAGGCCGAGCTGATGCGACTCCTTCAGCAGACGCCGGATCCGGCGCAGCAGCAACGGCACCGTCGGCAGGTCGGTCAGCTCGTCGTACAGCAGGCACGCCAGGGCTCGGGCGGAGCCGGCCTCCTCGAAGTCGCCCCGCGCCCCTCTCTCCTCGACCGCCACCTTGGGTCGGCGCTGCACCTTCGAGCCTCGCGCGGGGATCACCGGTCCCCGGTGTTGTAGACGACCTCCTGCGAATCGTCCGAGAAGTAATCCGGCTCGGCACGGTAGACGCGGTTCCGGCCCGCCTTCTTGGCGCGGTAGAGGGCCCTGTCGGCCGCCGCGATCAGGTCGAGTCCGGTACGCCCGTCATCCGGGAAGGTCGAGACGCCCCCGCTCAGCGATACCAGCCCCAGCGGCTGGCTCTCACGATTGACGTAAGGATGCTCCGCCACCTTGAGCCGGATCTTCTCGGCCGCCTTCATGGCGCCGTCCTTCGGAGTCTGCGGGAGGACGACGATGAACTCCTCGCCCCCGTACCGGGCCGGGACGTCGTCCGGCCGAACGGTCTCGCGCAGGATCTGCCCGGTTATCTTGAGGACCTCGTCCCCGGCCTGGTGCCCCTGCGTGTCGTTGTAATGCTTGAAGTGGTCCAGGTCGAAGATGAAGATGGACACCGGGCTGTGGGCCTTCTCGGCCTTGAGGATCTCGTCGGCGAGGCGCTCCATGAAGAAGCGCTTGTTGTAAAGCTTGGTCAGCCCGTCGGAGTTCGCCGCGCTCTGGATCTGAGAGAAGAGCTTGCTGTTGTACAGGGCGATGCTCCCGAGGTCGGCGATGAGGCTGAGCATCGTCTTCTCGTACTTGTAGTGGCGCGTGATCCCTCCGACGCTGATCACTCCGAGCACCTGGTTCTGGTAGACCATCGGCGCGCACAGCTCGGTCCGGAACCGGGCGTGCGCGGGGATCTCGAGGCTGGCCCCCGAGTGCCTCATCTCGCGGATGAAGTCGTTGGTGTCCATCGCCACCTTGTGCTCGGCGACCCATCCGATCCTCCCCTCCCCGACGTCGACCTGGAACCGAAGCTTGAAGTCTTCGGGCAGCCCCACCTGGTGCACCATGAAGAGCTTGTTGACGCGTGCGTCCAACTCGAACAGGAGGATCTGGGACGGTGCGAACAGGCGCTCGGTGATCTTCATCAACAGCGGCGCGGTGGCGCGCCGCTCGAGCTTGGAGTTGATCTCCTTGGTGAAGTCGGGGAGGAGCAGGAAGAAGTTCGACAGCGCCGAGTTCTCCGCCTCGAGGCGGGCGACGCTCTTCTGGAGCTCGCGCAGCAGGGCCGCGTGCGGGTCGGGGCGGCGTGCGGCACGCCGGACCGCGGTGGCCTGCGATCCCCGGCCGAGGAGCAGTCCCAGGAACAGCGCCGCCACACCCAGGGCGGCCCATCCGATAGCAGGCAGCTCCTCCAGCGCGGCGAGCGCCTCGTTGAGTTGAACCATACCGTTCCGGCCCCCTGCCAGCACGGCAGCCAGTGAGAGATGCCCGCCCGGCGGCGCGCGGACGACGACACTCTCAAACTTAGGGTCCCCCGCCCGCCAGTTCAAGGCGGGCCCCGAGGCTGGGCCACCGAATCCGGTGCGGATTCGGGTCGTGTCGCCCGGCGGGCGAGCGGGCCGGGATCCCGGCGGCCGGCGCTGCTTGACAGGTGTCCCGACCGGCACCTAGAGTCGCGGCAGATGTCGAGGGATTGCCAGGATGGAGGACGCGGCCGGCCCCACGCGCGAGCCGAGGCCCCGGCGGGCGGCGCGGTTGCCGGTGCCCCCTTGAGAAGCTCCGAGGCGCCGGGCGGCGCGACCGGCGTCCGCGCCGCGCGGCT
>JBHIBC010000128.1:0-2283 GCA_046758905.1 Acidobacteriota bacterium | reverse complement strand
TCGCCTGCCGCAGGATCGACCGGCTCACCTTGCTCGCCGGCCGGCGCACGTTCTCCTTCTCGAAGTTGCGCGCCACCTCGACGCGGCCGTCCTCCGCGCCGCCCAGCCAGACGAAGGCGCGCTCGGCGCCGGTGAGCTCGACGATGGTGTCCATGACCACCGCCAGCACCCGCCGGAGGTCGCGCTGGGAAGCGAGCGCCTTGGCGACGGTCAGCAGGTGCTTGTAGCGGGCGGCGAGCGCCGCGTCGTCGGTGCGCGATCCTCCGAACAGGGCCATCAGGCGTGTTGTCGCTGCTGCGCCCGGGCGTGGACCCGGTCACGGAAGTACTCGGCCAACCGTGCCGTGGTGTCGTAGTGGTTGAAGGGCGTGATGAGGTAGACGCGCGACGAGTGCTCGGCCACCGTGTCCAGGATCTCCTCGCAGATCCGGCACCCCATCTCACGCCCCTCGAGCCCCCGGAGCCCCTTCATGCGGCGGCGGACCTCCTCCGGCACCAGCATCCCCGGCACCTCGCTGTGGAGGAACTCGGCGTTGCGCTCCGAGGCGAACGGCATCACGCCGAGGTAGAAGGGCAGGCCGAGGGGACGCGTCGCCGCGAAGATCTCCTCGATCCGCTTCGGGTCCCAGCAGGGCTGAGTGAGCGCGTAGTGGGCCCCCAGCCGCTTCTTGCGCTCCAACCGCTCGATCTGGACGTGGAGGTGCTTCACGTTGGAGCCGAAGGCGACGCCGATGCGGAAGCGGGTGGGCCTCTTGATCGACGCCCCGGCGGCGTTGACGCCCCGGTTGAGACCCGCGATGAGCTCCACCAGACCGAAGGAGGTGACGTCGTAGACGCCCTTGGGTCCGAAGTCGCCGATGATCGAGACCGGGTCCCCGGTGATGGCCAGGACGTAGTTCAGCCCCAGCGCGCAGGCGCCCATGATGTCGGACTGCAGCCCGATCAGGTTGCGGTCCCGGCAGGTGAAGTGGACCAGCGGCTCCACGCCCGCCTCGCGCTTCATGAGCACGGCCATGGCGACGTTGCCCATCCGGGGCGAAGCGAGGGGGTTTTCCGCCACGCTGACGAGGTCCACCCCGGCCTCGCGCATCCGGCGCGCCCCCTCCAGGACCGCCTCGAAGGCGAGGCCGCGCGGGGGGTCCAGCTCCGCCACGATGGAGGGCTCGCCCGGCGGCCGCTCCAGGAAGCTGGGCGGGAAGACCGGCTCCTCGCCCACCTCCCGATGCGGCGGAGGGGGGATCTCGACCTCCACCCGCGCCTTGAGGCGGCGGTCCCGGAGGCGCTCGGCGATGGAGGCGATGACGGCCGGCGTCGTCCCGCAACAGCCGCCGATGAGGCTGACCCCCGCCTCGGCCAGACGCTCGGCGGTGTCGGCCATGTAGGAGGGCTCGCGCAGGTACATGTAGCGGCCGTCCACGAGGTCGGGGGAGCCGGCGTTGAAAAAGGCGCTCAGCGGCCGTCCGGTTCGGGGCGCGAAGTCCTCGAGGATCTCCACCAGCAATCGCGGTCCGCGGCCGCAGTTCGTCCCCACGACATCCGCGCCCAGCCGCCAGATCTCGGTCAGGGAGGCGACCGGTTCGTCGCCCGCGAAGGAGCCGGTGCGCTCCAGGAAGGCCATCTGCGCGATGACCGGCAGGTCGCACACCTCACGCACCGCCGCGCAGGCGGTCTCGAGGTGTCGCAGGGAGGTGAAGGTCTCCAAAACGATGACGTCGGCGCCCGCGTCGGCGAGTGCGGTCGCCTGCTCGACGTAGACCTCGTGCTGCGCCTCGGCCCCGAGCCCCTCGGGCCGGGTCGCCTCCCGGGGCAGCGGCCCGACCGAGCCGGCGACGAAGACGTCCCGACCCGCCACGGCCCGCCGGGCGATCCGGACGCCGGCGGCGTTGACCTCGCGCACGAGGTGGTCCTGCCCGTGGCGCCCCAGGAACTCGGCGTTGGCACAAAAGGTGTTCGTGATGATCAGGCCCGCCCCCGCCTCGATGTAGCTGCGATGGATGTCCTCGATCAGCTCCGGGCGCTCCAGGTTGAGCACCTCGAACGAGCGGTCGAGGGACATCCCCCGCTCGTAGAGCAGGGTGCCCATCGCTCCGTCCCCGATGAGGGGGCGATCCCCCAACGCGTCACGAAACCGCACAGCCAAGTGTGTATCTTCCCACCCTCCGGATCGGGCTGCAAGCCCGGCCCGGCTTATCCCCCTTGCTGGCAACACCTTACGCAGTGCCGGCGGACCCTTCCCCCGCACCCACCGCCCGGCCGCGCGGGTGGCGCCCGCGGGTCCGGCCCG
>JBHIBC010000127.1:0-2288 GCA_046758905.1 Acidobacteriota bacterium | reverse complement strand
GGCCGGGTTCCGGCTCCCCCGGCGCCGCCAGGTGCTGCTGTCGATCGGGTCGCTGCGCGACAAGACGCGCCTGCTGTCCCCGGCGCGGGCGCTGCGCCGGATGGGTTTCACGATCTACGCGACGCGCCGCACCTCGCGGTTTCTGGACGACAACAACGTCCCCAACATCCGCCTCTACAAGATCCACGAGCGCCGGCGGCCGTCGCTCCTCGAGTACATCAGCCCGGATCGGCTCGACCTGATCATCAACATCCCGGCCGGATACGACCGGCGGGAGCTGACCGACGGGTACATCATCCGGCGCCGGGCCGCCGACTTCGGCATCCCCCTGATCACGAACGCCCAGCTCGCGGAACTGTTCGTCAAGTCGATCGCCGTCAAGAGCCTGGAGGACCTGAGGGTGGAGCCCTACGACCACTACGTCCGGCCCGACGTCGGCGCGCCGTACGTGCCGCGGGTGCGCGCGTCTGTATCGCGCGGCCGAGAGGCGCCGGCACCGGGGCGGGACCGGGAGCGGACCCGCAGGAGAAGTGCGCGCGGCGGAAGGGCGTGGACGGGCGTGGAGCGCCGCTCCGGGCGGGCCGATCAGCCGGTGCCGGCCTGACCCCCGATCAGGTCGATGATGCCACGCTCGCGCAGCTTCTTGAGGGCGCGCAGCGCGTCGACCTCGCGGAGCGGGCTGATGCTGATGATCGACTTGAGCTCCCATGACCCGTTGACGCGGCTGACGAGGAACATCTCCTCCGGGCTCAGATCCTGGCCCGTGAGCGAGTCGATCGGCTTCCTCAGCACCGGGATCTTCTTGGGCGGCAGGTAGTGACGGTAGGCGCGCTCGATGAAGTGCTCCTCCGCGACCTGGATCAAGGCGTTGATCTCCGGGTTCTTGTCCTCCGCCGCCCGGGCCTTCTGGAGGACCGCCAGTGCCCCCTCCGCGTCCCCCGATCTGATCAGCTCGCGCGCCGCCGCCAGCGGCGAGCGGGGCGTGTCGGTGGAGGCTCGCGACGCCCGCCCCTCGATCGGGCTTCCGGTATCGGCGACCTCCAGGAATCTCTTCTGCACCAGGGCCGACAGGACCTGGCAGACGTTGAACTCCGAGGCATGGGCCTCCAGGATGATCTGCGCCAGGGTGCGCCCGCCGTCGACCAAGTCGTAGATCCGCTTGGGAAACGCCTTGGCGGCGATGTCCGACGGCAGGCTCCGCCTCGTCCGCTTGAGCACGACGCCGTTGTGGGGCAAGACCTTGCGGATCTTCTTCGCGGTGTCGTAGCGCCGCAGCCCCTCCATCAGGACGTCTTCGACCTTGATGGAGATCAGAACCTGCTCCCCCGGGGGCGCCTCCCCCTCGACGAAATCGAAATCGGCGTCGATCCAGAGGAACAGGGAGTAGATGGTCTCCTCGGCCTTCAGGCGCAGCAACTCGACCACCTTCGCCTCGGAGAGGAGCCCTTTCTTGACCAGGATCCGGCCGAGCATGACGCTGGTCTTGGCCTGCAGGTCGAAGGCGTCCTTGAGCTGCTGCTCGGTGATCAGCCCCTCACCTAACAGGAACTGCCCGAGGAACTCCTGCGGGTCGTTGCTGTACGATCCGACGATGGCGCCGTCCTGGAAGTAGATCCGCTTCTTGAGCGACTCGCTGGTCAGCGAGAGGGTGCCGCTCTTGCGGCCGGCTCCGGCCCACTGCAGCAGGTCCGCAAGGGACATCGTCTTGAGGTTTCCTGTGAGGCCTTTGGTAGTCATCCTGCTCGACCGTCACCGCAGCCGATTCCGGTCGGGAGCCGAGTAAGGCGCCCGGCGATCCCGACGATCCAACGCCACGCCGGGTCCGCTCCCTCGCCGTGACGGGCGGCCGTCAAGACTTTGACAGGGTCGAGAGGTCGCCGGGATCCCGATCGGAATATAGGGGCTCGCGTGGCGGACGGGCAACTGCGCCCGCACCGCTCCCGGAGACGGCCGGCAGCTGGACTGCGGTCAAAAGCGCCCGGGACGCGATCGCCGAGGCGCGCCGCGAGACGGTGTCGCGGCACGGCGGATCAGGCCATGTGTCACGCCCATCGTCTTGAATCACCGCGAAGTCATCCTGGCTCGGAACCTGCACCTCCCGCCATCCGTACGGGGAAGAAGGTGCGTCGTCGCCGGCGGTCAGGGGACTTCTCGGCGATCTGCGGACTTTTAGCACAGGAGGTGACACGCGAGGCGTGGTTGACCCTTGAGGGTCACCGCCTTGCGCGAGGCGACGCTGGTGACGCTGGCGGTTGACCGAAAGCTCCTCGCAGCGCTGCGCAGTGTCC
>JBHIBC010000126.1:0-2377 GCA_046758905.1 Acidobacteriota bacterium | reverse complement strand
CATGACCTACTTCGCGATCCTGGTGCTCACCGTCCGCTTCGGCGGGGAGGCCGAGCGGGCGGCCGCCTTCCGCGAGCTGGGCCAGTTCCTGAGCGGCCAGCTGCCCTGGTACCAGGACGCTCGGGTGTACGGAGCGGTTTCGCTGCTCCTCGCCCTGCTCGCCATCCTCCTCGGCTCGCACTCCCTCGCCCGGATCACCCTCGTAGTCGCGGGCGGGCTCGAGTTGCTCGTCCTGCTCGCACCCGAACAGATCTCGGTCACCCTCCTGCAGTGGATGAACGTCGGACCCTGACCGGGCGCCGATGAGGCGACCTCCGCGCGAGGAGCGCCGGTTCAGGCGGAGCGGCCGGACCACATGCCCGGCTCCCACGCCACGATCCGTCCGGCGACCGCCGACGCGGCGACGGTCGGCGGGGAGGCGAGATAGAGGCGGCCCGGGCCGGACCGACCGCCGTAGTTGCGGTTGATGGCCGACACCGTCACCTGTTCAGGGCTCTCGCTGACGCCGGGCCCGCACCCGATGCACGCCCCGCAGCCGGGGTGGATCACGATCGCCCCCGCGCGCTCGAAGATCTCGACCAGCCCCGCCGAGAGACCGTGCTCCTCGACCTCCGCCGACCCGAACTGGATGTAGAAGCGGACGCCGTCGGCGACCCGGCGGCCCGCCTCGACCGCCTCCCGGAGCACCCGCGCGTACATCTCCAGGTCGTCGATCTTGCCGGCGGTGCACGAGCCGGCGTAGGCGATGTCGATCGGCACGTCGCCGAGATCCTCGACGAAGGCGCCGTTGGTGGGGTCGGAGGGGATTCCGCCGGCGGGGTCCCCGGGCGTGGCCACCATCGGACGGACCTCGGACAGGTCGATCGTCCGGACCCCTCCGTCGTAGCGCGCGTCGGCGTCGGGACGGACGACCCGGGCGCGCAGCGCCGCCCGGTCCGCGCCCGGCCGCCGCGCCGCGATCCAGTCGAGGGTCTGGTCGTCCGCCTCGACCAGCCCGGCGCGGGCGGAGCACTCGGTGGCCATGTTGGCCAGGGTCGCGCGCTCGTCCATCGACAGGGAGGCGAGCCCCGGCCCGCCGAACTCCATGCACCGGTCGAGGGTCTCCCCGCGCCGGACGTCGGTCCACAGGATCTGCAGCATGACGTCCTTCGCCGTGACGTTGGGCCGGAGCGCACCGACCAGCTCGTAGCGGATCGACTCGGGCACCGTCAGCGGGGTGAAGCCGGAGTGAATGAGGTGGGCGAACTCCGTGGCGCCCACGCCGTAGGCGTACGCGTTGTTTCCGCCCCCCATGGTCGTGTGGCTGTCGGTCGCCTGGATCAGGTCTCCGGGCTCGATGATCCGCTCCCGCGCCACCTGGTGGCAGATGCCGGGGGATCGTCCGTCGCGGGCGTTGAAGTCCTGCACGCCGGTGGTCCGCTGGAAGGCGCGCTGCCGCTCGCGGAGCGCCTCGAGCTTGTCGCGGAAGGGCGCCATCCGCGGGACGCCCTCGGCGTAGACGAGGTGGTCCTCGAAGACGGCGAACTTGGCGGGGTTCTGGACGGTGTAGCCCTCGCCGTACTCCCGGCGCAGGAAGCAGTCCACCTGGGCGGTGGTGAACTCGTGGCTGTAGCCGCCGTCCACCCAGGCGAGGGCGGTGTCGCCCGGCTCGACGAAGCCCGCTCCGCCGACCAGGTGGCTGCCGATGATCTTTTCGGCCATCGTCATGGGGCGCTTCCCCGTCGCCGGGCGCGGGACGTCGACGTCCTTCGCCGCCAGCGCCTTGGAGAAGGCGAAGAGCCCGCCGTGCTCGATGATGAGCCGCCGGACGGGGTCGTACTTCTCTGTGATCTCCTCGAGCGGGATCTCCTCTCCCGCCTGCAGGCGGACGAGCAGCGCGTGGTCGCCCATGAGCACGCCCTGGTTGATGTTGTTGCTTTCGTGCACCGGCGCGAAGCTGGCGGCGATCGCAATCCGGATGCCGCACCACTTCTCGGCCTGGACCGCGGTTTCGCGGCTCGAGCCGGTCCCCTTGCGCTCGCCGCTCACGACCACCTCGAAGTTTCCGTCCCGGAGCGCGTTCTCCCCGAAGATGCGCTCGCCGTTCACCTCCAGGCCGGCGTAGGCGTTGCGCGCGATGTCCTCCGGGCGGTGGTCGAAGCAGACCCAGGCCGGGGTCATCATGTCGGTGTTGATGTCGTCGAGCAGGTCCTCGACGCGCACCTCCGTCATCCGCAGGTCGAGCGTACCGGCGAGCTGCCGGCGGATGAGCTCGGGGTCCTTGGTGAGGAACAGGACGCGCTTGCCGGGGGTGAGGGAGATCCTCGAACGCCGATCCATGGGGGAGCAAACCATTCTAGGAGCGCCGGCAACTCCTCCGCGGCGGCGCCGAACAACA
>JBHIBC010000125.1:0-2725 GCA_046758905.1 Acidobacteriota bacterium | reverse complement strand
CGTCCCCGCACGCCGTCCCCCAGATCAGCCCGGAGCCGCTCAGCTGCTCGTCCCCGCACGCCGTCCCCCAGATCAGCCCGGAGCCGCTCAGCTGCTCGTCCCCGCACGCCGTCCCCCAGATCAGCCCGGACTCGGTGATCTGATCGTTCTCGAAGTCGGCGGCCGACATGACGAACGGGCAGGAGGAGCCCGCGCCGCCCGTGCCCCAGATCAGGCCCAGGGTCCACTCGGTGCCCCAGATGAGGCCCGTGTTCTCGATCACGACGATACCGTTCCCCAGCAGGATGGCGCGCGGCGATGGCGCCGCATCGACCTGTCCGGTCGCCTGGAGCGCCGCGGCGATGTCGAGGTAGCCCGCGCCCGTGTCGAAGATGGGGAGATCGTCCTTGGCCGCCGACTTCATCAGCCGGGCCTTGACCGTGTCGGGCGTGAGGGCCGGCTCGCTCTGGATCATCAGGGCGGCCGCGGCAGCGACCATCGGCGCCGCCATGGATGTTCCGGCCAGCTCATAGTAGTCGCCGTCCTTATCGGCCCTCCCCGGCTTGTCCTTGTACTCGTCCACCTTGAGGGTCAGGTGGTGGTACTGCGTGTCCAGGTAGGAATCGATCGCCCGGGCCGACACGATCCGGCTGCCCGGCGCGACGATGTCCGGCTTGACCACGTGATCGATCAGCGTCGGCCCCTTCGAGGAATACCAGGCGAGGACGTCATCGGTGATCGTCGCGGTGTCGCTGTCGTCCATCGCGCCCACCGTGATGACGCTCGGCTCGTTCCCGGGCGAGGTGATCGTGCCGTAGCCGCTCCCGATCGCACCGTCGTTGCCCGCCGACACCACGACGACGATGCCGGCCTCCCACGCACCGCGCACCGCGCGGCACAGGGGGTCGGTCGTGTACGACTCGTACACCGGATGCCCGAGCGACAGGTTCAGAACCCGGATGCCGTAGGCGTCCTTGTTCAGGACCACCCAATCGATGGCGGCGATGACGTCGGAGGTGTAGCCGGATCCGTCCGGGGCCAGGGCCCGCAGCGAGACCAGGCGCGCGCCGGGCGCCGCCCCCCGGAATGTCCTGAAGGAGAACCGATCGCTGGAGGCCTCGCCACTGCCGGCGATGATCCCGGCGACGTGGGTTCCGTGGCCGTAGTAGTCGGCGAGCCCCCTCTCGCTTCCGACGATCTCGACCTCGACGATCTGGGGCTCACCTCTCCGACGCAGTAGGTCAGGATGTCCCTGGACGCCGCTGTCGATGACGGCGACGCCGACCCCGCTGCCGTCGAGCCCGGTCGTCTCGACCGAGGCTGCGTCGGCCCGCACCGCCCGGATCGCCACGTCTAGGTGCGCCCTGACTGGCGTGTCATGGGAGACCCGCTCGATCTCCGGGTCCTCGGCGAACGCCTCGATCTGCGAGGCGGGTATGCGCGCCGTGTACCCCTGCACCGTGGCGTGGCGCCACCGGATCTGACCGCCGCGCCCATGCAGGCGTGCCAGGTGCGCGGCGCTCGGCTCGCCGCGCGTCTGCACGATCACGGAGACCAGGTCGTCGGCCCCGAGGGCGCGGATCCGGCCCCGCAGGTCGCGGGAGAGTTTCTCCTTCTCGGGCCCAGCGGCCGACGCGGCGGGCAGGGCCAGGCAAGTCAGGCTCAAGACGACCGCGACGACGATCGGCGACCGGCCGCCGCGGGTGATCCTCCCCATCCCCTTCATTGGTTCGCCTCCACACTTCGCCAGCGCCCGGCATTGGGCAGATGGCCGGGCCGTCGGTACGCAAGGCGACTGCCACTGACGGGACCGTCAGCGGGCGAGCGGAAGTGCCGGCGGCTCAAGGGGTTTGGGCGATCGCCGCAGGGCCTCATGGAATGCGGCGGGGCGCGCCCGAGTGTCGCGCTTCCCGACACGAGCCGGGGAGGATCGTCGGCGGCGGGACGTTACCGGGCGCGCATCAGTGAGTTGGCGGTGGGAGGCGGAGGATGAACACGGTGTCCCGATCCTGGGCACGCTCCCGGGACGCGGACTGGACAGGGGGCCGAAGGGGACGGCGCCGGGCCCGCGGGCGCCGGGGGACGCGGCGCGCCGCGATCCGGGGAGCGCGCTTACTTGCGGGGGAAGGGGACGGCGCCGTTGGCGACGCCCTTGCAGATGTCGAGAGCGCTGACGATCCCGACGAGCGTCGTGCCCCTGACGATGGGCAGACGGTGGACCCGCTTCTCCCACATCAGGCGGCACAGATCGTCGACGGAGGCTTCCTCCGTGGCGCTCAGGACGTCCCGGGTCATGATGTCCGACACGCGCAGCTGACCGGGGTCCTCCTGAGCGAACCCCACGAACCCGGAGCTGAACAGGGACTTGATGTCCGCCGTCGGCTTCTTCCGCCCCTTGCCGCGGCGACGGAAGATAACGTCGTCCTTGGAGACGATGCCGAGCAACCGGCCCTCGGCGTCGACCACGGGCGCCCCCGTGATCTTGTCCTTACGGAACAGGTCGCACAGCTCCTCCACGGTCATGTCCGGATTGACGGAAACGACTTCACGGGTCATCAGGTCGGCGGCGCGCATGTTCTCCTCATGATGGTCTTCAGGATCCGGCCCGGGTTCTGGATCACCGTGAACTTGCCACGATCCTTGGCGCGGCGTCAAGTCGGGCCGGCGGGCGGTCCCGCGCGCCCGGCGCGGGGCGCTCCGCCGGCGGCCCGGGCTTCGTGTTCCGGGTGCCTTCGATCCCTTCGAG
>JBHIBC010000124.1:0-2738 GCA_046758905.1 Acidobacteriota bacterium | reverse complement strand
GCTCGGCCTCGGCGGGCCCGACCCCGGCCGCGTGACGGAGATCATGCAGGACGTCGCGGCGGGCCGGGTGCGCGCGCTGGTTGTGGTCGGGGAGGACCCGCTCGGGGAGGGGCTCCTGGAGGAGGAGTTGCTCGGCGGCCTGGAGGCGCTGGTCGTCTTCGACCGGTGGAGCACCCGGACCGTAGAGGCGGCGCACGTGGCGCTGCCGATCTGCGGCTACGGCGAGCACGACGGGGTGCACGTCAACTTCGGGGGGCACGCCCAGCGGGCCCGGCAGGCGGTCAGGCCGGCGGGCGAGGCCGAGCCGGCGTGGAGCGCGCTGAGCGAGCTGGGCCGGCGCTTCGGCTTCCCCGCGGAGTTCGGGTCCGCCTCCCGGGCCTTCGACGAGGTGGCGGCGAGGGTCCCGGCCTTCGAGGGCCTGTCGCACCGCGCCCTGGACGGCGCCGGGGCCCGACTGAAGGGGGGCTGAGTTGGACCGCGATCTCGTGGGGCTCGTGGCCGAGGCGTCGATCAAGATCACTCTGGTCTTCGGGGCGATCCTCACCGCCGTCGCCTACATGACCTGGGTGGAGCGGCGCGTGTCGGCCTGGATCCAGGACCGGCGGGGCCCCAACCGGGTTGGGCCGTTCGGGCTGCTGCAGCCGCTGGCCGACGGCATCAAGTTCCTCTTCAAGGAGGCGGTCACGCCGCCGCACGCGCACCGCGCCGTCTACCTCCTGGCCCCGTTGATGATCTTCGTCCCGGCGATGATCGCCTTCTCGGTGATCCCCTTCGGCCCGACGCTCGGGATCTTCGGGCTCGAGGTCCCGCTGCAGATCGCGCGCGTGGACAACGGCATCCTGATCGTCCTGGCGCTCGGATCGATGGGCGTCTACGGGGTGGCGCTCGCCGGCTGGTCGTCCAACAACAAGTACTCGCTGATGGGCGGGCTGCGCTCCTCCGCACAGCTCATCTCGTACGAGCTGGCCATGGGGATCTCGATCGTCGGGGTGCTGATGGTGACCGGATCGCTGCGCCTGGGCGACGTCGTCGCCCATCAGATGGAGCACGGCTGGAACCTGCTCTGGCAGATGCCGGGGTTCGTCATCTTCCTGATCGCGGCGTTCGCGGAGACCAACCGCCTGCCGTTCGACCTGCCGGAGGCGGAGACGGAGCTGGTGGCCGGCTACCACACCGAGTACTCCGGGATGCGCTTCTCGATGTTCTACATGGCCGAGTACGCCAACATGATCACCGCCTCGGCGCTGGCGGCGACCCTGTTCTGCGGCGGCTATCACGTCCCGGGCCTGCATCTGCTCGGCCTGTCGGACAACGCGGCCGCCGTCGCTCAGGCGCTGGCGTTGGGCGTGAAGATGTCGCTGTTCCTGTTCCTGTTCGTCTGGGTGCGCTGGACCCTGCCGCGCTTCCGCTACGACCAGCTGATGAACCTGGGGTGGAAGGTGCTGCTCCCCGCGGGGCTGGGGCACGTGCTGTGGGTGTCGCTGATCGTCCTGATGGGCTGGGCCTGAGCCGATGTCTCTGCTGATCGGGCTGATCGTCGTCGTCCTGGCGTTCGCGTTCGTGCGCGCGTTCCTTCCGGGACGGCCGGTCGCCCCCGCGGTCCTGGCGGCGCTGGCGGCGGTCGCGCTCGCCGCCGCCTTCCACCGGGACCTGTTCCGGGTCGACTTCTGGGCCGGGGCGATCGGGTTCGTGGCGATCCTGTCGGCGCTCCTGATCGTCATGCACCCGAACCCGATGGTGTCGGTGCTGTTCCTGATCCTCAACCTGCTGTGCATCGCGCTCTTCTACCTGATACTGCAGGCGCAGTTCCTCGCCGTCCTCCAGGTGATCATCTACGCCGGGGCCATCATGGTGCTGTTCGTCTTCGTGGTGATGCTCCTCAACCTGCGGGCCGAGGAGGGGCTGCGGATCGGCGGCGGCGCGCAGCGCTGGGGCGCCCTCGGGATCGGCGCGCTGTTCGCGGGGCTGATGTTCTGGGCCATCCAGCACCGCGGCGATCGCCCGTTCTTCCGGCCGGAGGCCCTCGACGGGGCGTTCGGGACAGCCCGCGGCGTCGGCCGGCTCCTGTTCGATGAGTACGTCTTCGCGTTCGAGGCGGCCTCGGTGCTGCTGGTCGCCGCCATGGTCGGTGCGGTGCTGCTGGCGAAGAGGCGGCTGGGGTAGGGGATCCGGGATGCGCGTGGAATTCTTCCTGACGATCGCGGCGCTGCTGTTCGCGATCGGCTGCGTGGGGGTGCTCGTCCGCCGCAACGCGATCGTGATCCTGATGTGCATCGAGCTGATGCTCAACGCGGTGAACCTGACCTTCGCGGCGTTCGCGCACGAGAGCCAGACGATGACCGGGCACATCTTCGTCTTCTTCGTCATGACCGTGGCCGCCGCCGAGGTGGTGGTCGGGCTGGCGATCGTCATCGCGCTGTTCCGCCGCAGGAAGACCACCGACGTCGACGACGTCAGCCTGATGCGCTGGTGAGGCGATGCTGCAGCTCCTGTGGCTGATCCCGCTGCTCCCGCTCCTGGGGTTCGCGGTCAACGGGCTGTTCGGGACGCGCTTCCTGAGCCGCCGCGCGGTGGCGCTGCTCGGGTGCGGGGCGGCCCTCGCCCCGCTGCTGCTCTCCTCCTGGCTCGTCCTCAACCTCTGCGCCGAGTGCGCCGTCGGGGGGGCCCTGGAGTCGCTGGTGACCCGCCTGCAGGGCGGGGGAGGGGCGGGCGGGGGTCCGGGGCCGCGGGGAGTGGAG
>JBHIBC010000123.1:0-2852 GCA_046758905.1 Acidobacteriota bacterium | reverse complement strand
GGTGCGGCAGGGCCAGGACCTCGCGTCGGCCCTGGTCACCGAGATGACGCCCCCGTCGGGGGCGCTTCACCAGGAGTGTCGCTTCGACTACCACCTGCTGATGGAGCGAAGCCGCGGCCGCGCCGCCGTCAGGAGCATCCTGCACCACCTGGCGCGTCACGAGGGGGCGATCCTGTCCGATGTCGCCCGCCACCTGCGCGTCGCCCTGCCCACCGCGCTCGATGACCGGTCGTGGCTGCTCGAGGTCGGCCTGATCCGGCGCGACGGCCGCGGCTACGTCCTGACCGATCCTCTCCTGCGGCTCTGGATCGTTCTGAACGGCCCCGACCCGAACGATCTCACCGAGCAGGTGGCTCTCTTTCTCGGCGAGCCGCGCCAGGTCGTGCGCCCGCCTGCGCGTCCCCGCGGACGGCGAGCCGGCGCCGCCCCGAGTGCTTCGCCGCCCGCGCCGCGCCGCGCCCCTGGAAGCGATCCGCTGATGGAAATAGACTGACCTGCCGCGCGGGGCTCGCCTCCGCGCCGGGCCGCCGGTCGATCCCGGATCGCCCGCCAGCCTATAATGAGCGGGCCGATCCTTGCCGTCTCCGCGGCTCCGAAGGCCGGATCCCGAGGGAGGAAAAGCATGGCGCGCGCGCGCCTCGACATCCCGGGCACGGTCCTGCTCCTGCTCGCGTTTCCGTGGGTGATGGTCGCGCCACCGCGCAGCGAGGCGGCCGCCCAGGAGCCCTCCCGTGTGGAGCCAACCGCCAGCGAGTCGCGCCGCGAGGCGCCGCTGTCGGCCGAGCGGGTGCTGCAGCTCGTGCGTGAGGGGACCTCCCCCGATGACCTGATCTCCTTGCTCGAAAAGCAGGAAGGCGGCTTCGATCTGACGCTGGAGGACGCCGTCCGCCTCAGGCGGCTGGGAGCACCGGCCCGGCTGGTGCTGCTCCTGGCGCGGGCCGGCTCGCAGCCTCCTGCCGCGCCCGTCGCCTCGCAGGCCGGGGCGCCGGCCGCGCGCCCCCCTGCCCGCGGATCGCTGAGCCTGCGCCGCGTCCTGCGGATGCAGCGCAAGGGAGTCGCCGCGGATCGGATCGCGTCGCTGGTGGCGAGCCGAGGCCTCAGGCGGGAGCCGGACCTCGCGGAGCTGCTGGAGCAAAGAGCGCGCGGGGTTCCCGCCGGCGTCATCAGGGCGCTGGCCGCGGGCGCCGCCCTGCCGGCCGCGGGCAGGACCGAGGCGGTCGCGTCCGGCGAGCCGGCCGATCCGCCGGGATCGCGCCGCCGTGCGAGGCACCGCCACGAGAGGCCGCTGGCGGTCGGCGACGTGATCGAGATGCTCGGCAACGACATCGACCCGGGCGAGATCGTCAAGATCATCTCCGAGCGCGGGATGAAGGCGCCCCCAACGCTCGAGGAGGCGCTGTCGCTGCGCCGCGCCGGAGCCACCGACGGGATCATGGCCGCCATCAACCAGGCGACGGCGCCGCCGCCCGCGGCACGGGCCGAGCCGGAGGTCGAGGAGCCCGAGCGGGAGGAGCCCGCGGCCGGACCGCACGTGCCCACGCCGGCGTCGCTGGACCGCGTCTGGGTCGCCTCGGTGCCGCCGGGAACGCGCGTCTTCGTGTCGCGGGCCAGGACGCCCGGGATGGACGCCTTCGACCGCGACTACTACATGGGCGAGACGCCTCTGTCCCTGGATCTGGCGCCGGGCAGCTACAACATCGCGGTGTCGAAGGAGGCCGGCGCGTTCGAGCAGGACCTGATCCCCGCGTGGCGCACCGTGCACGATGCGCCCGAGACCCGCTCGCTGCTGGATGACGCCGACCTGACGTTCGATCCGGAGGCCTGCTGCCTGCCGGGAAGCCTGAGCGGGACCGTCACCTTCCGTCAGATCGGACGCGATCAGCCCGGCACGATCATCGGGGACCACTTCGACGGTCTGCCCCCGTACCTGTTCGACGGCGAGACGATGCAGGTGCTGCGCGTCCGCGAGGGGCGGATCACGCAGGCCCTGAAGATCTACCGCTTGCGCAAGAACGCCGGACAGTCGCGGCTGCTGGTGGCTTCCTTCATCCCCGCCGAGGGAGACCCTCTCGATCCCTCGCCGGTGGCGGGCCTTCCGGAAGGCCACCCGTACGACGTCTACCTCGACACGCCGCAGCTCGGGTTTCTTCGCGATCCCGGCAGCGTCGCGGAGCTGGCCGCCGTCCTGGGCCTGGACGGCGATCATCTGGCCGACACGGTCGCCATGCTGCGTCACGCGGGCAAGGCGATCCTGCACCAGCAGGTCGAGGGAGGCATCCGGCTGATCGCGCTCGCCCTGGATGACTACGGGCGCCTGCGCCTCCTCGATCGGACGATCCGGCCCGAGGACCCGTTCGCCGCGCCGCCCCAAACGGACGACTCCGGAAAGAACAAGAAGAAGATGGCGAGCGCGGCGCCGCCGGCTCCGCCACCGCTGCCGGCCCTCGAGCGCGTCGTGGTGCCAGGGCTGGGACTGCCGCGCCTGGTGGTCGACAACACGACGGCGCACGCGCTCGGGCTCCTCTTCCACGATGGCCAGTTCTACTTCGTCCCGGCCGAGACCCGGCGCGAGTTCATCGCCGACCCGGGCACCTTCGATGTCCAGGTCCTGGCCCCCGGCTCGTCGCCGCCGGGGCCCCGGGGGAGGATCCATCTCTCCTACCACGCGCGCTACGGCATCGCCTTCTGAACGGCGGTGCGCCGTGGCCGGGCTTCGGCCCCCGCGCGGGAGGGCCTCTTGATGATCTCGGCCATCATCCCCGCCTTCAACGAGCAGCAGACGGTCGGCGATGTCGTCCGCGGCGTGCTGCGGGCCCTGGTCTCCGCGGGAGCCGATGCGGAGGTGATCGTCT
>JBHIBC010000122.1:0-3023 GCA_046758905.1 Acidobacteriota bacterium | reverse complement strand
CGGCCCGGTGCCGAGGGCCGTCCCCGCCCGGGCCGCCGCCCCCCGCTGCCGGCCACGCCCGCCAGGCCCGCCACGGGCGACATTTTCAGATTGACCGATCCGGGTTTTGGCGGGATCTGGGGAGAGCCCGCTCGGAGCAATCGCCCGACACCGACTGGAAGGAGGTCCGACCATGCACAGAGCCGTCCGCACCATCATCACCCTGACAGGAGCGCTGGCCCTGAGCGCCGCCCCGGCCCGGCCGATCACAAACGGCGAGCCCGATGGCGACCGGCACCCCGGCGTCGGCGTCCTGTACTACAGGGTGGTCCGCCCCGACTTCGCGGTCAATTTTCGGTTCTGCTCGGGGGCGCTCATCGCCGACGACGTGTTCGTGAGCGCCGCGCACTGCTTCGGTGGCTCGGGATTCCCCCTCAACCTCTGGATCTCGTTCGATCCCGTGTTCACCCAGGTGGAGAGCCCGAACGACCCGCCGGCCGACCCGCTCCCGAACGAGCCTCGCGTGCGGGTGCGGCAGGTGGTCCAGCACCCCGCTTTCAGCCACGGCAGCCCGGGGCTCGACCCCTCCGACACCGACGTCGCCGTGCTGCTGCTCGACCTGTCGTCGGCCGTCGGGTCCCTGCCGGCCCCCTCGCGCCTGCCGGCGGCCGGATTCCTGGACGGGCTGAGCGGCAAGCACGGGTTGGGCGGGCGGACCTTCACGGCGGTCGGCTACGGGCTGGCCGACCGGATCGTCGGCGGCGGACCTCCCTATTTCGAGGATCCCCTCGAGCGCAGAGTCTCCGTGTCCGAGTTCCTGGCCCTAGGGCCCGCGTATTTGGTCCTGTCGATGAATCCGAGCACCGGAGACGGCGGCACCTGCTTCGGCGATTCCGGAGGACCGAACTACTTCGACGACACGGACGTGATCGCCGGCATCACCATCACGGGCGACGCGGTCTGCCGGGCCACCAACGTGATCTACCGCCTCGACACGGAGGAGGCGAGGTCCTTCCTGGAAACCATCCCGCAGCTCGATCTCCCGTGACGCTCCGGGGCGGCCGAGGCGCGCCGCGGGCGACGCTCTCCGCGATCGCCCGGGCTGTGATCGGGTGCGAGAGGTGCCCGCGCCTGCGATCGTATTGCGCCCGGATCGCTCGCGAGCGGCGCCGGGCCTACCGACGACAGCCGTACTGGGGGAAGCCGGTCCCGGGGTTCGGGCGCGCCAACGCGAGGCTTCTGATCGTGGGGCTGGCCCCGGCGACGCACGGAGGCAACCGCACGGGACGGGTCTTCACCGGCGACTCGAGCGGCGACTGGCTGTACGGGGCGTTGCACCGGTTCGGCTTCTCCAGCCGGGCCGAATCGACGCATCGCGATGACGGCCTCCGGCTGAGGGACTGCTACATAACCGCGGCGGCGCGCTGCGCGCCGCCGGCGAACCGGCCGACGCGAGCCGAGCTGGAGCGCTGCCGCCCCTTTCTTTCTGCGGAGGTCCAGCAGCTGCGCCGCATCCGGGTCGTCGTGGTGCTCGGGCGGATCGCCCACGAGGCATGGCTGCGGGCCGCGGGGTGGTGGGAGAGGCTCCCGGCCCGCGAGCGGCCCCCGTTCCGTCACGGCGGCGAGGCGCGCCTTCCCGACGGGACGGTGCTGATCAGCTCCTACCATCCGAGCCGGCAGAACACCAACACCGGCCGCCTGACCCGCCCTATGTGGCTCGCGATCTTCCGCAGCGCGCGCGCCCGGCTGATCCGGCCCCCGGGCCGCGGGCGCCGCCTGGACGCCCCGCGGCCCGGCGCGCCGCCGACACCAGCGCGGGGAACCTGCAGCTCCCGGCGAACGCGGCCAGCGTCATCCAGGCGAACGCGTCGTGCTCCCCGGACAGCCGCACCGCTCCCGACGCTGAGCGCCCCCGATAGGCGATGACCACCATGTCCGCGCTGCCTCGCTTCGCCTGATAGGCCGCGATCGGGTCGGGGTCGAGTTCCACCACGAGCCCCGTCTCCTCCCTCGCCTCGCGCCGCGCCGCCTCTATCGGCTGCTCTCCTCGGCGGATCCTGCCCGAGACCGCCTCCCACTCTCCCGGCGCCGCGTCCCTCGCGGCCGAGCGCCGCATGGCCAGGAGGCGGCCCCCCCGGAAGACGAGGATCACGACGGCGGCGACGAAGCGGGCGCCGTCGCTCATGCTTGGCGGTCCGACCGTGTCCCCGGTGCGGACGAGACGAACCACCCGGAGAACCAGGAGACGAGGCTGACGACGAGAGCGCCGAGGACCGCCCACCCGATCGAGTCGATCTCGAAGCCCGGGACCAGCGCGGCGGCCACCCCGAACGCGAGCCCGTTGACGACCAGGTAAAAGAGCCCCAGCGTCAGAATGGTGATCGGCAGCGTCAGCAGGAAGAGGATCGGCCGGATGATGGCGTTGACGAACCCGAGCACCAACCCCGCCACCAGGAGCGCCGACACCGAGCGGACGTGGACGCCCGGGAGGATCCAGGCGGAGACACCCAGGCCCGCGGCGGTGATGATCCAGTGTGCGAGGAAACGACTCAGGGTGAGTACCCCCTCTTGCAGCGCGGGCGCCCGGCGCCGGGAGACAGAGTATTCGGAGCGCCCGGACGCTGTCGAGAGGCACCCCGCGGGCGTCCCGCCGGAAGGATTTTCGCTTCCAGGGGCGGGACGTCTGAGCCGAGTCCGGGCGTCGGCCCCCGTCCGCACCTCCAAGCTCCCGTCCTCCGGACACTTCGGTCCGGCCGCGGGCCGGACCCGCCCGTCGCAGCGGTGGCACGCGGATTGCGAACAGGACGGGGGGACGGCGCGCGCCCGCGGGCGGCGCCGCCGCATCGCGGGATCAGGTCACCACGCCGCAACGGCGGAGAGGAGCTCCGGCCATGGCCACTCAGACCCCTTCCGGGACCGTTCAGGACAGCATCGAGATCTCCTACGGGGGCCGCGCCGGCCGGCTGCCGGTGATCGGGGGGAGCGAGGGGGAGGCGGCGGTCGATATCACCCGCCTGCGCAGCTCCTTGGGCCTCATCGCCCTC
>JBHIBC010000121.1:0-3151 GCA_046758905.1 Acidobacteriota bacterium | reverse complement strand
GACGTGCACCCGGATGAACGCCCGGCGGCCGGCGACGTTGTTGAGGTTGGCCAGCGAGCGCACCTCCTCGGCGGGATCGAGGGCGGCGTCGCCGGCCACCAGCACCCGCACGCTCACCCCGTCGTTGTCGATCAGGGCCACCTTGATCTCCTGGGCGTTGAACGGATCGGCCGGGTCGCCCGCCTCCGTCGTCTTGTCCGGAACCAGCGGGTCGAGCGGATCCGCCACCGCCGAGCTGATGAGCATCCTCATCTTCTGGCCCGTGGCCGCCGTGGCCGTGACGCCCGCCGGGTCCAGCGCCTTGAACTGCGGGTCCGCCGCCCCCACCGAGAAGAGCTCGGTGTACAGGTTGGTCGCCTGGAACCGCGCCCCGTCGAACGACGACGTCGTCAGGACGCCGGGGGGGAAGGTGTCGTACTCGACGGTCTTTCCGTTCTGGACGCCGATGACGCCGGGGTTGAGGCCGGTGATCGTCCCGTCGGGGTCCATCAGGAAGATGAAGCCGTTGCCGCCGGCGCCGCCCTCGTTGCAGCCGTTGCAGCTGATCTGCTGGCCCGGCCCGGTCCCGAACTTGCCTCCGTCGCCGCCGCTCGCGTCCAGCTCCGACGTGCCGGCCAGCTCGATGTCGCGCGCGGAGACGAGCACGATGTTGCCTCCAGACCCGCCTCCGGCGCCGCCCAGGGGATGCTTCCAGCTCTGCAGACCGCCGCCGAAGGGGTTGGTCGGGCTGAGGTTGGTGACGCCGCCGTTGTGGAAGTAGACCACCACCGCCCGGCCGCCGTCGCCGCCCGAGGCGTCGATCGCACCGGCCACCTTGATCGTGTCCGAGGCGAAGATCTCGATGGTGCCTCCGCCCCCTCCGCCCGACGCTCCGCCGTGGCCGCCGAACGTCGAGTTGTAGTAGTTGTGCTCGGTGCCGCCGGCGCCGCCGCCCGATCCGCCGATCAGGACGTCGATCACCGCGCGGTCGCCGTAGGTGGGGCCGGGCTCGCCCCGCACGCCGATGACGCCGGAGTTCTTGATCGAGAAGGTGCCGCTCGAGACTCCGGTGCTGGACGAGGTCGAGCAGGCGCTCCCCGGCGTCCCCGGGGTCCCGTTCGCGTTGCGAAGGTCCTCGCCCGCCTGCCCCTGGGTGCCGTGGCTCGCCCCGCCGCCGCCGGTCGGAGGCGCGGCGTTGTGCTGGTGGTAGTACATGGCGTAGACCTCGCCGCCGGGCATGCCGCGGCCCGGGCCCTTGCCCGGCCGGCTGAACGGAAAGCCGTTCTTGGCCGCGCTGGACCGGTTGACGAAGGTGCTGAAGCTGGCGCAGTTGAACCCGCTGAGGCTCTGGCCGATCCCCCGGGAGGTCGAGCCGCCCTCGAAGCCGCCGGGGCCGCCGGCGCCGCCGACGTTGCTCGCCTTGGCACCGGTCTGGCGCCCGTCGCCTCCCGACAGGTCCACCGTCCCCGTGATCTGCACCAATCCCTGCACCCGGATCCGGATCGGGTTCACCCCCGTCACCGTCAGGACCGCGTTGTTGCCCACCGTGAACGACTTGAACTCGAACTCCGTCGGCTCCACGCTGTCGTAGGTCAGCGGACCCCCCGGCAGCGGATCGCCCAAAAAGTCGTCCCCCGGGTTGAGGTCCTGCACCACGAACGGCTTGCCGAGCGGATCGTTCGGCGTGTCCCCGGTGTCCAGCGTCGCCGTCCCGCTCGTCGGCACCGAGTAGTGGCCGTCCTTGCCCGTCCCGAACGCGTTGAGGAAGCCCACCGCCATGCTCGGGTCCGTCGACGGGTTGTAAAGCGCCGTGTTCAGCCGCGTCAGGTCCTGCAGCTCCGGCTGCACCCGGTCCACCAGCGGGTCGAACTCCAGCACCTTCTGGCGGGCGATCGCACCCACGTCGCGCACCAAAAACTCCGTCCGGTAGCCAAGCCCCCCCACCTCGGTGACCGCCAGCCCCTCCTGGTAGCTGACCGTGACCTGCGCCGCCCCCGGCGGGGGGGTCAACGTCACCGTCGGCTGCGGCGACGCCGCGTAGCCGAACGCCGTCGTCTCCACCCCGTCCACGAACACCCGCACCGTCGACGCCGACGTCGGAATCCCCTGCGTCAGCAGGTACGACGTCCCCCCGGCGGCAAACGTCTCCTGCTCGAACGAACCCGTCTGCCCGTCCCCGGTGAGACCGTTGGTCCCAAACAGCGTGTTTCTCGAGTCGATCCCCAGGATGTGCCCCGAGAACTCGAGCCGGTAGCGGGCGTCGTCCGTCAGCGTGTTGAGCGGCCGCACCACCAAAAAGACCTCGAAGCCGGTCGCCAGGTGGTTTTGACGGATCTCCAGCTCCAGCGGCTCCGGAGCCTGACCCGACGCCACACCGCTCACCGGCTGCCCCGGCTGGCCCGCCACGTTGTTGGCCGTCAGCGAGTCCTCCTCGATCTGCGTCAAGGACACGTTGGCCGCCGTGACCGAGCCCGGGTCCACGGGCTCGCTGAGCCGAAGCCGAAGCTCCCACGGCGTGTCGTAGTCCTCCCGGCCCGACCCCGCCGGCGCCAGCCCCCCGCCCGCCGGGTCGATCACCAGACCGTGGGTCCGCAGCGTCTCGTTGCCGATCGCCGCCACCCCTCCGGCCGCCGGGTCCAGCCGCGAGAGGTCGACGTCGGCGTTGGCCCCCGAGACGTCCACCGCCGTCAGGCCCAGCGCCCGCGGCGGATCTCCCGAGAAGGGATCTTCGAAGAAGTCCCCGGTCTCGAAGATGAACTCCTGCGCCCGCGCGATCAGGTCTCCGGCTGCGGAGCGCAGGCCGTCGGGGCCCGCCTTCAAAAAGACGTGGTACTCCCCGTTGGCCCGAAAGCCCGCGTCCGAGGTGTCGGTCTGCGACGGCAGGCGGACCATGAAGTCGACCCGGGCGCCGCTGACCAGGTACCCCTGGCCGTCGCCCGCCGCCGGCGCCGACTCCCCGACCCGGGGGTCGCCCCCGGCCAGCGAGAAGTTGGGAACCGGACCCGAGGTGTCGATGTTTTGGATCTTGAGGCGTTCTGCGAGGTTTTGGCCCGCCTGCACCGGAGAGGAGAAGACGAAGGTCACCGTCGCGTTGCGCGCGACGTTGTCCTGACCCGCGAGCAGGAACTGCACCAGGCGGAACCCCGAGCCGCCCTTGTCCCCCGAGGAGCCT
>JBHIBC010000120.1:0-3267 GCA_046758905.1 Acidobacteriota bacterium | reverse complement strand
GAGCCCGACGTCGGCGCCCTGGTGGCGCCGGTCCTGGACGAGGCGCACCGCACCCGCTTCGAACGGAGCGGAGAGGTGGACCTCGCCTACGCGGCGGAGGGGGCGGGGCGTTTCCGCGTCAACGTCTTCCGCCACCACGGGGGGGTGGGCGCGGTGTTCCGGTTCATCCCGACCCGCATCCCCTCCCGGGAGGAGCTGCGGATCCCGGCCGAGGTGGAGCGGTTCACCGGCCGGCGCAGCGGGCTGGTCCTGGTCGCCGGCCCCACCGGGAGCGGCAAGTCCTCCACGCTCGCCGCGCTGCTCGACCTCGTCAACCGGCGCGACGCGCTGCACGTGATCACGATCGAGGACCCGATCGAGTTCGTGCACGCCGACGACCGCTGCACCTTCACCCAGCGCGAGGTGGGGCGGGACACCGACTCCTTCGCCGCCGCGCTCCGCTCCGCCGCCCGCCAGGACCCGGACCTGATCCTCGTGGGCGAGATGCGCGACCGGGAGACGATCCAGCTCGCCCTCACCCTGGCCGAGATGGGCATGCTCGTCTTCAGCACGGTGCACACCAACAGCACGGCGCGCACCGTGGACCGCATCGTCGAGGTCTTCCCGGAGGAGAGCCAGCGCCGCATCCGGGGCATGCTGGCGGGCTCCTTGCGCGGCGTCCTCTCCCAGACGCTGTGCCGCCGCGCCGACGCCGAGGGGCGGGTGCCGGCGACCGAGCTCATGTTCTCGACGACGGGGCTGCGCAGCATCATCCGGGACGGCGCCTCGCACAAGATCCTCTCGGTCCTGCAGGCGGGCCGCGCCGGGGGCATGCACACCATGGACGACTCGCTCTTCCGCCTCGCCCGGGACGGCGTCATCGAAGGTCTCGAGGCCTGGCGCAAGGCCGCCGACAAGAGCCGCTTCCTGACGTTTTTGTCCTAGCCAGGACGTCCGGGGACGGGATGGACCGGCGGGTGCCCCAGAGCGGGCAGGCCCGAGCAGATCCGCACGATCGGGGGCCGGCGGGAGTGCCGCACCGCTCGGAGCCCGGGGCGAGCCCTCGGGGGCGTCGTCACAACCTGTTGATTTCAAACGCATTACGTTGGCCATCTTCCTTCCTGGAGCCGGGACGATGTGGCACTTCCGTTGCATGAGGGACTCCGGGCCAATGGTCCGTTCGTGTACGTGGTGCCCCGAGGACCGAGGAGACCGACAGGATCCGATGACATCGGAGGAGCGGTGATGCTTCGACTGATTTCCTTTTTGACCGCCGGCCTGACCCTGGTGGCCGCGTGCTCCGGCGGGAGCGGCGGGAACAAGAGCGGCGCCGGCTTTCAGCTCGTCCAGTTCCTGCTCGCGGGCCAGGACGAGGTCGCGCGCAACGCGCAGCTGACGTTCGTGTTCTCATCGCCCGTCCAGCCCGGGCAGAACCTGGCGGAGCGGCTCAAGATCCAGAACATCGACACCTCCGGCCCGGTGCCGGACTTCTCCCTCGCCGTGGGCGACCCGAGGATCGGCGAGTCGTCCCTGGGGGCGATGGACGGCCAGGGCTACCTGATCAGCGGCGCGCGAGTCGACTTCTTCGCCCGGCTGCCGGCCTCGGTCGACAGCTCGGACTCGGGCCTGAAGGCGAACGGGGAGTACCACGTCTTCCTGAAGGCGGGTCCCGACGGCCTACGCTCCGCGGGCGGCCAGCGCATCCCCGCCGGGCAGGAGTTCATCTTCGAGACCGGCGACTTCTTCGAGGATCCCTTCCCCACGGATCCGCCCCGGGTCCTCGGCCTGACCGCCGTCGACATCTCCGGGGCGAATCCGGACACCGAGCTGTTCCGTCTCGACCCGCGTCCGAGCGCCCTCGCCGGGATGTCCAACGAGCGGCTGCGGACCCAGCGCCGCATCATCGATCCGGCCGGCGGGGGACTGGCGCCCCCGGGCTCGGGCCGGGAGGACTACGACACCCCCTGGGAGCTGCGCCTCCAGGTCAGCGAGCCGGTGGACCCCGCCTCGGTGACGACGGCCAACATCAGGCTGACCCAGATCGAGGAGGACGCCCTGACCGCCAACAACGCGGCCGGGCAGCCCGGCACGAAGGTGGGCCACAAGGAGCCCCTCCAGCTCGAGGTGCGGCAGAACCAGGTCCCCGGCGGCTTCGAGATCTTCATCGTCATCGTCCCCCTGAACACGCTGACCGACGACGCCCGCTACCGGCTCGAGGTCTCCGGCAGCGTCCTGGGGATCGACTCCCGCAACGTGCTGCTCGGGACCAACGGCCTCACCGGGGACGGCCGGACCGGCCCCTTCCAGGAGGAGACGGCCAGCGGCGACGGCGCCACCACGACCTTCGCGCTCTCCCAGCTCACCGTCAGCCCCGCGACGGTCAAGGCGTTCGTGAACGGGGTCGAATCGACCAACCTCGCCGTCGACACGACGGTGACGCCGCCGGTCGTGACCTTCCCCACCCCGCCGGCGGCCGGCGCGAACAACATCGTCTTCACCTACAACGGAGGTCTGGCGGTGGGCGAGGTGGGCGGCCTCGGCTACGTGATGGAGTTCCTCGTCAACGACGTCGGGCCGATCGCCCGCAGCAAGCTGCTGGAGTTCGACCCGGCGAAGGACCGGGTCCAGCCCGAGACGCAGGACCTCAACCGGTTCAACACGGCGCTGTACAACCCCGCGAGCGACCCCGGCATGGCGGTGGGCTTCCTCAACGCGTTCGGCTCGGGCAAGGACGGGGATTTCTCGGTGCCCTCCAACGGCACCTCCACCCTGGACACCGGCGACACGCTGAACGCGCCGCTGGGCAAGCCCTTCACCGTCCAGGACCTCAGTCCCAACAACGATTTCGACAGCGACACCCTTCCGGGCGGGCCGCTCACCTACGACACCCCGCAGCCCACCGAGTTCGAGTTCAGCTCGCTCACGGTCGGCAACAACGCCACCCTCCAGGTCACCGGAGTCAACCCCATCCTGATCCGCGTCAAGGGGCTGGTGCAGGTCACCGGGACGATCGACCTCGCCGGCGGCGACGGCCTGGACGGCGGGGCGGCGAACCGGAACGGGGGAGCCGGCGGCGCCGGCGGCTTCGCCGGCGGCCAGGCGAAGCGAGGCATCGCCCAGAGCATTTCGGGGCTCAACTGCACCAACTTCAGCAACTTCCGCAACCGCTCCAGCCTCGCCAAGGCGGGCTTCCCGTTCAGCAATCCGGGCGAGGGCCCCGGCCGCGGCATGCCCGGCGGGGAGATCTACACCTACGCCGCCCAGGACCAGCGCACCAACGCCGCGACC
>JBHIBC010000119.1:0-3519 GCA_046758905.1 Acidobacteriota bacterium | reverse complement strand
TGGGGTGAGTGATGGGACTCGAACCCACGACCACCGGGGCCACAACCCGGGGCTCTACCGACTGAGCTACACTCACCGTATCTTGGTGGCCCCCCGGCCGGTGCGCCGCCGCGCCGCCTGCCGGAGACCGGTGGCGCGCCTGAAGGGATTCGAACCCCTGACCCACGGCTTAGAAGGCCGTTGCTCTGTCCCCTGAGCTACAGGCGCGTCGGCCCGGCGGCCCCGCCGCGCCCCGGCAGCCTCCGTCCGGGAAGCCCGAGAGGCGGGTTATCTTAGCACAGCGCCGCAGCCGCGCGGCAAGCGGCGCGGCGGCCGGGACACTCCCCGCGGTCGACGGCGGCGCCGGGTCACGATTCCGTGATCCGGCCGGCGCCCGGGAGCCCTCACCTCGCACGATGGTTTGCAGGCGCCCCGGGCGAAACCTAGATTTGTCCGGGTCCGATTCCGCGTCCGCCCGGGCGGGACCCCGGGCGGCCGGTGGAGAGACTCGATTTGAGACGCGTCCCGCTGGCCGCGCTCACCCTCGCGGCCCTGGCCCTGTTCCCCTCCGCGCCCGATCCCCTCGGCGACGCGGTCGGCCATAGGATCACCGTCGTCCTCAGCCGCGACATCCGGCCCTATCGACAGGTCCTCCAGGGGCTCAGGCGGTCGTTCCACCGGGACGACCCGCAGATGGAGTACCGCGTCGTCACGCTGGGCCGCGACGATTCGTTGGCCGCCGAGGCGCTGCCGGCCCGTGGCGCGGATCAGATCCCCCTGATCGTGGCCGTCGGGTCGCGCGCGCTGGCGTCCGTTCGCCGGGCGGGCGCGAAGGTTCCGGTCCTCCTGGTCGGCGTCCCCGCGCCCGGGCAGGCGCGGTCGGGGGACGGCGCCGCGGAGATCTTCGGGGTCAACATGGGGATCCCGTTCGAGAAGCAGTTCCGGGCGCTGCGGGCCGTCGCGCCGAGGACCAGGACCGTCGGGGTCCTCTACGAGCGCTCCAACCACGCCCTGATCCGGATGGCGAGCCGGGCCGCCGGGCGCGCGGGGCTGACCCTGAATCCCGTGGAGATCCGGTCCCTCGAGGAGATCCCGGGCGCCCTCGACGCCCTCCTCGACGAGGTCAACGCGCTGTGGGCGCTCCCCGACGCCACCGTCTTCTCCTCGGACACGGCGCCCTACATCATCCTGCGGACGCTGCGCCAGCGGGTTCCCTTCATGGGCTTCTCCCAGAGCTTCGTGAAGGCCGGCTCGCTGCTGAGTCTGTACTGCGACTTGGAGGATGTCGGCGAGCAGGCCGGTCACATGGCTCTCGACGTCCTGCACGGCCGGCGCCCCGCGCGGGGCGGGATCGAGCCGCCCCGCAAGACCCTGCTCGCTCTCAACCTGCGCGTCGCGGAGGTGATCGGCCTTCCGATCCCGCCCGAGATCCGCAGGAGCGCCGACGCCACCTACGAATGAGGTGTTCGATGAAAGCACGGCCTTCCCACCCGCTGATCGCTCTGCTGGGCTCGCTGCTCCTGGCGGTGCTCCCGTCACCGGCGGCGGCGGGCCCGTCTCCGGAGGCCGGCCGCGAGACGGCCTTCATGGCATCCGGCGCCGCCGGCCCGCGCGCCTCGACCGAGGAGACGCTGTTCGCCGAGATCCCGACGGTCATCAGCGCCTCCCGGTACGAGCAGGGGCTCGACGAGGCGCCCGCCAGCATCACCATCATCACCGCGGAGGAGATCCGCATGTTCGGCTACCGGACGCTGGCGGAGCTGCTCAAGTACACGCGCGGCTTCTACGTCTCCGACGACCGCAACTACCAGTACGCCGGCTCCCGCGGCTTCAGCAGGCCGAGCGACTACAACAACCGGATCCTGCTGATGGTGAACGGCCACTCGACCAACGAGAAGTGGACCGGCGGCAGCTACATCGGCAACGAGTTCGGGATCGACCTCGATCTGGTCGACCGGATCGAGATCGTCCGCGGCCCGGCCTCGGCGCTGTACGGCTCCAACGCGGTGTTCGCGGTCATCAACGTGATCACCCGGGGGCCGGAGGACATGCCGGGGCTCAACCTCAAGGTCGGGGGCGGCAGCTTCCAGACCGGGATGGCGGGCCTGTTCTACGGGAGGGCGCTCGAGGGCGGCGACGGTCTGGTCCTCGGCGGCTCGGGCCTCGCCTACGGGGGCCAGGAGCTGTTCTTCCCCGAGTTCGACGACCCCGCGACGAACTCCGGCGTCGCCGACGAGGAGGCCGACGAGGAGCTGTTCGCCGACCTGTTCGGCTCGCTGCGCGCCGGCAACTGGACCTTCGAGGGGAAGACGAACCGCCGCAGGAAGGCGATCCCCACCGCCTCCTTCGGCACGGAGTTCAACGATCCGGACACCTTCACGGTCGACGGCCGAGCGTACCTGGAGGCGCGCCACCAGGGGATCACGGCCGGAGGGGCCGAGACGTCGGCGCGGGTCTACTACGATCGGGTGGTCTACTACGGCGACTATATCTACGACACGCCGCCGCTGGTCGTGAACCGCGACGAGGGAGGTGGCGACTGGATCGGAGCGGAGTACCAGGTGACGAAGCGCCTCAGCCCGAGCCACCGGCTGTCGGCGGGCGCGCAGTACGATTACAACTTCAACATCTTCCAGAAGAACTTCGACGAGAATCCGTTCGCGCTCTACCTGGATCAGGAGTTCAGCTTCTTCAATTACAGCGTCTACGTCCAGGATGAGATCAACGCGGGGCCGAAGCTGCGCTTCCATGCCGGGGCGCGCTTCGACAAGTGGGAGACCTTCGGCGACTCGGTCAGCCCGCGCGCCGCCGTCATCTACTCGCCCCGCCGGAGCACGACGATCAAGGCGCTGTTCGGCTCGGCGTTCCGCGCGCCGACCATCTACGAGCTGTTCTACGAGGACGGCGGGCTTTCCAGCAAGGAGAATCCGGATCTCGTTCCGGAGGAGATCGAGACCCTCGAGCTGGTCTGGGAGCAGCGCCTGAGCCGCCGGTTCTCCATGGTCGCCTCGGTCTACGACTACCGGATGCAGAACCTCATCAGCCAGTTCCTGGACCCGGCGGACGGGCTGTTCCAGTACCGGAACCTCGACAGGGTCCGGGCGTACGGTATGGAGCTGGAGGTCTTCGGCCGGACGCCGCGCGGCGTCTTCCTGCGGGCCGCCTACGCCGGCCAGCGGGCCGAGGACGAGGCCACCGGCCTGCGGCTGACGAACTCGCCCGAGCACACGCTGCAGGCGTCGGTGGCCTTCCCCATCCTGGGCCGCCGCTCCAGCCTCGCGGTCCAGACGCGTTACATGTCGGAGCGGCTCACCTTCAACCGCAATCTGACCGACGAGGTGTACGTGACCGATCTCACGTTCAACTCGGGCTCGCTGTGGGACCTGTTCGACGTGAGCGTCGGCGTCCGCAACCTGCTCGACCACGAGTACGGCGACCCGGGGGGGGCGGAGCACGCCCAGGACGAGATCCCGCAGGACGGGCGCACCTTCTTCATGCTGCTGCGCCACCGGTTCTGATCGGCGGAGCCGACGGCGGGGC
>JBHIBC010000118.1:0-3546 GCA_046758905.1 Acidobacteriota bacterium | reverse complement strand
CCCCTGTCCGTGAGCGTGATCCCTTCGGCCCGACCGGATCGTTGCGCCGGCGCGCAGCCGCTCACGGGAGAATAGCGACCACCCGCGCCGGCCCGCCGGTCCCTCCGGCGATCTTCATCGGGAGCGCGATCACCGTGGCGCCGGCAGGCGGGAGCCGGCCCACGCCGCGCAGGTTCTCCAGGTTGTAAATGTTGGCCGCCGCCAGGACCCGGTGGGCAAGGAAGTCCTTGGAGCGACCCGGGTCGATGCTGGCCGTGTCAATGCCGACGCCGGCGACGCGGCGCGTCTCGGCGAGGTACCGGGCGGCCTCGGGCGAGACCCCCGGGAAGTGCAGGTTCGAGGCGTCGCCGGGCGTGTCGTCGCCGAGGTAGCGCTTGCGGTCGGGCCAGCGTGCGCCCCAACCGGTCCAGAGGATCGCGACGGCGCCCGCGGGGATCGGCCCGTGGACCGCCTCGAATCCGAGGATCTCCTCCTTCGTCGTCGCGTGGTCGGGGTCGTGGGCGCAGGCCTTCCTGACGTCGATCACCACTGCGCGGGCGAGCAGCGCGCCGAGGGGGATCCGGTCCGCGGTCCAGCCGTCGCGCGCGAAGTGGTACGGCGCGTCGAGGTGGGTGCCGCCATGCTCGCTCATGCTGAGGCTGTTCGAGGCGTACCAGTAACCCCCCTCGGTCATCCCCTCGGCGTCGATCGCGAGCGTGAAGGGCCGCGCGGTCGGCCAGAAGACCGTCTCCTCGTCGAACGGGTGGGACAGATCGACCAGCCGCTCGGCCGGCAGGCTCGCCAGGGCCTCCGGAAGCGGAGGCGATGCACCCTCGCGGGGCGGCGCGGCGCAGCTCGACACGGCGGTCGCGATGACGCTCGCGAGGCATACGGCATATCGGTTGACCGGTGCGCTCATGATCCACCTCCTCGGGACGGTCCCCTCCGCAATGCCGCGAACGGCGCAGGCAGTATAATGCGCTCCGTCCCAGGTTAAGGCCGATCGGGACCCGAGGCACGTGTCGACCCTGACCTTCTCACGTCTCAGGAAGAGCTACGCGCAGATCGTGGCGGTCGACGACGTCACCTTCGAGGTGCGCTCCGGCGAGATCTTCGGGCTGCTCGGCCCGAACGGGGCCGGCAAGACCTCGGTCATCCGGATCCTGATGAAGATCATCGCCCAGGACGGCGGCGAGGTGCTCCTCGACGGGCGGCCGGTCGACCGGGACGATCTGGACCGGGTCGGGTATCTTCCGGAGGAGCGCGGGCTGTACCGCAAGGAGAAGGTTCTCGACGTCTTGGTCTATTTCGGCATGCTCAAGGGGCTCGATCGGAGGAGCGCGCGCGCGCGGGCCCACCACTGGCTGGAGCGGGTCGGGCTGGGGGAGGCGGCGAGGCGTCGCGTGGACGAGCTGTCGAAGGGGATGCAGCAGAAGGTCCAGATCGCGGGGACTCTCCTCCACGATCCCTCCATCCTGGTGATGGACGAGCCCTTCGCCGGCCTCGACCCGGTCAACACCGTCCTGATCAAGGACCTCCTGCGGGAGCGCAGCGACGCCGGGGCCCTGGTCGTCCTGTCGACGCACCAGATGCCGATGGTGGAGGCCCTGTGCGACCGGGTGGCGATGATCCACCGCGGGCGGCTGGTGCTGTACGGCGGGCTCGAGGACATCCGCCGCCGGCACGGCCAGACGGAGGTGCTGGTCGACGCGGACGGCGCGCTGGAAGGCCTGCCGGTCGTCGAGCGGGTCGAGAGCCACGGGGCGCTGACGCGCGTCGTCCTGAAGGCCGGCGCCCGCCCGCGCGACCTGATGAACTTGCTCGTGTCGCGCGGGATCGCGGTGGAGCACTTCGAGGTGGCGCGGACTCCGGTCGAGGAGATCTTCGTGCAGAAGGTGGGGGAGCTGGCATGAGCAAGGTCGGCGTGGTCGTGCGCCGAGAGTTCCTCTCGACGGTGAGGCGCAAGTCATACCTGATCGTCACCTTCGGGATGCCTTTCTTCGCGGCCATCTACTTCGGCCTGTTCGCCCTCGTTCCGCTGATCTACAGGGCCCAGAGCGCGCGTTCGAAGAAGGGGATGGGGATCGTCGACCTCTCCGGCGTGGTGCGGCCGGAGGTGATGGAGGCGCTGGACGAGCCGGCGCGCGGGCACGCGGAGGAGGTCCGGTCGATGGCCGGCGATCTCGAAGCGGCCGGCGCCGGGGCGAAGATGGCGCGGACGATCCTCGGGGCGGTGACGGCGGCGCCCCGGCTGCGAATCTTCGCCTCGCGCGAGGAGGCGCTGGCGGCCCTGGGGGAGGAGGGGATCGACCGCTTCTACCTCATCCCCGAGGACTACCTCGCGACCGGCGCGGTGGAGGTCTACCGGACCGACTCCGAGACCTTCGGCCTGGGGCGGGCGCGCGACAACCGTGTGGTCGAGAGGCTGCTCAGCCGATCGCTGCTGGCGGGCCGCATCCCCGAGGACGTCCGAACCAGGGCCGAGCGCCCGATCGCGCGGGAGGCCCTGAGTGCGTATGTGGTGGGCGAGGACGGGGAGATTGAGCCGCTCGACGCCGTGCGCCGCACGGCGCGCTGGGCGATCCCGGCGGTCTTCGGCGTGCTCCTGCTGATGTCCCTGATGACCAGCGCCGGCTATCTCCTCCAGGGGGTGATGGAGGAGAAAGAGAACCGCGTGATCGAGGTCATCCTCTCCTCCGTGAGGCCGGACCGCCTGCTGTTCGGGAAGCTGCTCGGCCTCGGGGCGGCGGGGCTGCTGCAGCTCCTGGTCTGGATCGCGGTCGCCAGCATGGCGACCGGCCTGCTGGCGGCGGCCGCGCTGGCGGCGCTCGACCTGCGCCTGTTCCTGGCCTGTCTGCTGTTCTTCGTCCTCGGGTTCCTGCTGATCGGCAGCCTGATGACCGGGACCGGCGCTTTGGGCAGCAGCGCGCGCGAGAGCCAGCAGCTCGCGGCGATCTGGTCGGTCACCGCGGTGCTGCCCCCGGCGGTGACCTGGATGGTGATCGTCGATGCGCCGAACTCGTGGCTCGCGCGGGTCCTCGGCTGGTTCCCGCTGAGCGCACCGATCACCATGATGATCCGGCTGGGTACCGGGCAAGTGCCCTGGTGGGACGTGCTGGTCGCGGTCGCCTGTCTCGGGGGTGGCGTCTACCTCGCCGTGAGGCTCTCCGCCGCGCTCTTCCGGCTGGGCCTTCTGATGTACGGCACCCGCCCGAGCTTCCGGCAGATCGTCCGCCAGCTCCGCAACGCCTGAGGCGGCGCTCAGCGGGCCGCGGGGCCGAGGCCGCCGGCGGCGATCGAGGCGGCCGCCGCGATCCGCCGGGTCGCCGCCTCGATCCTCTCGATCAGGACGTCCATCTGGGCCCCGAGGAGGTCCGGATCGCGATCTTCGAGCGCCTGGCGGATGCCGGGGAACGGCCAGGGGGCGTACCCGGTCGTCAGCCCCGGAGCGTACAGGACGTGCCGGAACCAGGGGCGGCCCGGCAGCCCACGCGGGTCGAGGAAGGCGCGCTCGATCCGGACCAGCGCGTCGTTGAGCCGCGCCAGGCGCCGCGCTCCCATGTCGCC
>JBHIBC010000117.1:0-3698 GCA_046758905.1 Acidobacteriota bacterium | reverse complement strand
CGGTACGAGGGCCAGTCCTACGAGCTGAACACGCCCGTCGAGCGCACGCGTCGCCTGGGCCGGCGGGGGATTGCCCGCATCGTCTCTCGGTTCGGCGAGCTCCACGAGAAGGTGTACGCATACGGCGCGGTGGACGAGGAGACCGAGTTCGTCAACGTCTGGGTCACGGCCATTGGACAGGTGCCCGCCGTGCGGCTGGCGCGGAGCCGGGCGCGCCGGGCGCCGGCCGGCCGGGCCGTGAAGGGCAGGCGGCCGGTCTACTTCGAGGCGCCCGGGTTCGTCCCCACGCCTGTCTACGCGCGCGACCGCCTGGTGACCGGCCAGCGACTGCGGGGTCCTGCGCTGGTCGAGGAGGCCGCCTCGGCCACGCTGGTCCCGCCGGACTGGACGGCGGCGGCGGACCCCTACGGAAACCTGGTCCTGACGTCCCGGGGGTGAGGGATCGCGATGCGGTACAAGGCGGACACCATCACGATGCAGGTGATCCGGTACGCGCTGGAGGAGGTCGCGGACGAGATGGGCTACACCCTGGTGCGCACCTCCCGCTCGACCATCATCAAGGAGATCATGGACATCAGCTGCGCGGTCTTCGATCGGGAGGGCCGCACCGTGGCGCAGGCCCATCATGCGCCGATGCTCCTGACCGCGTTCGAGATCGCCATGAAGGAGGTCGCGGCGCGGTTTCCGCCGGAGCGGCTCCGTGACGGCGACCTGATCGCCTGCAACGATCCCTATCTTGGCGGGCAGCATTTGATGGACGTCCAGCTCTTCGCCCCGGTCTTCCTCCGGAACGAGCTGATCGGCTGGGTGGCCGCGCTGGCGCACCAGCAGGACATGGGCGGAGCGGCCCCGGGCGGCGTGGCTGGGGGGATGACCGAGATCTTCATGGAGGGCCTCCGGCTGCCGATGGTGAAGCTCTACAAGGCCGGGAAAGAGGACCCGGAGCTGTTCGGGCTGATCGCCAGCAACATCCGTATCCCCGACAAGACGCTGGCCGACATCCGGGCGCAGGCCTCTGCCTGCTTCGTGGGCGCCCGGCGCCTCAAGGAGATCGCCGTCAAGTACGGGGTGGATGTGCTCTCGACGTGCACGGCGATGCTGCTCGACTACTCGGAGGCGAGAATCCGGCAGGCGCTCCGCGAGTTCCCGGACGGCGCCCTGAGCGGAGAGGACTGGATCGACAACGACGGGATCACCGACCAGCCGATCAAGGTCCAGGTCAACATCGAGAAACGGCGAGACGAAGTCGTGGTGGACTTCGACGGGACCTCGGGACAGGTGCGCGGCAACATCAACCGCCCCGTGGCCACGACCTATGCTGCCGTGTACTACGGCCTAATTGCCATCGCGGATCCCCGCTGCCCGGCCAACTCCGGATGCTATCGACCGATCACGATCCGCACGCGCCCCGGGCTGATCGTGGACCCCCGACCGCCGTCTGCGGTCGCCGCTCGGACGAACACCTCGCAGAAGATCGTCGAGGCGACGATGAAGGCCTTCGCCGGCGTCGTGCCGGACCGAGTCATGGCCGGCAGTCACGGGCAGATCTCCACCCTGGCGTTCTCGGGCTTCCACCTGAGGACGGGCAAGCGGTTCGTCTACACCGATATCCAGGGAGGCGGGGCCGGAGGGCTCGCCGGAAAGGATCCGCGGGACGGCCAAGATTCCCATCTGGCCCGCTTTATGAACACCCCCATCGAGGCGGCAGAGCTCGAATACCCGATCCGGATCGAGCGCTACGAGTTCCTCCCGGACTCGGGCGGGCCGGGGCGATGGCGGGGCGCGCTGGGGCTCCGTCGGGACGTGCGCTGCCTGGCGGACGGGATGGTTCTGGCCCGCTACGCCGACCGGCAGGAGTTCGCCCCGTTCGGACTCCTCGGCGGCAAGGACGGCACGCCCGGACGCCTCCTCCTGAACCCCGACACCGAGCGGACGACGCGGCTTAAGGCCAAGGGGATGGATGTGCTGGCCAGGGACGATGTCGTGTCCATGCGGCAGCCCGGCGGAGGCGGGTACGGGCCGCCGCGGGAGCGGGACCCGGATCGGGTGGCCCAGGATGTCCGTGACGACAAGGTGAGCGCCGAGGCGGCGGTCCGGGACTACCGTGTGGTGGTCGACCCCGTGACGTACAAGGTCGATCGGCAGGCCACCGCCGCGTTGCGGGGGTGTGCCGGGCGCGGCGAGACGTGGGCGCCGACGCCATGAGGATCGGGATCAACCTGCCACCCCGCGGCCGGGAGATCGTCGATGACGTCGCGCTCGCCGACAAGCTCGGATACGAGTATGTCGGGCTGGTGGACTCCCAGCTCCTCTGGCAGGAGGTCTACTGCCTGCTGGCTCTGTGTGCGGAGCGCACCTCGGCGATCAGGCTTGGCCCGGGCGTCACGAACCCGGTGACCCGGCATCCGGCGGTGACTGCCAGCGCGATCGCCACGATCGACGAGCTGTCCGGCGGCCGGGCGGTGCTGAGCCTCGGCCGAGGGGACAGTGCGGTCCACACGGTCGGGCTCCGGCCAGTCTCGGGGCGCGTGCTTCGCGAGTACGCCGAGGTCTGCCGAAGGCTAACCGCCGGGGAGGAGGTCATCTGCGCAGGACATCCGTTGCGGCTCAGATGGGCCCGTCGCCCGGTCCCGATCGCATTGGTGGCGTCTGGGCCCAAGACGCTGGCCCTGGCCGGAGAGATCGCCGACCGGGTCACCATGCTCGTCGGCGCGGAGCCGAGCCTCGTACGATGGGCGATCGATCACGTGCGCCGCGGCGCCGAGTCCGGCGGGCGGGATCTTCGGCAGATCGACCTCGGGCTCTATCTCCCCGCGAGCGTCGCCGACGATCCGTCCGTCGCCCGGGAGGAGGTTCGGCCCATGGTCGCCGCCATCCTGAACGTCTACGCGCAGCAGCAGTCACTGGACCTTGGGGAGGTGCCGACTCTCATCACTGAGGAGATCGAGCTGATCCGAGGCCGCTACGACTACACTCAGCACACAGACCTGCGGGCGGCGCACGCCCGGGCGGTGACGGACAGGGCGGTCGACCTAGTCGCGTTGATCGGCTCTGTTGAGCGCTGCCGCGAGCGGCTCGCCGCCCTGACCGAGGTCGGAATCGGGCACAGCGTGTTCTTCCTCGAGCCACTGGCCGAGGCGCGCCGGCGCCGCTGCACCCTCACTGCGCTTGCCACGCGATTCCTGAGGTGATCCCCAACGCGAGGCCGGCGCCCGCCCGGCCTTCGATGCGAAGCCTGCCTACCCGTGCGACTTCCATCGCGGGCTCGGGATCGAGCGCTTCCGGCTGGTGGGTCCGCGCGAGCTCGAGACCTGACGGGGCGGCGCGGGGGTCAACCGAACGGCTCGGGGCCACGCTGGGGTCCTCGGCGCAGCACTGGACAAGGATCGAGGCCGTGTCTCAAAATGGGGGCAACGCCATCAGGGCAGGGCCTTCGAGATGGCGACGTTGCCCCCGACGGCATCGCCTTCGATATTTCCGAGCAGGACTGGAGGCAGGCGGGTCCACGATGAGGGAGAAGGTGCTGCGCGAGCTTGTGATCCCGGCGCGCGAAGGCCGCGCGTTCGAGGTGAGCAAGGGGCAGGTGCTGCGCATCCACCAGATCGAAGGCGGCCAGGTGGGCGATTGCGTGTTCTTCAACGCCCGCGACCACCGGGAGTCCTTCCACGTTGGCCAGAGCTGGGCCATCAACGGCATCC
>JBHIBC010000116.1:0-3699 GCA_046758905.1 Acidobacteriota bacterium | reverse complement strand
CTAGAGCCTCCGAGGTCGGCGAGGATCGGTTCACCATGCAATACCAGGTGTGGTCCAAGCGCACGGGCGAGATCGTGGCGGAGGGGACTGGAGTGGTCGTCTACCACGATTACCCGGCCGGCGCGAAAACGCCCCTCCCGGTCCCGGTGCGATCCGGAGTCGCGGCGCTGGAGGCCTAGGCAGGCTAGCGCCAACGCCGCGAGCCCGCGGCGCCCTCCCGGGTCCTGACACCCCCGCGAGACCGGGCGCGGGCGAGCCGGCCTGCCATGAACGGCCGCGATCCGCGGCCGGCCTGCCGCATGCGGTCCCGCACCCCCTTGGCCGGCCGCCGTCTTCCTTGACTCCTCCTTGATCCACGTCCGCGACGATAGCCGCCGAGCCGACGGAGATCCGACCCTCCCGGGGCAAGCACCGATACGCTCCGGCGAACGGGGAAGGTACGGGGCGGAGCTGTGGCGCCGTCGGCCTGAACAAGGGAGGTGTCATGAAACGATTCATGCTATGGGCGGCGATGCTGGCGGCCGTCGCCGCGTGCGGAGACTCCGACCTCACCGGCCCGAGCCCCGAGGCGGCCGGTGCGAATGCCTCGCGGTTCGGCGGCTCGGGAAACGGGAATGCTCGCTCCGAGGCGATCTCTGTGCTGACCCGCAACCTGTACGTCGGAGCCAACATCGACGTGATCCTCGCCGTGCAGGATCCCTTCCAAATCCCATTCGTCGCGGCGGAGGCTTGGGCGGCGGTACAGGCCACCGACTTTGCGGCGCGGGCGCAGGCTCTGGCCGATGAGGTCGCCGCGACGCGCCCGCATCTGATCGGCCTTCAGGAGGTTTCGCTCTTCCGCATCCAGTCGCCCGGAGACGCGGCGGTCGGAGGAACGACGCCGGCCACCGACGTAGCGCTCGATTTCCTGGCGATCCTGATGGACGCGCTGGCCGACCGGGGCCTGGCCTACACCGTGGCGGCCCAGTCGAGCGGCTTCGACGTCGAGCTTCCCGTCGTCACGGCCACCGGCCTGGACGACATCCGGCTCACCGATTCCGAAGTGATCCTGGTACGCTCCGATGTCGGAGTGTCGGACGTCGAGGAGCGGAACTTCAAGGAGAACCTCGTGGTGCCCATCCCGGGCGGCGCCCCCGTCACGGTGCTCCGGGGCTGGACAGCCCTGACCGCGGAGATCGTAGGCCACCGGCTCCGATTCGTGTCGACACACCTCGAGCCCGCCGAGACCGGGCCCGGCATCCAGGCGGCGCAGGCGGCCGAGCTCCTCGAGGAGCTCGGGGACGAGACGCTGCCGGTGCTGCTCGTGGGCGACCTGAACTCGGCAGCGGACGGGAGCTCCACTCCGACCTATGCGACGCTGCTTGGTGCCGGCTTCGCGGACGTGTGGCTGGATGGGGAGCCGCGCGGGGTGGGAAACACTTGCTGCCAGGCCGACGATCTGCAGAACCCATCTCCGGAGCTCTTCCAGCGGATCGATTACATCCTGCTGCGCGATCCCTTCGCCGTACGGGACGGGCACCTCACGGGCGCGACGCACGCGCAGCTGGTGGGCGAAGAGCCGTCGGACCGCACGGCCGCCGGCCTGTGGCCGTCGGACCACGCGGGCGTCCACGCGGTTCTCCGCCTGCCGGCTCGCGTCTTCGCGGCCAGCCGGTGAGCGGCACGCCCTAGAAGGTGAGCCGCACGCCGAGGCGAGAGGGGGTGGCGAGGAGCGCGAGCCGCGGTCCGCCGGTCCGGTCCTCCGCCCTCCCCGGGGGGCCGGCGCGGCTACCGGCGCTGCCTCCGGCCGGGCTGCCGGCGACGCCTCCGCCCGGGCTGCGAGCGCTGCCTCCGGCCGGGCTGCCGGTGACGCCTCCTCGGAGGCCGCGGGCCACACCCCCGGCGACGTGGCGAGCGACGGCCGAGGAGACCACCGCCGCGACCACCACGTCCGAGAGCCAGTGCTGGTCGTCGTAGATCCTCGAGGCCCCGACGAGGCCCGCGACGCCGTAGCCGACCGCAGCGGCCGCCCGGCTCTCCGTAACGGCGTCGAGCGCGCCGGCGAGGCTGAAGGCCAGGGCGGCGTGGCCGGAGGGGAAGGAGCTGTGGCCGCTGAAGGGTCGGAAGCTCAGGGCCCCGTCCCCCCAGCGCGGCCGTCCCCGGCCGACGACCCGGTTGAATCCCTCGCTCACCGCTGACCCCGCCACCATGCCCGCGATTGCGGCGACCCCCTTCTCGATCCCCTCCCCTCCATCCACCATCCAGCCGATGAGGAGCGAGCCACCGGCCGCCACCGGTCCCACCAATTGCCAGTCGCCCGGCCGCTTGGCCCACCGCGAGAGGTCATCCCCCAGTTCGCCCCGCCATCGGTGTACGGCGCTCCGGACCTGCACGTCGAAGGCGACGAGAGCACCGAGCGCCAGCGCCCGATTGACCCACGGGCTGATGTCCCGACTCGCGGCGACGCGTACGCCGGGCGTGAAGGGTCCGCCCGCCATTTCGTATTGATCACCGAAAGGGGGCGCTTCGAAGGAATCGGGTGCCGGCTGGACCGCGACGCCAGGAAGGGCGATGGCCGAGTGGAGGGCAGCCGAGACGAAGAGGACGAGAACGGTCCTCCGGCCGGCCCGAGGCGCGACAAGCGTCGGCGCTCGATCCTTGGGTGTGAAGAGCATGAGAGGCGGCATGATGACCACCGCACGAGAGGTCCCGCAAGAGCCTCGGCCAGGGCGGCATCCGCCAACCGGCGCCCGACGCGCCGGCCGGGGCGGGCGACCGGCCCCGAGGACTTCACGGGCGAGGGGCCGGCCGGCTATCTTGCGGCGCGCACGGTAGCTCCGAGCGTCGAGAGGACGCTTTTTTCGTTGCCCGACAAGGGGTTTCGGGTTATTTTCAGTGTTGACGATGCATGGCGCCGCGCACGCACCTACCGAGGCGGAAACGGAGGCCCGACGGACTTCCGTGGGGCGCCTCGAGCTGCGGGATTTCCGGAACTTCCGCGAGCTGCGGTGCGACTTTCCGACACCCGGCGTCGCGATCGTCGGACCCAACGGTTCCGGCAAGACCAACCTCCTGGAGGCCATCTACTACCTGGAGGTATTCCGCTCCTTCCGGGGGGCGCGGGACAGCGAGCTCATCCGGTTCGGAGGTGAGGCCTTCCGGATCTCCGGCGAGGTGTCACGGCCGGGAGGCCGGACGGAACTGACCGCGGCGTATGGCGGGGCCGACTGCCGCAAGAAGGTGACGATCGATGGAGCCGAGGCCGGGCGGCTCGTCGACGCGATCGGGGCTCTTGGCGCGGTCGTCTTCAGCCTGGACGACATCGAGATCGTCCGGGGCTCGCCGGCCCGCCGCCGGCGGTTTCTGGACATCGTCCTCTCCCTGGTGGATCCGGGGTACGCGTCGACCCTGCAGCGCTTTCGGGCGGTCCTCGCCCAGCGTAACGAGGCGCTTCGTGCGCAGGCCGCGTCCTCCGTCGTACAAGCCTGGACCGCGGGGCTGGTCGAGTGGGGCTCCCGCGTCTTGGCATCGCGGGCGCGCTGGGTGGCGTGTCAGCGAGAACGGTACCGCACGTACCACGCCGCCATCTCCGGCGGGGCTCCGGGAGAGGCGATCTACGAGCCAGGCCTCGGTCCTCGGCCGCCCGCCCCCGCCGGGGACGACGGCTGCGGCAGCACCCCGGACGGTCCCGAGCCCGAGCGTCCGGATAGCGTCGAGCGG
>JBHIBC010000115.1:0-3792 GCA_046758905.1 Acidobacteriota bacterium | reverse complement strand
CCGGGGCTGCCGCCGATCCAACTCCCCACGGTCGAGATTATCGCCTTCTCGTTCAACATGAGCCTCTCGAACCGCCGGACGCGCGAGGTGACGCGCCTGTTCCCCGGCCCGGCGGTTCTCGACCGGCTGGCCATGTACTCGACCCTGCCCAACGCCGACCCGCCGCCCTACTTCACCATCTCGATCAATAGCGCGCCGGAGGCGGAGTCGAACCAAGACCTCCAGACGAACGTGCCGCCGACCACGGGGCGCGTGGTCGTGACCGAAGTCCTGCGCGCGGTGAGCACGCAGGTGCTCGACCCGGCCATCCGCGGCTTTCTCCCCGCGGCCGGGGCGAACGAGGAGGTCGCCTCCGAGCATCGCCTGGGGACGCCGATCCTCGAAGAGAGCTTCTCGCTCTCCTTCGAGGTGACTTCCCAGCTCGGGTCGGCCGGGAGTGTCTGGGGCTCGCTCCGCCTCCTGACCAACGTCGATCGCGAGCTCCTGCTAAATTTCTTGTAGGCCGGCCCGGGGCCGGCATCCCACGTCCGGCGCCGCCTGATCCGGTCGAGGCGACCTTCGAGCCGGTGCCGGAGCTGGACCCCGCGGCCGTCCTGGTGGGCGCGCGCGGGGAGATTCGCGTCGCCGGCGGCGCCTTCGAGCCGGTCACGCGCCGCCGGGGCGCGAGCGCGCGCCAGCTTCCCCTGATCTACGTCGTGCGCCCGGAGGGCGCCTGAGCGATGCCGCTGGAGACGGTCCCCTCGGATACGCCGGCGGAGATTCGGCCGACCCTCGGGTGCCAGGATGGCCTCCCGCTCGTGCAGTCCTGTTGCTGGCCGTGGGGCTGGGTGGGCCTGATCCCGCTCTTGACCAATGCCTCCCCCGAGCTCCTCGCCGGCTGCTTCCCCCAGGTCGCCGGGATCAGCCGGCAGGCGACGGTGGACCCGAAGACGCGCAAAACCACCTTCACGTTTAACGTGGCGGAGGCGGAGGCCCTCGGGCAACAAATCCGGTGCCCGGGGCTCCGCCTGCCGGCGCCGGTCCCGGTCTTGATCGAACGCGCCCGCGTCCAGGCGCTCCGCCGGGCGATCGCGTTTCAGCCGGCGCCGCCCCGGCGGCGCGCGGTGCTCCTGACGGCCCTCGAGACCCAGATCGCGCGCGCCCGGGCGGTCGCGCAGACCGAGCAGCGGCGCGCGCTGGCCCTCCCGCTCACGCGCGTCGAGCCGCTCTGCTTTAGCTGCTGCTGGCCCTTCGGCGGCATGGGGTGTCAGACCTGGGTGCGGAATCTCACTCCAGAGGTGTTTCGGATTTGCTTTCCGCACCTGGACCCCAATAACCTCCCCACGGTGGACACCCCATGTCCGCCGGAGTTCATCGGGGGCCGACGCTGACATGTCCCCGGTGAATGACCTGGTCATCGTCGGCCCCGAGCTCACCGGCAACTACCCGCACTTCGGCCGGCGCGACGCCGTCCTCTGGGAGCGCTTCCTCGCGCTGCGCGGGGAGACGTTCACCGGCTTCGCCTACGATGTCGCGCTCGGCGGCGTGGTCATCGAAGACCCGACCGCGGAGCCGGACTTCGTCCGGGCCTACCAGTACCTCAACGCGGTGAAGATCGACGTGGTGGGGTTCCGCTCGGACGAGGTCTGGGTGATCGAAGTCAAACCGAACGCCGGGCTCTCGGCCGTGGGCCAGGCGCTCGGCGGTCTGGTCCTCGCGCAGCGCGACGGCTTCACGCGCCTGCCGCTCGTCCCGGTGATCGTGACCGATCATCTGACCGACGATCTGCGCTTTGTGGCCGAGCGCCTGGCCATTCAGATCATCGTCGTGCCCGACCCCGTCCCGGGGCTGACGCCGTGAAGCCGCGCTGCGTGGGCTGCGGCCGGGAGCTCTTCGCCCACGAGCGCCACTACGAGCTCGTCGCGCTCCCGCGCGCGCCCTGGGAGGATCGGATTCTCACGCTCTCGGTCTGGTGCCTGCGCTGCTTTGAGGCGCCCACGGGCGCGAACCTCCATCACGACTACCGATGCCCGACTTGTACGAGTTCGTAAGAAACTTCGGCTTTCCCGGGGCGGTCGCCTTCTTTCTCCTCTGGCGCGTGGAGGGGCGCCTGCGGGAAATCCGCGAGCAGATCGCCATGCTGAACGTGCGGCTGGTGCTCCTCCTCGATCGCTCCGGGCCGCGACCGCCGGGCCCGGAGTAATTCGGCGGTCGTGCCGCTCCGCGTCGATATTAGCGCCTTCTTCATCGCCGAGTATGAGCGCTTCATGGGGGGCCTCGAGGGCCTGATCGGCCCGGACGAGGCCGAGCGACGCGCCCGGGACCTCCGGCTGCGCATCGAGCGCGGCGAATCGCTCGTGGTGCGCGTCCCGCGCTGGGATGACGTGGTGCGGCTGACGCCGCGGGTGCCGATCAGCGGTCCCGAGCGCGTCGCCCATTTCCGGGCCCTGCGCGAGGGGCGCCCCTCGCCGCTTCGCCCCGAGCAGGTCGCGGAGCTCGACCGCCGGCGGGGCATCGCGCGCGCGATCCGCGACGCCGCGCAACCCCGCTTCAGTCAGTCGTTCGGCGCCATCCTCACCGCCCTGGACAACGTCCAGGACTTCTTTTCCACCGTCGCGAGCCTCGCGCGCCTGGCCTATTGGGGCGTCCGGATCGGCGCCCCGCGCCTGGCGAAACGCCTGATCCCCGGCATCGGGTGGGTGCTCGGCGTGGCCGATCTGCTCAACCTGCTCGCGTTCATGGGGCTCCTCGCGCTTCCCGCGTTCGCCGCCATCTGCTTCGGGTCTCGCGCGGCGCTCGCCGCCGGGCTGCCGGCGCTCTTGTTCGGGCGCGCCCTCAAGCAGGTCATGGGCGGCTTTCACGGCCTGAACCCCTTCAGCCGGCGCGCGCGGCTGAAACGCCGCTTGCGGATCGCGCGCCGGCTGCCCGGGCTCGGCGCGGCGATCGAGGTCTTGCAGACGACGGATCAGCTCTTCGGCGTGGGCCTGTCGTTCGGCGCCATCGTCGGGGCCATCGTCGGCGGCGCCTTCGCCTTCGAGCGCGGCCTCAGAGGCGAGCCGATCGTGGTCCGAACCCCGCCGGCGGCGCGGCCGCTCCACACCCTGCTCGCGCCGAAGCTGGCGCGCAAGGGGCTCCGAGACATCGAGGAGCGCGAGCGCGCCGCGGCGATCCTGACGGAGGCGCCGATGCTCCTGGCGGACCCCGACCTCCTGGGCGAGGAGCTCTACGTCGAGGCGCTCGTCAGCTACGCCGCCGCGCTCGACCTCACCGCCGAGCTCCTGCGGGGGGAGCCCTGGCAGGAGCTCGCGGGCGACAACGGCGCCCTCGGCCTGACCGTGCCGGCGCGCGTCCGGGAGTGGGATCCCGGGTTGCGCGCCGAGGCCCTCGAGCTCCAGGGCACCGACGACCTCTGGGCCGTCCCGGGCACCCCGGGCGCGCTCGGCGCCGACGAGCTCCTGGAGCTCGGCGCCTCCCGGGTGCCCGAGGGCCTCCGCCGGTTCCTCGAACCCCGGCGGGACACGCTGCTCGCGATGTTCGTCGGCGCCACCGTCGATCGCATCGTGCAGTCGCTCTACCTCTTGTTCGAGGAGGACCCCGAGCTCCTCGCCTTCGAGCTCGTCCCCGACTGGCGCGTGATCGAGTCATTGGCCGACGCCAACCGCCTGGTTAACATCTCCGACCCTCCGGAGGCCATCTGGAGCTGTTGGCAGGCCGCGCGGGAGCGGGCCGAGACCGGCCCCGGGGCCTTTCTGAGCGCCGAAGAGCTGGAGGCCCTTGCCGCCGACGCGGGAGTTCAACTCATCCCCATACATC
>JBHIBC010000114.1:0-4165 GCA_046758905.1 Acidobacteriota bacterium | reverse complement strand
GCGGGCCCGTCGGAGGAGCCATGCCGTGCGCGCACGCCGCCGCGAGGCCGATCGCCAGACAGGACACCGCGGCCGCCCGCCCCCGGCCGGCCGGGCGGCGCGGGCCGCCGCGGATCCGGCGCGCGCTCAGCCCGCGGCCTGCATCAGCTCGGACCAGGTCGACTCCACCCTGCTCCACTCGGCCTCCAGGGCTCCGGACTCCGGCGCCGGCGCCAGCTGACCGATCGCCCTGGAGGCGTCCAGGAACACCTTCTTCGCGGCCCGGGTGACGATGACGTATCCCTCGTCGTAGATGCCCGCGGCCTCACCCTTGGCGTTGTGATGGTGTCCGCCCTCGACCAGACGCTTGCGGACCGCCGCCACGGCGCGGTCCCCCTCGGTGCCCAGGTGGCCGACGACGGCCGCGAGGTTCTCGAGGGCGCGCCGGGCCGCCTGCTGATCGCCGGACCCGATGGAGGCGCGCGCCCTGCGCAGCTCGACCCGCGCGTGCGCGTAAGTGGCCCCCAGGATCGACCGGACGAGGCTCTCCTCCGTCCGCCTCACCGCCAGGACGGCGTCGGCCAGCGCGTCGAAGGAGGCCACCATCTCGGCGGGTGTGGCGGTCGACCGGACCTCCGCCCCGGACGGCCCCGGCCCGACGCCGATCAGCGCCAGGACCGTGGCGACCACGCCCGAGAACCCTACGAGACCGCTTCGATATCGCATCATCGTGTGCCTCCCCGCCGGCTCGACCCGGCGCAGATTCGTGGCGAGGTGGTGTCCGCCCCTCTCGCGGCAGATTATCGCTCATCGGGGCCCCGGGCAACCATGACTCCCGCGCCGGGCGGCGCCCGCCTCCGCCCGCGGTCACCCCACCCCCGCGGGCGTCTCTGCTATAGTGGAGGTCGATGCCTGAGTCCGCGTTGGACCCAGATGCCGACTAGTCCGGATCGCCTGCGGAACCTGCGTACGCGCCTCCCGCGCTCGCACGGCTCTTCGCCCTCGTCCGACCCGCACCGGCTCCGCCTCCTGAAATGGGCCGGAGGCAAGCGATGGCTTGTGCCCTCCCTCTCGCGGATCTGGTCCGGGCACAGCCACAGACGCCTCGTCGAGCCGCTCTGCGGCGGGCTCGCTGCGACACTCGGCTTGATGCCGAGAAGGGCTTTGCTCAACGACATCAACCCTCACACGATCAACTTCTATCGATGGCTCAAGCGAGGCTTGCGCATCACCCTGCGCATGGACAACGACGAGGAGCTGTATTACGCACACAGGAAGCAGTTCAACCGACTCATCGCGCGGGGCGGATCGACTAGCAGGAGAGCCGCCGAGCTTTTCTATTACCTGAATCGGACCGGATATAACGGGCTCTGCCGCTTCAGTCGAAGTGGCGAGTTCAACGTCCCGTTCGGGCGGTACACGACGATCAACTACGACAGGGACTTCGTCCGATACAGCGAGATATTCGCAGAGTGGGAGTTCTCCTGCGGAGATTTTGAAGACGTCGAGATCCGTCCCGGCGACTTCATCTACGCGGATCCGCCTTACGACGTAGAGTTCACCCAGTACTCCCGCGAGGGATTCGGCTGGAATGACCAGGAGCGGCTGGCCCGATGGCTGGCACGACACTCGGGACCCGTCGTCCTCTCCAACCAAGCCACCGAGCGCATTCGGAAGCTTTACACACGACTCGGTTTTGAGGTGGCCCTCCTGAGAGCCCCACGCATGATCAGCTGCAACGGCGATCGTACGCCCGCCTGGGAAGTGCTCGCCACCCGAGGTCTGTAGATCCTTGTCTCGCCGCTCGAATCGTTCGTCGCTCTCGCGAATAGCGGTGCGCCGCAGAGGTATTGCGGCGATGGCGTCGGCGGCCTATGCTATGATCGCGTCGTTCTCGCCAAGAGAGTCGGCAGGCAGGCGAAACAGACCGCCCGGGCCGTGGTCTACGTGAGCCTCGCGGGCTCCGCGCAGGGTGGCCGGGGCCGGAGAACCCACCCATGTCGAAAGTGATGACGATGAAGGAGGCGATCGCCCGCCTGGTGCGGGACGGGGACGTCATCGTCATGGAGGGGTTCACCCACCTCATACCGTTCGCGGCCGGACACGAGATCATCCGCCAGGGGAAGAAGGATCTCACCCTCTGCCGGCTCACCCCGGACCTGATCTACGACCAGCTCATCGCCGCCGGCTGCGCCCGCAAGATGGTCTTCTCCTGGGCCGGCAATCCGGGCGTCGGGCCGCTGCACGCCTTCCGCCGCGCCGTGGAGAAGGGTCGCCCGCGCCCGCTGGAGATCGAGGAGTACACCCACTTCGGGATGGTGCTGCGGCTGATGGCCGGCGCCTCGAACCTGCCGTTCCTGCCGACCCGCAACTACCCCGGGACCGACCTGACGAAGGTGAACCCGGCGTTCAGGAAAGTGAAGAGCCCGTACACAGGCGAGGAGCTGTGGTGCGTCCCGGCGCTGCGCCCGGACGTGACGGTGGTCCACGCGCAGCGGGCCGACGGCGACGGGAACACGCAGATCTGGGGGCTGTACGGCGTTCAGAAGGAGGCGGCGTTCGCGAGCCGGAAAGTGATCGTCACGGTGGAGGAGATCGTGGACCCCGCGGTCATCCGCTCCGACCCGAACCGGACCGTGATCCCGGGCACGATCGTGAGCGCGGTGGTGCACGAGCCCTTCGGCGCCCACCCGTCGTTCGTCCAGGGGGTCTACGACCGCGACAACGACTTCTACGTCCAGTGGGATCCGATCTCGCGGGATGAGGGGAGGCTGAAGGCCTACCTCGACGAGTGGGTCCACGGCCTGCCGGGCCGCGGCGCCTACATCGAGAAGATGGGGAAGCGGTGCGAGGATCTCAGGGCCGACCGGCAGATGTGCGCGCCGGTCAACTACGGTTTTTGAGGGACGGGGGATGTCCGGGTACACGACGTCCGAGCTCATGTGCTCCCGCGCCGCCAGGGAGCTGAAGAACGGCGACGTGGTCTTCGTCGGCATCGGCGTCCCCTCGCTGGCCGTCAACCTGGCCTACCGGATGCACGCCCCCGCGCTCTGCATGATCTACGAGTCGGGCGCCGTGGGCTGCGTCCCGAAGCGGCTGCCGATCTCGATCGGGGATCCGTGCCTGGTGACCGGCTCGCTCGCCGTCGTCCCGATGCTCGACGTGTTCAACCTCTACCTCCAGCGGGGCCTGATCGACGTCGGGTTCCTGGGCGGCGCGCAGATCGACCGGTTCGGCAACATCAACTCCACCGTCATCGGCGACTACGACAGGCCGAAGGTCCGCCTGCCGGGCAGCGGCGGCGCCTGCGAGATCGCGGCGCTTGCCAAGAGGGTGGTCGTCGTCATCAACAACTCCAGACGGAACTTCCCCGAGCGGGTCGACTTCATCACCAGCCCCGGGTACCTCGGCGGGGGCCGCGAGCGGGACTCGCTGGGCCTATCCGGCGGACCCGAGCTGGTGATCACCGACATGGGCGTGTACGGCTTCGATCCGGACAGCCGCGAGATGGCGCTCCGATCCATCCATCCGGGCGTCACCCTCGACAAGATCCGGGACAACGTCGGCTGGGATCTCAAGGTGGCGAGCGACCTGAGCGAGACGCCGCCCCCGACCGCCGAGGAGATCCGGATCATCCGCGACGAGCTCGACCCGCAGGGGATCTTCCTGCGGTCGAAGGGGGGCTAGCGTGAAGCGCTCCCCGAGGCGGCCCGGGGGCTCACGCCGGAGGCGCAAGTCCGCGGTGGGCAGGCCGCGGCCCGCCGGCGGCGGGTCCCGGAGGAAGAGGTCGCGGCGCTCCCGGAGGTCGAGGCCAACGGTCGTCTCCGAGGCCGCGCTCGCCCGGGCGACGGCCCGGGCCGCCTCCTCGCTCGCCACCTCGCTGCAAGAGGAGCCCCGGGTCGCCCCAGAGGACGTCATCCACGAGGCCCTCGAGGAGGCCGAGCAGATCGACATGCTCCTCGACGAGGGAGACCGCGGCGACGAGCCCGAGGTCGAGCCCGCCGAGGAGGACGAGTACTTCGTCAAGGCGCCCGCCCGGGCGCCGCGGCGCCCCCGCGTCCGCCCCGCCCGCGGCATCGTCCCCCCTGAGCCTCAGGGCCGGCGGGAGCGGGCCGGCGACCGGGCGGGGGGGGGGGGGGGGGGGGCCCCCCCCCCCCCCCCCCCCCCCCCCCCCCCCCCCCCCCCC
>JBHIBC010000113.1:0-4311 GCA_046758905.1 Acidobacteriota bacterium | reverse complement strand
GAGCGGGGAAGCCGTCGCAGGGTCGCGGGCTCATCCCTCTCGGGGCAGGGTCTCCTTCAACAGGCGGAGGGCGTTGCTCCCCATGATCTTTCGTATCTGCTCTTCGCCGAACCCTGCCTCGAGTAGTGCGTCGGTCAGCTGCACGAGCCCGGCGGCATCGAAGTACGTGTGGGTCGAGCCGTCGAAGTCCGAGCCCAGGGCCACGTGATCGATGCCAGCCAGATCGACCGCGTAACGCATGGCGCGCGCGATGGAAGGAGGGTCGATCGCGCAGACGGCGCCTGCCCAGAACCCGATGCCGATCACGCCGCCGTTCGCCGCGATCCTCCGGATCTGCGCATCGCTCAGGTTGCGCGGCCCGGGGCAGGTCCCCTGGACCCCCGTGTGGGAAACGACGACCGGTCGCGTGGCGCGATCCAGGACCTCCTCGACGGTCTGGGGGGAAGCATGGGCGAGATCTACGAGGATGCCTAGCTCCTCCATCCGGCGCACGACTTGCTGGCCGAGCGGTGTGAGTCCGCCTTTGTCCACGCCGTGCGCCGAGCCGGCGACCTCGTTGTCGAAGAAATGGGCGAGCCCCATCATCCGGAAGCCCGCCTCGTAGAGGACCTCCAGGGTCCGGAGTTCCCCCTCCAGCACGTGCAGCCCCTCGATTGCCAGAAGCGCCGCCGTGATCTTGGGCTCAGCCTCCCGCCGCTCGACGAACCGCTCGAGATCGGCGGCCGAGCGGATCCACACGAGCTTCCCTTGGGAGCGGGCCGCTGCCTTTGTAAGGCGTCTGGCCTGATACAGCGCTCGCTGTTTCAGGCTGCGCCAGGTGGCGAGGGGCCACCGTTGGGCGACGATGAGCGGCGTGATTCTGTCCGACCGACTGTCGTTCCGATCGTAGTTCTGTCCCTTGGGGACCTTGCTGACCACGGAGAAGACCTGGAGCGCGACGTTGCCCTCCCGCAGCCGCGGCAGGTCGGTGTGCCCGTGGTCGGCGCGTGCGAGCGGATCGCGGGACCACAGGAGAAGATCGGAGTGGAGGTCGGCGACGAAGAGGCGCTCGTGCAAGCGGATCGCTTCCTGCGAGACGCGATGGGGTGGGAGGGCCTCAACGGCGTTCAGCTGCCGGTCCACGTATCCCGGCACGACGGTGAAGAAGGCGATCGTGCCCGCGACGCCCAGCCCCGCGGAGAGCGCCGACGCTACGAAGAGGGGACGCTTCATGGCGCCGCGCTTTGCGGATCAGATGAGCCGGGTGATGAGCAGCGCGCCCAGTCCCAGAAAGATCAGGAAGCCGATCACGTCGGTGAAGGTGGTGACGACGATCCCCGAGGCCAGAGCCGGATCGACCCGCAGTGCTTTGAGCCCGAGGGGGACGAGAACGCCGACGAGGACCGCGTTCGCGATGTTGAGGAGCATCGCGATCCCCGCGACGACGCCGAGCCAGGCGTTGCCCTTCCAGAGCCACGCCGCGACGCCGACGACGATTCCGAGAGCGACGCCGTTGATCGCGGCGATGACGACTTCTCTGCGGAGTACCTGTTTCGCGTCGGGGAGATCGATCTCGCCCAGGGCGAGCGAGCGCACGACGAGCGTGATCGTCTGGATGCCCGCGTTCCCCCCCATCCCGGCGATCACGGGCATGAAGACGGCCAGGGCGGCCACCTGTGCAATCGTGGACTCGAAGAGGCTGACGGTGGCGGCGGCGAGGAAGGCGGTCGCGAGGTTCACGGCGAGCCAGCCGAGCCGTGGCGGCGCCGACTTCCGGACTGGCCGGAAGAGGCTCTCGTGCTCGGCCAGCCCGGCCATCCGGTACATGTCCTCCGTGGCCTCCTCGACCTGGACGTCGAGGACGTCGTCGGCGCTGAGAACGCCGACGAGCCGACCGTGCTCGTCCACGACCGGGAGAGCGAGCAGGTCGTAGTGCCGCATCTTCTCGGCCGCGACCTCCTGGTCGGTCCCCGTGTCCACGGAGATCACTTCGCGGTCCATGATCTCCGCGAGCGGGGTGTCGGGGTCGGCGATGATCAGCTGCCGGAGGCTCACGACCCCTTCGAGACGGCGGGCCGCATCGAGCACGTAGAGGTAGTACGGTTGCTCGACGTCGGGCTTTTGGGTTCGCAGGAAGCGGATCGCCTCGTCCGAGGTCCAGTCCCGCCGGAGTGCCAGGATGTCGGGGATCATCCGACCGCCGGCGCTGTCCTCCTCGTGCACCAGGAGGGGCTCGACCTTCGCCCGGTGGGTCATGTGCGCGAGGACAGCCCGCGCCTCCTCGTCCGGCAGCTGCTGGACGGCGTCGGCGGCAACGTCGTCCGGCAGCAGGTCGAGGAGCGGGCCTAGCTGAGCGGGGACGAAGTGCTGGAGCAGCTGCTGGCGAGGCTCGGCGCTCAGGTGCTCGAGGATGTGGGCGATCTCCTCCGAGGTGAGGGCCCGGAGGATCGGCTCACGCTGCTCGTCGGAGAGCCAGGCGATGAGGTCAGCCTGGTCCGCAGGGTGGAGCGCGGGCAGGAGGGTGAGCGCCTTTCGGGTCTGGCCGGACTCCACAAGGGAGCGAACTTCTTCGAGAAGTTGCTCCTGGCGGTCCTCCACGATCGTCATCATGGCTCACCATGCGGTTGAGGTCGTGCGGTGGCGCGGGCCCTACTGTACATCTCTTCGTGTGCGCGACGCAATCAGGTTCGATGGGACCGCCCACCGGCGGGCTTGTAGGGGGAGGCGCGGGGAGGCGTGGGGTGATCGGTTTTCGCGGGGGACCGGGCCGGGGGCTGCGGCCGGGTACCTGGGCGACCATCATGGCCGTGGGGGATCGCCCCGTTCGGTTCTTGGAGATAGGGAGGCTCGCAGATGACTGGAGCGGAACTCCTGGTCCGTTGTCTTGAGAACGAGGGGCTCGAGTACATGTTCGGCGTGCCGGGGGAGGAGAACCTGGCCGTGCTGGACGCGCTTCTGGACTCCAGGATCCGTTTTCTGCAAACGCGACACGAGCAGGGCGCCGCCTTCATGGCTGACGTTCAGGGTCGGTTGACGGGGAAGGCGAGCGCCTGCCTGGCGACCCTGGGTCCGGGGGCGACGAACGCTCTCACCGGCGTGGCCGACGCGAACATCGACCGGGCGCCGCTCGTCGCGATCACCGGCCAGGCCGGGACCGAGAGGTTCCACAAGGAGTCGCACCAGTACCTCGACCTGGTCGCGCTTTTTCGGCCGGCGGTGAAGTGGAACGTGCAGGTCGTCCGCCTGGAGGTCGTGCCGGAGGCTGTGCGGAAGGCGTTCAAGGTGGCGCAGACGGAGAAGCCGGGCGCCACCCACCTCGACCTCCCGGAGGACGTGGCGAATGCTCAGGCCCCTTCCGGCCTCGAGCCGCTGATTCGACAGCAACCCTTTCCGACGGAGCCCCTCGATCCACAGGTCGAGCGGGCGGCGAGGATCATCTCGCAAGCTCGGGATCCGATCGTGCTCGCGGGGAACGGCGTGATACGCGGCCGCGCGGCCGAGGCCCTGCGCCGCTTTGCGGAGATCCTCGGGATTCCCGTCGTGGAAACGTTCATGGCGAAGGGGAGCCTCCCTGCCGCGCATCCGCTGTCTCTGGGCGCCGTCGGTCTCCAGGAGCGCGACTACCTCTCGTGCGGCCTCGACCGCGCCGACGTCGTGGTCTGCGTCGGGGTTGATCTCGTGGAGTACGCGCCGGCACGATGGAACCCGAGGGGCGACAAGCAGATCGTGCATATCGACCCGTCTCCGGCCGAGGTGGACTCGGCCTATCAGGTGGCCGTGGGCGTGCAGGGCGCGATCGCCGCCTCGCTCGTTCGGATCGCGGAGCGCACTTCCGGCCGCGCGGGCCCCCACCACGTGCGCCGCGCCGGCGCCCTGAGAGAGATCATCGGGAACCAGTTCGATGCGGAGGCGGAGGACGACGCCTTCCCCGTGAAGCCGCAGCGGCTGGTGCGCGCGCTCCGCGAGGCGCTGGGCGACGACGACATCCTGATCAGCGATGTGGGCGCCCACAAGCTCTGGATCGCGCGCATGTATCCCTGTGCGCGGCCGAACACCTGCATCGTCTCCAACGGGTTCGCCAGCATGGGGATCGCGCTCCCCGGCGCGATCGGCGCCAAGCTCCTCGATCCCGCGCGACGAGTGATCGCGGCTTGCGGGGACGGCGGGTTCCTGATGAACGTGCAGGAGCTGGAGACCGCGGTCCGGGCGGCGACGTCGATCGTCAGCGTCGTCTTCGAGGACTCGGCCTACGGCGTGATCAGGTGGAAACAGCTGAAGCACTATGGCCGCCCTGCATTCGTGGACTTCGGAAACCCGGATTTCGCCGCTCTC
>JBHIBC010000112.1:0-4375 GCA_046758905.1 Acidobacteriota bacterium | reverse complement strand
GTTCCCCGAGAGGGCGAGCTGGATCTCCTCTCGGGTCGGGCCCGTCGTCCGGCTCAGGAGGCCGGCGGCCGACACGAGGATGCCGGGGGTGCAGAACCCACACTGGGCCGCGCCGCAGAGGTCGAACGCCTCCTGGAGCGGGTGGGGGCCGGCGGGCCCCGCGAGCCCTTCGACGGTCGTGACCTCGTGTCCGACCGCTTCCTGGACCGGCAGGATGCAGGAGAGGGTGGGTTCGCCGTCGAGGAGCACCGTGCACGCCCCGCAGTCCCCTTTGTCGCAGCCCTGCTTCGAGCCCGTGTACCCGAGGACGTAGCGCAGCGTCTCGAGGAGGGTGTAATGGCTCGGGACCCCGACCTCGCGCGTGTCGCCGTTGACGATGAGGGTGAGGATGTCGATCAAGTGGCCGCCTCCCCGCTACTGATGCATCTTACCCCGCCGCCGCGCGAGGCGTCAAGCGGCCTTTTGACGGGGACGTAGGCGGACGCGCATCTTGGACCGTGTGATCGCTGGCATCGTTCTGGCCGCCGGTCGCTCCCAGCGGATGGACCGGCCGAAGGCCCTCCTCGAGATCGAAGGGGCCAGCTTCCTCGCGCGGGCGATCGCCACGCTGGAGGCGGGCGGCTGCGACGAGGTGGTCGCGGTGTGCCCGCCCGGCGTGCGAGCGATCGGCGAGGCGGCGGAGTCGGCCGGTGCGCGCGTCGCGTGGGTGGGCGAGGGCGGGGGAGAGCAGATCGATTCGCTGCGCGCGGGCCTGCGGACGCTCGGCGGAGGCGTCGAGGCCGTCGTCGTCCATCCCGTGGACCACCCGCGGGTCGAACCGGGGACCGTGGCCGCCCTGATCTCCGCCTTCCGGGCGCGCCGCGCGCCGATCGTGGTCCCGGTGTGCGAGGGGGAGCGGGGACACCCCGCGCTCTTCGCGTCCGCCGTCTTTCCGGAACTCCTCGCCGGCCGGGGACCGGAGGGTGCGCGGTCGGTCGTGAACGCCCACGAGGACGAACTGGAGGAAGTGATCGTGCGGGATCGCGGCGCGCTCATCGACGTGGACACGCCGGAGGAGTACCGGCGACATCTCGGGGCGGAGCCGTGAGCCGGATCCAGGCCCCGGCGCTCGGCGTCGCGGAGGCGGCCCGCGCGGTCGTGGACGCGCTCGACCGCGGCGCGCGCGCAGCCGTGGCGACCGTCGTGGACGGGCCGAAGGGCGAGGCGCTCGGCCGGCGACTGGTGGTGGTCGGTGGGTCCGTGAGCGGTCACCTCGGGATCGCGGAGCTCCACGAGCGCGCGCTCGACCTGACGCGGGAGTGCCTCGAGACGGGCGGGCAGGGGCTCCACGAAGTCACGCTGGCGGGCGGCGTCTGGCAGGTGTACGTGGAGTGCCACCTGCCGCGCCCGGAGCTCGTGATCGTGGGCGCCGGCCACATCGCGCAGCCGCTCTGCCGCATCGCGGCGATGATCGGGTTCCGGGTGACGGTGCTCGACGACCGTCCGGAGTTTGCCCGGGACGAGCGGTTCCCGGAGGCCGCGCGCGCCATCGTGATGGACCCCGCCGACCCGTTCCGTGATCTTTCGGTCGGGCCGGACACGTACATCGTCCTCGTGACCCGGGCGCACAAGTACGACTACGACTGCATCCGCCATCTCCTAAAGTCGCGACTGCGGCCGGCGTACGTGGGGATGATCGGGAGCCGGCGGCGGGTGAGGGCGGTCTTCGAGGCGCTCCTGCGCGAGGGGATCGATCCCGAGGGCCTGGAGAGCCTGCGCGCGCCGGTCGGGCTCGACGTCGGCGCGGAGACGCCGGAGGAGATCGCCGTGTCGATCGCGGCGGAGCTCGTGCAGCACCGGCGGGGCGGCAGCGGCGCCGCGCTGACCGAGCGCGAGGATGTATGGGGCCGGGTGAAGCGGAGACACGAGCGAGGGGCCCCGCATGGACGATCGTGACTTGTACGCGGCGCTCCTGGACGCGGCGCGACACAACCGGCCGGTCGCCCTGGCGACGGTGGTCCGGGCCAAGGGCTCGACGCCGCGCGATGCGGGCAGCCGGATGCTGATGGACGCCGAGGGGCGCGCGGTCGGCACCATCGGCGGCGGCTGCGGGGAGGCGGAGGTGCTGGAGGCCGCGCGGGAGGTGATCCGCTCGGGCCGGCCGCGGCTCCTCCGCGTGGAGCTGACCGAGGACGTGGAGTCGTGGAGCCCGGCGGTGTGCGGCGGCGTGATGGACGTCTTCGTCGAGCCTGTGCGCGCGAGCGAGCCTGGTGAGCGCACCGCCTGACGTCTGGACGCGCTATCGCGCCTTCCTCTGCACGCCCCCGCATCGCGTCGTCTCCTGGACGGACGCGGAGACGGGCGCGCGCGGGTGGCTCGTCATCAACTCGCTCCGCGGCGGCGCGGCGGCGGGCGGCACGCGGATGCGGGCGGGCCTCACCCTCGAGGAGCTCCACTACCTGGCGAAGACGATGGAGCTGAAGTTCGTCTTCTCCGGACCCGCGATCGGCGGCGCGAAGTCGGGGATCGACTTCGACCCCCGCGACCCGCGGAAGCCCGACGTCCTCGCCCGCTGGTTCCGGCAGGCGGCGCCGCTCATCCGCGTGTGCTACGGCACGGGCGCGGACCTCAACGTGGACGAGGCGCGGGAGCTGATCCCCCAGTGCCGCGCCGCGGGGCTGCGGCATCCCCAGGAGGGGGTCCTGCGCGGCCATCTGCGGGCCGCGCCCGAGGCGTTCGAGCGCGTTGTCCAGGCGCTCGAGACGGGCCTCCTCGCGCCGCTCCCGGACGGGATCGGCGTCCGAGGGCTGCGGCTCACCGTCTCGGATGTGGCCGCCGGCTACGGGCTTGCGCGGGCCGTGGCGTGCTTCTACGCGCGCGGCGGACTCGACCTGGAGGGCGCCCGGGCCGTCATCGAGGGGTTCGGCACCGTCGGGGCGAGCGCCGCCCTGCAGCTGGCGCGGGCGGGCGCGCGGATCGTCGCGATCGCCGACGCCGAGAAGACGCTCGTCGAGCCCGCGGGGCTCGGCGCGGCCGAGGTTGAGGACCTGATCGCCCGCCGCACGGGCCCGGGCCGGCGGCTCCCCCCCGACCCCCGGTGTGTGGGGGGTGCGGAGCGCGCCCGCCTTCGCAGCCCGACGGCCGACATCTTCGTCGCGGCGGCTCTCTCCAACTCCATCGACCGGGAGAGGTTGGCGTGGCTCGAGGCGGTCGGCGTCTCCGTCGTCGCGTGCGGAGCCAACTACCCCTTCCGCGAGAGTCAGGTCGGGGCCACGGAGATCCAGCAGGAGGCCGACCGCCGCTTCTCCATCATCCCCGACCTCATCGGCAGCGCGGGCACGGCCTGCACGTACAGCTACCTCATCACGGACGGGGCCATCCCGGATCCGGCGGCGATCCTGGCCGCCGTGGACGCCCGGATCGTCGCGGCGATGGACGAGGTGCTCGATCGGAACCGGGGCGCGGCCCAGGGCCTGCTGGAGGCCGCGCTGGGCGCAGCGCTCGAGCGCATCTAGGGCGCCGGCCCGTGCCGCATACGTCGAGTCGACTGCGGCGATCAGCTCCCGGAAGAACGCCCCCCTTTCGGCTTTCTCGGCCACAGCATAGGCGTCTTTGCCCTGTACTCCAGGTAGGATGCCCCAAAACGGATCTCCAGTTCCCTCTCCTCGTACACTTTCAGGAACACCAACATCGCCGGCGTGACGAGGCCAACGACCCACAGCACAAACAGCGTTGATCGCAGCCATAGCCCCAAGCCTATCAGAAACACAAGACCACTCAGAACCATCGGGTTGCGCGTCCACGCATACAGCCAACTCGTCGCCAACCGTCGGCTCAACGCAATGGCAAACGGCGCCCCGAGACCCTGCAGAGCGAGGTTCACTACCGTTGACAACAACACCGGTGCCGCCACCGCCATCAAGGCTAGGCCGATCTCTCTTTGCAGTGGAATCGCCCACCCAGGATAAAACCGACCCATCTCGATCGCCTCAATGATCGCCGTGCCCAACAGGATCATCAGGGTGTAATGAACAACTGTTGTTACCCAGGCAGCACGGTCGGGTGTTGGTTGCACATCAAGCGCTCTTCGCCCAACCCAAGCGACCGGAAACATGGCGAGTACTCCACCGACCGTAATGAGCGGTCTCAGGACCTGACCAAACTGTTGCTGGATCACCCACCACAAGACGGCCAATGTGAGGGCGAAGCCCACGCCCCCTACAAGCCTCAGGACTGGTGAATGCCCACTTCCTCGCACGTGCTCCCCTTCTTGACACCAGCCATCCCACGCCTTGTTCGGCGCGTCACTCGAAGTCGTATTCGAGTGTGATGGGGTAGCGCTCCGCGTGCCCGGAAGCAAAGCCACCCTCGCCTCGCAGGCCGTGCAGGTCCCCGG
>JBHIBC010000111.1:0-4618 GCA_046758905.1 Acidobacteriota bacterium | reverse complement strand
GCGGCGGGCGCCGCGTCGGATGGCCTCCGCGGCGAGCGCGCGCAGCCACGCGCTGGACGGGGCGTCGTCGCGCAAGGACTCGGGCAGGAACGGCCGCAATCCCCGGCGCCTGTCCGACACCACCAGCCGGTTGTCTCCGGCCGCGCGGTACAGGACTCCCGGCTCGACCTCCTCCGGGTACCAGCGGGCGAGCGCGTCGGCGATCGTGGAGGGGGGACAGATGAGCGGCTCGACCCGCAGCCCCGTCAGCTCCTCGAGCGCCGGGACCAGGCTCGCGTCATCGGCGGTGGCGATGGCCAGATCCAGGACCCCGTCGTCGGCGCGGATCGGGAACATGCCGTAGTGGTACGCGAGGCGGGCCGGGACGCGGTCGATCGCCGGGGCGCTCGGGACGACGCCGCCGAGGTCGGGAGACAGGCCCCTCTGGTAGTCCCTGAGGAACAGGTAGAACGCCGCGGGCGTGACGGCCCCGAGCCTCAGGAGGGTGTACCCCAGGCGCCCGCCGCGCTGGCGCTGCTCCTCGAGGCCGGTCCCCAGACCGGCGCGCGTGACCAGGCCCCTCTCGATCAGCAGGTCGCCCAGAAGCCTCCTGTCCCTCGTCCCTCCGCCCCGGGTTCCCATGTCAGTCGGCCTCCTTGAGCACCCACGGGTCGAGCCCATGCTCGGACCGGAGGCGCCGCGCGACGAGGTCGGCTACGGACCGCTCCCGGTATCGTCCCACGCGGACCCGGTAGATGGTCCTGCCGTCGGCGCGCCCCCGCGCCACGCTGGCCGGGAGGCCCCGGGCGGCCAGGCGCTGGCGCAACGCCCGCGCCCTGGCGCGGTCCCGGGTGACCAGGGCCTGGACGATCCAGGCGCCGGCGGCGTCGCGCGGCGCGCCCGCGATCCCCTGCCGGGGGCCGGAGCGGAGCGGGCGGCTGCGGCCGAGGGCGCGGTAGAAGGTCAGGTCGGGGGCCGCCTCCGCGAGGAGGCCGGCGCGGCTCGTCGTACCGGGGTGCCCCGCACCGTTCCGGCGCACCGTCGAGCCGGCCCAGCGGGAGGCCACGACCATCAGCGAGGCGACGGCGGCGACCGCCAGGACGAGGAAGCGCAGCCGGCGGCGGCCGGCCCTCAACGGCCGCCTCCGAGGGCGCGAACCGTCTCGCCCTCGCCGGACACGCCGATCGAGTTCTTGCCGGACGACTTGATCCTCTGCATCGCCTTGTCGGCGCACCGGATGAGCGCCAGGCTGGTGCGCGCGTGCTCGGGATAGGAGGCGATGCCGAAAGACGCGGTCAGGGCCATGCCCGGCGTGTCGTCGACGAGGAACGATCTGGTCCCGAGCGACGTCCGCAGCCGCTCGGCCAGCTCCCTGGCGCCCGGCAGATCGGTCTCCGGCAGGACGATGCAGAACTCGTCGCCTCCGTACCGGAACACCTTGTCGCTCCCCCGGATGGCGCCGATCAGGCGGCGCGCGACCTCGCGGAGAGCCTTGCTCCCCATGGCGTGGCCGTAACGGTTGTTGACCTCCTTGAGGTTGTCCATGTCGAGGAAGATCAACGACAGCGGCGTGTTGTAGCGGTGCGCGCGGTAGACCTCCTCGCTCAGGAAGCGGTCGAAGTAGCGGCGGTTGTACGAGTCGGTCTGGTCGTCCTTGATGATCAGGTGCCGGTAGCGCTCCACCAGCATCGCGTTGACCAGCGACGGCAGGAGCTCGGGCACCAGCCGGTCGATGCGCTCCCGGTCCTCGGGGGGCGGGGCCTGGCGATCCCGGGCCAGGAGCAGCATGCCGATGAGCGCTCCGGTGCCGGGGAGCGGGACGGCCAGGACCTGCTCGATCGCCAGGTTGCGCAGCGCGGCCGGCGCGGGCAGCACCGCCGGGGTCCAGCCGGAGGGCGACCCGCGGCCGCGCAGCTCCGCCAGGTCGAGCCTCAGGATCCCCCTCCGGAGCGGGTCGTCCGAGGGGATGTGGCTCGCCCTGAGGTGGAAGACGTCCTGCTCCCCATCGTACAGGTACAGCAGCGCGGCCGTGGCGCGCCCGTACTGCTGCACCGCGCGGACGATCCCCTCGGAGACCCCGGTGACGTCGATCTGCCGGGCGACGGCCAGCACGGGGCGCGCCACACGCAGCTCGTCCGCCAGACACGCGCGATCGTCCATCGCCTCCACCGGCAGCGATCCCGGCGCCGGGCCGACCGCGGTCGACCGGGCACGCCGCCTCCGTCAGCCCTGGTTCTTCTTCAGGCTCTGAAGGATGTCGATCGGCACCGGGAACAGGATGGTGGAGTTCTTCTCGGTGGCGATCTCGGTCAGCGTCTGCAGGTACCGGAGCTGCAGGGTCATCGGGTTGGTGGCGATCCTGTCGGCCGCCCGGACCAGCTGGCTGGCCGCCTGGAACTCCCCTTCCGCGTGGATGATCTTGGCCCGCTTCTCGCGCTCCGCCTCCGCCTGCTTCGCCATGGCGCGCTGCATCTCGGGCGGCAGGTCCACGTGCTTGACCTCCACCGCGGACACCTTGACGCCCCACGGATCCGTGTGCCGGTCGAGGATCTGCTGCAGCTGGGTGTTCAGGCGCTCCCTCTGGCTGAGGAGGTCGTCCAGCTCCACCTGTCCCAGCACGGACCGCAGCGTCGTCTGCGCCAGCTGCGAGGTCGCGTAGTGGTACTGCTCGACCTCCACCACCGCCTTGTTCGGATCGAGCACCCGGTAGTAGATGACCGCGTTGACCTTGACGGAGACGTTGTCGCGCGTGATCACGTCCTGCGGCGGGACATCGTGCACGACCGTCCGCAGCGAGACCCGCACCATGCGGTCGATGGGGAAGATGACGATCGCCAGGCCCGGTCCCTTGGCGGCCGGCAGCAGCCGACCGAGACGGAAGACGACCGCGCGCTCGTACTCGTTCAGGATCTTGATGCTCGAGATGAGCCACAGGACCAGCGCCCCGATGACGACGAGCAGTCCCGGACCGGTTGGGAACAGACCCATGATGGTTCCTCCCCCGCGGACGGCCGCGGCCTCAGTTGATCTCCTCGACCTCCAACTGCAGCGCCCTCACCCGCACCACGCGCACCCGCGCGCCTCGCACGATCGGGCGCCGAGCCCTCGCGTTCCAGTACTCGCCGTGGACGAACACCCGTCCCTCGGGGTCGAGGTCGGTGATGGCCGTCCCCTCCTCGGACAGCAGCCCGACCGCGCCGGTGGTCGGCCGCGACCGCCAGGCCCGGACGACGAGCGTCGTGAGGATCGCCATGAGGATCCCCGCGCTCGCGGCGATCGCGGCGACGACGCCGCGGGCCGTCTCCAGGCCGGGGATCCCTTCCAGCTCCCGGAAGAGCATGACCGAGCCGAGCACCAGACACCCGATGCCTCCCAGGGTCAGCATGCCGTAGCTGGTCACCTTGATCTCCAGCACGAACATGACCAGGCCGAGGACGATCAGCCCGAGCCCCACCCAGTTGATCGGCAGCACCTGGGTCGCCAGCGCGAACAGCAGCAGGCACACGGCCCCGATCAGGCCGGGGGCGATCATCCCCGGGTGGGTGAACTCGACGTACAGACCGAGCACGCCCGCGAGCAGGAGGAAGGCGGCGAGCGCCGGGTTGGCCAGAAGGCTGAGAAAGCGCTCACGCCCGCTCATGTCGAGCGGCACGATGCGGACCTGGCCGAGCCGCAGCGTCTGCAGGCTCCCGTCGAAGCGGCGGATCTCCCTGCCGTCGAGGATCTCCAGGATCTCCCCCTCGTCGCGGCAGATGTAGTCGATGAGCCCGAGCTCGAGCGCCTCGCGCTCGGTGAAGGCGCTGCTCTCGCGCACCGCTTCCTCCGCCGCCTCGGCGTTGCGTCCCCGGTTCTCGGCCAGGCTCCGCGCGTAGGCCGCCATGTCGTTCTCGGCCTTGGCGAACTCGGGCGAGTCCTTCGGCATCCGCGTCAGCGCGGACACGGGGTGGGCCGCCCCCATGCGGGTGCCGGGGGCCATCACCGCGACGTCCGCCGCGATGGTCAGGAAGAAGCCCGCGGAGGCCGCCTTGCTCCCGTTCACGAACACCACGACCGGCACCCCGGAGGCGTTGATCGCGGTGATCATGCTCTCCATCGAGCTGACCAGCCCGCCCGGGGTGTTCAGCTTCAGGATCAGCAGGACCGCACCGGCGTCGTCGGCCGCGTCGAGGGCCTCCGCGAAGTACCGAGCGGTGACCGGGTGGATCACGTCGTCGAGCGTCACCGTGTAGACGACGCCGACGGCGTGGACCTCCTCGGGCCCCGCGGATGCCGTCGCCGCGGCTGGCAGGGCCGCCGCGAGGACCGCGATGCGCAGCGCCCGTCTCATGCCACCTCCGCGCCGAGCAGGCCGCGGAGCCGGTCGACCCCCGCGCGGATCCGGTCGACGGCGAGCGCGTAGGACAGTCGCAGGTACCCCGGCAGGCCGAACGCCTCGCCGGGCACGGTCGCCACCGCGGCCTCGGCCATCAGGCGCCGGGCCATGTCGATGGAGCTGGCGCACCCGAGCCGCCGCATCGCGCCCGTGACGTTGGGAAAGACGTAGAACGCCCCGCCCGGGGTGCGGCACTCGATCCCGCGGACCCGGTTGAGGGCCGGCACCAGCTGGTCGCGGCGGCGCCGGTACTCCTCGCGCATGGCG
>JBHIBC010000110.1:0-5003 GCA_046758905.1 Acidobacteriota bacterium | reverse complement strand
CGACAGCCAGATGGTGTCCGACACCAGGACGGAATCGGTCCGCAGCTCCGGCAGCCGCCCGGTGATGAACTCCTCGAAGTGAGGGCTGCCGATCTCCTCCTCCAGCTCCCAGAGGAAGCGGATGTTGAGGGGGATGCCGTTCTCGGCGGCGTATTTCGCGGCGAACAGCGCGGTCAGCCCCGGGCCCTTGTCGTCCGTCGTCCCGCGCCCGAAGTAGCGGCCGTTCTCCTTGCGGAACCGGAACGGCTCGTGCGTCCACTGGGGCTCCTGCGCGGGCTGGACGTCCATGTGGTTGTAGATGGTCAGGGTCCGCGCGCCGCCGCCGGCCCGGAGCTCACCAACGACCACCGGATTGCCGCCGGTCGGCACCACCTCGGCGCTGGCGCCGCACTCGCGCAGGAGCTCGGCGGCGGCCCGCGCCCCCCGCTCGATGTCCTGGCGGCGCTCCGGGTCCATGCTGACCGTCGGGATCTCGACCAGGTGGGCGAGGCGGTCCTCGAACCGGCGGCGGATGCCGTTGCTGTAGGTCTCGATGTCGCGTGAGTCGGGAAACGTTGGGGTCATGAGCCGGCCTCCTCGGGCGTGGATCTCCGCGGCGTGCCGCGGCTCCGCACGGCCTTCAGCGAGCGGATGCGGCGGCAGGCCTCCTCGAGATCGTCCATCGTCTTGGCGTAGCAGACGCGGACCTGATGGCGGCCCTCCCGGGGGTCGGGGTAGAACGAGGATCCCGGGATCACCGCCACGCCGCAGCGCTCCAGGAGCAGCCGCGCCGCCTCCCGGTCGTCCGCCAGCCCCGCCTCCCGCACGTCGGCCATGATGTAGTAGGCCCCCTGCGGCACGTGCGGGACGAGCCCGGCCTCGCGGCACGCCTCCACCGTCAGGTCGCGCTTGGCCTGATAGTCGGCGCGCAGCCGCTCGTAATACGAGGGCGGCAGGTCGAAGGCGGCCAGCACGCCGTGCTGCAGAGGCGCGGGAGCGCAGACGTTGATCAGGTCGTTGAGGATCGCCATCCTCTCGGCGATCTCCCGGCGCGCCACCGTGTAGCCGATCCGCCACCCGGTCATCGAGTAGGTCTTGGAGAAGCCGCTGATGGTGACGGTCCTCTCCTCCATCCCCGGCAGCGCCCCGGGGCTCACGTGCTCGCGGCCGTCGTACAGGATGTACTCGTAGATCTCGTCCGTGACGCACAGCGCGTCGTGCTCGGCGCACAGATCGGCCACCCGCTCGAGCTCCTCCCGGGTGAACACCTTCCCGCACGGGTTGCTCGGGGTGTTGACCAGGACGAACTTGGTGCGCCGCGAGAAGGCCGCGGCGAGCTCGTCCGGGTCGTACGACCAGTCGGGCGCCCGCATCGCCACGTACCGGAGCCTCGCCCCGCAGACCCTCAGGATGTTGACGTGGTACCCGTAGAAGGGGGTGAAGATGACCACCTCGTCGCCCGGGTCGACGAGCGCGAGGCAGGCGGTGACGAACGATCCGGTGGAGCCGACGTTGACCACCACCTCGCCGTCCGGGTCGCACTCGATGCCGTTGTACTCTCTCATCTTCCCGGCGATCCGCCGGCGCAGCTCGTCGATCCCGTCCAGGCGGGTGTAGCTCGAGCGGTCCTCGACGATCGCGCGGATCGCCGCTTCCTTGATGATCGGCTCGACCGGCTGGTCGCAGATCCCCTGCCCGAGGTTGATGCCGCCGGCGCGGGCGCACTCGAGCGACATCCTGCGGATATCCGACTGCACGAGGCCCGCGATCCGCTCCGCGAAGCGTCCCCTCACGGCCGGATCCCGGTGTGCACGCAGACGATGCCGCCGGTGAGGGGGAGGTACCGGACGCCCGCGAACCCGGCCTCCTCCATGGCCTCCTTGAAGGCTTCCGCGTCGGGGAAGCGCGACACCGTCTCGGTGAGGTAGCGGTAGGCGGCCTCGCGGCCGGTGATCCATCCCCCGACGCGCGGCAGCACCCTGAAGAAGTAGAAGCCGTACGCCCTCCACAGCCATCTCGAGGGCGGGGTGGAGAACTCCAGCACGCAGGCGAGCCCGCCGGGCTTGAGGACCCGCGCCATCTCCCGCAGGCCCTCGGGGAAATCCGGGACGTTGCGGATCCCGAAGGCGATGGTGACGGCGTCGAACACGCCGTCGCCGAACGGCAGCGCCTCGGCCGGCGCGTTGACCAGGCCGACCCAGCCGCCGTCCCCGCCGTCGCGCCGCGGGCGGCGGGCCGCGAGCTTCCTCCGCGCCAGGACGAGCATCCGGCGGCTGAGGTCGGCGCCGACCACCCGGGAGGCGCGGCGCTGGCGCAGGATCTCCCGCGCCATGTCGCAGGTCCCGCAGGCGAGGTCGAGCACCGTGCCGTCACGCGGGATCCCCTCGAGCTGCCGGATCGCCACGCGGCGCCAGCGCAGGTCGACGCGGAAGGAGATCACCCGGTTGGCGAGGTCGTAGCGCGGCGCGATGGCGTCGAAGTTGTCGCGGATCCGTATGTTTCGCGGGGTCAGGCGGTGGCGCGGCATGGACGGCCCCGGCTAGCGGCCGCCGGGGCCCGCGCCCCGGCCCCGCCGCCGCCGCCGTCGCCGCCGGCCGCCGGCCGGGCCGCTCTCCGCGCGCCCCTCCGGGGAGGCCGGCCCGGCATCGGGAGCGCCGGCGGGCTCCGCGGCGAGCTGCGGGTCGGCGGGACCGGGCTCGTCCAGGACGCCGCGCGAGGCCTCCTCCTCGAAGTGCGTGCGCAGCAGGTGCGCGATGATCGCCGCGCGGTCGTCCTGGTCGAGGATCCCGCGCGCCATCGCCTCGTATTCCGCGCGCTCCTCCGTCGGGAGGCCGGCCGAGCGCTCCTTCAGCGTGTCGACGATCCGCCGCACCCGTTTCCTCACCACCTCCTCGTCGGACGGCAGGTCGCACTCGTAGGCTTTGAGGTTGTTGGCCCGCACCAGCCGGTTGAAGTTCATGAGGTCGAAGCCGGACACCAGCGAGATCGCCTTGCCGCTCTTGCCGATCCGGCCGGTCCGGCCGGCCCGATGGATATACTGCTCCGGCGAGTCGGGCGCCGAGTAGATGAAGACGTGCGACAGGTCCTCGATGTCGATGCCGCGCGCGGCCACGTCGGTCGCCACCAGGTGTCTCAGGGCCTTGCTGCGGAAGCGGCGCATCACCTGCTCGCGCTTGCGCTGCGGAAGGTCCGAGGAGATCATCGCCACCGGCAGGCCGCGCATCGCCAGGTAGTTGAAGACCGTGCGCGTCTCGGCCCGGGTGTTGCAGAAGATCATCGAGGAGGCGGGAGACTCGTACTCGATCAGGCGATCGAGCGCCCGCGCCTTGTCCATCCGGCTCACGATGTAGAACAGGTGCTGCACGTCCGCGACGTAAGGGATGTCCCGCGACAGCATGAGCCTCTCGGGATCACTCAGGTGGCGGCTGGCGATCGCCTCGATGGACGAGGGGATGGTGGCGGAGAACATCAGGGTCTGCCGCTGCTCCGGGACGCGCTCGAGGATCTGGCGCATCTCCTTCTCGAACCCCATGTCGAGCATCTGGTCGGCCTCGTCCAGGACCAGGATCCGGACGCGGTCGAGAACGAGGGTGCCGTGGCGCAGGTGGTCGAGGAGCCGTCCCGGGGTGCCGACCACCACGTGCGCCCCCCGCCTGAGGCCGTCGAGCTGCCGCACCATCGGGTCGCCGCCGTAGATCGACAGGACGCGGATGCCCGAGGGCTCGCCGAGGCGGCCCAGCTCGTCGGTCACCTGCACGGTCAGCTCCCGGGTCGGGCAGAGGACCAGGGCCGCGACCTCCCGGGACTCCGGATCGAGGCGCTCGACGATCGGCACCCCGAAGGCGGCGGTCTTCCCGGTGCCGGTGCGTGACTGGACGATCAGGTCGCGGCCCGCGCGGGCGATCGGGATGGCGCGCGCCTGCACCTCGGTGGCCAGTCCGTACCCCATCCTCTCCAGGGCCTGGAGGATCCCCTCCGGCAGGCCCATCGACGCGAACGGGACCGGATCGGCGGGAAAGGCGGAGGGCTCGGTCCCGGGCTTCCTCTCTGGCATCGGGGGAGGCTGCTCGCGCGGGGCGCCGCGCGGACGGATCGGCACCACGCGCATCTGGCGCAGACGGCCGCTCATCTTCTTGGTGTCGGGCATGTCAGACCCCGAGCGCGCCGCCGACGAGCTCGCCGGTGGTCAGGATCGATACGCCGCGCGCCGCCCAGTCGTCGAGCAGGGGTCTCGTCCGCTCGGCCCGGATGGCGCGCGACGCGTCCTCGACCAGGGCGAGGCGGTAGCGCTCGCGCGCCAGGAGCCCCTCCACGGCGAACCGGTTGCACACGTCCAGGGCGACACCGTAGATCACGATCCTCTCGGGCCGGACGGCCTCGAGGACGGTGTCCACGTTCGGGTTGCTGAAGACGTCGAAGCGCTGCTTGCGGAAGATCAGCTCGCCTCCTCCCTCGAGGTGCTCGCGCGCCCTGTTCCCGAGCGCTTCCTTCTCCTCCGGCCGGCTGTCGATCCACAGAGGGTCCCGCGGCCGCGTGACCGCGACCTTCTCCTGGCCCGGCGTTCCCGCCAGGCAATGCGGGGGGAAGGTCTCCCGGAAGTCGGGCCTGCCGGAGATCTCCGGATCCGCGAGCGAATGATAGTCCACGGACCCCAGCAGAGGGATGCCGCGCTCCCTGGCGAAGCCCGTCAGGATCTCTAAACGCGGGAGGATCGCCTCGGCCCCCGGGATGTAGAGCTTACCGTCCGGCATGATGAAATCATGCTGGGTATCCACGTCCCAGAAGACCGTCCCGGCCATTTCCGGGGGAGATTCTATATGCGGCCCCGGGCCGGGTCAATTTCGGCGCCGATCGGGCCGGCGCGGGAGCGACCGTCCAGGCCCGCGGGAGTGCGACCGTCCGGCCCCGCGCGGCGCCGAGAGCCCGCCGCCCGACCCCGGGACATACGGTCGGGGGGGGGGTTGTTCGAGCGGCGGGCACCTCTTTCAGCACGTGCCGGCGAGCTGTTGCAATCGGGATGCCTT
>JBHIBC010000109.1:0-5072 GCA_046758905.1 Acidobacteriota bacterium | reverse complement strand
GGTCGCCGGCGACGACACGGGCGTTGATGCCGGGACGACGGAGGAAGGGGCAGCGCCGCCGCCCGACACGCCGTCCCGGGACGAGGTCCCGTCGGGGGAGCCGCGATCGCGGGAGGCGCCGTGATCCTCCTTCGCGCGGCCGCGATCCTCGTGACGGCGCTGCTGCTGGCGCCCGCCACGCCGGCCGGCTCCGGGGCGCCCCGACCGGCCCCGCGGGAGACGCCGGCGCCGGCCGAGCGCCCCGGGGACGCCTCCTCCCTCCCCCGGGCGCCGCAGGTCCGCAGCCGGCGCGGCTTTGCCATCCGGATCACCAATCCCGAGCGCAACGACTTCCGGTTCGGCCGATCCGAGATCGAGGCCGAGGTCAGATCCACCGACCCGCGCCTGGTGGACAAGGTGGAGTTCTTCGTGGACGACCGACTCGTCTTCATCGACACCGAGGCCCCCTACCAGTGCGTGTTCGACTTCGGCAGCGAGCCCCGATCGTGGGTGATCCGCGCGGTGGCCTACCACCGGGAAGGGGTCACGGTCTCCGACACGGTCATCCTGAAGCGCGTCATCCTGAACTACGCCGTCCAGGTGAACCGGGTCATTCTGTACGCCACCGCCCGCAGGCGCGGCGGCCGGGGCCCCTTCGCGGTTGACCTCAAGAAGGAGGACCTGGTGCTCGAGGAGGACGGAGTGCGGCAGGAGATCATCGACTTCTACGTCGAGACCCGGCCGGTGACCCTCGCCGTCATCCTGGACAGCAGCGGCAGCATGGAGCAGGCGCTCGAGACGGTGCACGCGGCCGCCACCCGGTTCGTCAACGCCCTCGGGGAGGAGGACCGCGCCCTGGTGATCGACTTCGACGAGAAGGTCTACCTGCTGGAGGACCTCACGAACGACAAGGAGTCCCTGACCGAGGCGATCACCAGCACCCGGGCGCTGGGCGGGACGGCCCTCTACGACGCGCTGTACGCCTCCTACCGGAAGCTGCGCGGCATCGACGGGCGCAAGGCGATCATCCTGCTCACCGACGGCGAGGACACGGCCAGCAAGTTCTCGTTCAAGAGGATCCTGGACGAGGCGAAGATCTCCGACCTGATCATCTACCCCATCGGGCTGGGCACCAGCGTGCTCGACATCGACCTGCGCCACGTGCTCAAGACGCTGGCGGAGGAGACGGGCGGCCGGGCCTATTTTCCGGACGACGTCGAGGAGCTGGACGGCGTGTACCGGGAGATCGCCCGCGAGCTGAAGAGCCAGTACTACCTCACCTACGAGCCCACCAGCACGGTGTGGGACGGCCGCTGGCGCAAGATCCGCCTGACCGCCCCCGGCAAGGGCCTGGAGATCCGCACGCGCAGGGGGTACTACGCCGTGCGCAGGAGCCCCGGCTGAGGGGGAGGGATCGGCCCCCTACTGCGGCGCGCCGCCCTCGAGGCGACGCGGCCTCTCCGGAGGAAGCGGTCCCGGCCGCCGGTCGCGCAGGTCGAGCGAATACTCCACCAGCGTGAGCCCGAGGCTCAGGCCGGTCGCCGGGGCGACCTCGACCGAGGGGAGATCCAGCGCCACGTGTCCCGGAGAGGAGATCAGGACCCGGTAGCGGCCCGGAGGCACCGAGTCGATCCGAAAATCACCGTCCTCGGAGGAGAACGCCTGGAACGCCTCCGGCCCCTCGAGGGAGACGAGCGTCACCGACACCTCCGGCACCGGCCGCTTCTCCTGGTCGACGAAGCGCCCGCGCACCGCCACCGGGTCGAGGTGCGGGCGCGGTCCCGGAGCGGCCCGCCTCCCCGCCGCGGGCCGCGTCGGCCCGGGCTCGTCCGAGGGCTGCAGGGTGAAGCCGACGATGTTCTGGAAGGGGGGCCGCACCACGATCTCCCCCTTCCTGGCCGCCCTGTACCCCGCCGCGATCACCTCGATCTCGTAGGTCCCGGCCGGGAGGTCCCGGAAGGAGTACCGCCCCCTCTCGTCGGTGCCGGTCACGCGCAGCAGGCCGCTCTGCTCTCGCGATGAGAGCTGGATCATCAGGCCGGGGAGCGGCCGGTCGGCGGCGTCGACGACGGTCCCGCGGATGCGGCCGTAGACCGGCCGGCCCTCGTCGCCGACGGCGGTCGGGGGCCGGGCCGCGGCCACGATCAGGAGGAGGACGAAGGCCCCGAGGCCGGCCGAAAGGCGCGCCGCCCGCGAGGCCAACGGGCGGGGATCCGACATCGCGGTCGATTATACGATCACCGCCCGGAGCATGGTGCGAGGAGCCGAGCGCCCGATGAAGTTCGCGGCCGACTGCATGCTGGGGACGCTGGCCAAGTGGCTCATCATCCTGGGCCACGACGTCGCGTTCTTCCGCAGCGTGGACGACGCCGAGCTGGTGGCGCTCGCGGTGCGCGAGAGGCGCACCATCCTGACGCGCGACCGGAGGCTGGTGAAGAGGCGCGCCGCCCGCGATCACATCCTGATCCGCAGCCAGGATCTCCGCGACCAGATCCGGCAGGTCCTGGAGGCGCGCCGCCTCGCCGTCCGCCCGGAGGCCCTGTTCCGCCGCTGCACCGCCTGCAACCTGTCCACCCGGGCGGTGCCCCGATCCTCGGTGCGCGGCGAGGTTCCGCCCTACGTCTTCCGCTCCCAGAGGCGGTTCAAGCGGTGCCCGCGCTGCCGCAGGATCTATTGGAGGGCGACCCACGTGGAGCGGATGATCGGCTCGCTGCGCGAGCGCCTCCCGCACCTCGATCCGGCCGCCGCCGCGCCCCCCGGCCCGACCCGTTCCGGCGCTCGCCGGCCCCGGCGCGCCCGGAGCCGCGCTTGACAGGCCTTCGCGCGGGGGGCTACCATCGCCGCTCCAGTCGAGGGCGGGCGGTAGGCTCGCGGGGCGGTTAGCTCAGCGGGAGAGCACCTGCCTTACAAGCAGGGGGTCACTGGTTCGAATCCAGTGCCGCCCACCAAGAGGACGGGTCCGGGCGCGACGCGGCGCGCTCCGGCGTCGCCCCGATCGCGGGGTCGTAGTTCAGATTGGTTAGAACGCTGGCCTGTCAAGCCAGAGGTCGCGGGTTCAAGTCCCGTCGACCCCGCCATCCGTCACCCGCCTCAGCCGCCCTCGGTCCTGCGGCTTCCCGGAGCTGAACGGCGATCCGATCGCCGCAGGACCAGCCCCACCGAGAGTCCCCAGTCCTCCGCCGTGTCCGACAGGCCCACGAAGACCTGCGAGCGGAGATCGAGTCCTTCCGACAGGCGACGGTGGTACCCGAGGCCCATGTCGAGACCCGCCTCCCTGCCGCGCACCGCCGACTGCCTGCGGTCGAGGAAAACGTCGATCCGGGCGCGCTCGGAGGCGCGGGCCTGCGCTCCCAGGAAGATCCACAGGGTGTTTCGGAAGTCGACGCCCGGAGGGTCGCCCCGAACCATGTAGAGAACCTCGCCCAGGAGGTGCCACCCGGCGCCGAGCGGCTGAATGAGCCCGGCGCCGGGGCCGTAGTCGAGCTCGCCGGTGCCCAGACCGCGCGTCTCATCCGCGGTCGGCAGCTTCAGCCGCAGGCTGGCGTAGACCCAGGGCCCCCGCGCGCCGCCGGGGAGGAAGAAGAAGTCGTCCCGGAGCACGATGTCGCCCAAGCCCGATTCGGTCGTGCTGCCGCCGGCGCCGCGGCCCACGACGTCACCGCCGCTGCAGGCGATCGGCTCGTCGCTGCGGATGGAGAGGTACGGGACCGTGGCCCGGAAATCGTTGCGCTCTCCCCGGGCGGTCAGCACCAGGGGGATGTAGGTGATGTCGGTGTCGACACCGCTGCCGAAATCGCCGGTGAAGAAGGCCGGGACGATCCGCAGGTCGGCGCGCACGCCGGCCGCGGCTCGGCCGGAGGACGGGACGAACGAGAGAAGGGCCAGGGGAAGAGCGGCGAGCGCCCTCCCCCCGGCCCGATGGATCGCCCTCTCCGGGACCCGGCCGGCCCTGACCCGGCGCGCGGTCAATCAGGGACGCTCTGGACGATCGGGGACCTCCGGCCTCGCGGGAGGCTCAGGGCGTTCCGGCAGCTCGGGCCTTTCCGGGCGCTCGGGGCGCTCCAGCCTCTCCGGCCGATCCGGCCTCTCAGGCCGCTCGCTCGCGCCGCGCGAGGGTCGCTCCGCGCCGATCAGGAGGGTGAGGTTCTCGAGCGCCACCGCGCGGTGGCTCTCCACCTTGGCAAGAGCCTCCTCGATCTTGACCCGGACGTCCTCCGGGACCGTCTCCGCCGCCCTGGCGAGGGCACCGACGCTCTTCTCGAAGGCGGAGGTGACCGCCTCGAACGCCTTCTCCACTCCGGTCACGTCCGGCTTGCCGGTCTGCTCCGGCCTCTCGTCCTCCGTGGCGGGCGCCTCCGCCGGCCGCCCCGACCCGCCGAGCGCCGACATCGCGGTCGCGTGCCCCCGGCGCGAGGCCTCGATCGCCCTCTCGATCCCTGCACGCGCCTCGGCCGGGATCCGGTCGAGCAGCCCGGAGAGGGCGGCGGTCAGCCCCTCGGCCGCCTGCTGCACGCTGGCAGCGGCTTTTTGCCTGCCGGCATCGCTCGGCTCGGCCGCCATGGTCACGGGGAGCGCCGCCAGCATCGATGCCATTATTGCAATCGAGCGCAACACCTTCATCCTCAACCTCCTTCCGGAGCCTGTCGCTCGTGCGGCTCCGATCGAGTCCCCCTGTTTTACGGCGAAACCCGTCTCAAGGCAAATGGAAAGAATCGGCCCGGTCTCAGGGCGCCGGGGCGATGGACGCGATCAGCTCGTCGAAGCGCTCGCGGTTCGCCGCCATCGTCGCCTCCGGACCGGCGCACTTGAAAAACCAGCTCGACCGCGGCCGCGGCACGATGGCCCCTAAGAGCAGGTATCCCGGCCTAGCCGGCGGAGCCGGGCCGCCGCCGAGGGTCATCGGGGACGGTGTGTAGCTCCCCTTCACCTCGACCCGCGTGACGGTGAGCTCTCCGACCCTCACCTCCGAGACCCGCGGATCGACCGGCACGCCCCCGGGACCCCGGAACTGGGACGCCCAGCGGGCGACGTTGGCGGGGACGTCCCCGCCCCGCCCCGCGGGGATTGCGTCCAGGGTCCAGGCCCCCCCCACC
>JBHIBC010000108.1:0-5677 GCA_046758905.1 Acidobacteriota bacterium | reverse complement strand
CCAGGGCGTCCGGGAGGCCCTCGAGCTCCACCGCGAGCCCGGCGATATCGATCCGCGCCGAGCGCGCTCCGGCCCGGGCCGTGAATCCTCTGAACTCCTCCATGGTGAGCGGCGCCGCGCGCGAGCTGTTCACCGGCCTGCTTCTCCCTCGAGCGGCGGGATACGGGAATAGTGCCGCGCGGGCGCTTATCTTATCATTGGTGGTGCAGGGGCGCGGAGCGGCGCCGCGCCGGCGGACGGGGGCGGTCGGCGCTGTGCGTCCCCCGGCCGGGGGGCCCGATGTCAGGTCTGTTCAGGCTGCACACCGATTTCCGCCCCACGGGCGACCCGCCGCGGGCGATCCGCCGGCTGGCCGCCGGGGTGCGGGCGGGCCGCAGGCACCAGGTCCTCCTGGGGGTCACCGGCAGCGGCAAGACCTTCACGATGGCCAAGGTGATCGAGGCGGTGGAGCGGCCGGCGCTGGTGCTGTCGCACAACAAGACGCTGGCGGCGCAGCTCTACCAGGAGTTCCGGCGGTTCTTCCCGGACAACGCCGTGGAGTATTTCGTCTCCTACTACGACTACTACCAGCCGGAGGCCTACGTCCCGCAGAGCGACACCTACATCGAGAAGGAGGCGACCATCAACGACGAGATCGACCGCCTGCGGCACTCGGCGACGCGATCGCTGTTCGAGCGGCGGGACGTGGTCATCGTCGCCTCGGTCTCCTGCATCTACGGCCTCGGGTCCCCGGAGGCCTACCACGGGATGATGCTCCTCCTGGAGCCGGGAACCACGCTCGACCGCGACGCCATGCTCCGCAAGCTGGTGGAGATCCAGTACGAGCGCACCCCGTTCGACCTGGAGCGGGGGAAGTTCCGCGTGCGCGGCGACGTGGTCGAGATCTTTCCGTCCTACGAGGAGTTCGCGGTGCGCGTCGAGCTGTTCGGCGACGAGGTCGACGCGATCTCGGCGATCGACCCGGTCCGCGGCGCCGTGCTGCGCGGGCTGGACCGGATCCCGATCTACCCGAACTCCCACTACGTGACGCCGCGGGATCGGCTGCTCCGCGCCACCGAGGAGATCAAGGAAGAGCTGCGGGAGCGGCTCGGGCTCCTCGAGGCCCGGGGGAAGCTCCTGGAGGCGCAGCGCCTGCACCAGCGCACCATGTTCGACCTGGAGATGATCCGGGAGATCGGGTACTGCCAGGGGATCGAGAACTACTCCCGCCACCTCACCGGCCGGCGTCCAGGGGAGCCGCCGCCGACCCTGATGGACTACCTGCCGGAGGATCACCTGATCATCATCGACGAGAGCCACGTCACCATCCCGCAGCTGCGGGGCATGTACCGGGGCGACCGGTCGCGCAAGGAGACGCTGGTGGAGTACGGCTTCCGCCTGCCGTCCGCGCTCGACAACCGCCCGCTGCGGTTCGAGGAGTTCGAGGAGCGGGCGGGACAGCGGATCTACGTCTCCGCGACCCCGGGTCCGTACGAGCTGGAGCGGTGCCGGGGGGAGGTGGTGGAGCAGGTCATCCGGCCGACCGGCCTGATGGATCCGGAGATCGAGGTGCGCCCGGTCTCCCGCCAGGTGGACGACCTGCTCGACGAGATCCGCGGGCGCGTGGAGCGCAACGAGCGGGTCCTGATCACCACGCTCACCAAGAGGATGGCGGAGGAGCTGAGCCGCTACTACCTGGAGGTGGGGGTGCGGGTGCAGTACCTGCACTCCGACATCGACACGCTGGAGCGGGTCAAGATCCTGAGGAACCTGCGCCGCGGAGAGTTCGATGTCCTGGTCGGGGTGAACCTGCTGCGCGAGGGGCTCGACCTGCCCGAGGTGTCGCTCGTCGGCATCCTGGACGCCGACAAGGAGGGGTATCTGCGCAGCGCCGGATCGCTCATCCAGACGTGCGGGCGGGCGGCGCGCAACGTGCGCGGGCGCGTCCTCATGTACGCGGACCGGGTCACCGGCTCGATGCGCGCCGCCATCGACGAGACCAACCGGCGCCGCGCCCTCCAGTCGGAGTACAACCGCAGGCACGGGATCACGCCGGAGTCGATCGTCAAGGCGATCGACGAGGTGCTCGGCAGCGTGTACGAGGCCGACTACCTCAAGGTCCCGGTCGAGGCGGCCGAGGGCGCCGACGCCGCCAAGAGCCCGGCCGAGATCGAGGGCGAGATCGGCTCGCTCCAGGAGGAGATGCGCTCGGCCGCCGGGGCGCTGCGGTTCGAGGAGGCCGCCGCCCTGCGGGACCGGATCCGCTACCTCAAGAAGATCCTGGTGATGGCCAGCGCCTGAGGACGCCGCCGTGGACGCCGCCTCGCCCGCCCGCCTGAAGCTCGCCGACCTCCCGGACGCCCCGGGCGTCTACCTGTACCGCGACCGCGGAGGGAGGGTGCTTTACGTCGGCAAGGCCAGGTCCTTGAGGCACCGCGTCCGATCCTACTTCCAGGGGACGGCCGGGCAGGCCCCCAAGACGGACGCGTTGATCTCCGACATCCACGACCTGGAGTTCATCGTCACGCGCACCGAGGTCGAGGCGCTGATCCTGGAGAACAACCTCATCAAGAGGGAGCGGCCGCGGTACAACATCCGGCTGCGCGACGACAAGAACTTCCCGTACCTCAAGATGACCTCCACCGAGCGCTTCCCCAGGGTGGTGCTGGTGCGGCGCGCGCGGCTCGACGGCGACGCCTACTTCGGGCCCTACCTGCCGGCGAGCGCGGCGCGCCGGGCGATCCAGATGGTCGCGCGGCAGTTCAAGGTCGCCACCTGCTACGAGCACCTCGACGGCACCCGCCCGCGGCCCTGCCTGCTGTACCAGCTGAACCAGTGCCTCGGCCCCTGCGCCGGGCTGGTGGGCGACGAGGACTACGCGCAGGCGGCCCACGACGCGCGCCTGTTCCTCGAGGGGCGGACCCGCGACCTCCTGAAGCGGCTGCGGGACAAGATGGCCCGGGCCTCCAGCGAGGAGCACTTCGAGGCCGCGGCCCACTACCGGGACCTGATCCGCAGCGTCGAGCGGATGTCGGAGAAGCAGGGCGTCGCGTCGGTCGGCCTGGAGGAGCAGGACTACCTGGCCTACGCCCGCGAGGGGAGCATCGCCTCGGCGCAGATCTTCCAGATGCGCGGGGGGCAGGTGCAGGCGCGCCGCGAGCTGGCCTTCGAGGGCATCCGCGAGGACGACGCGGGCTTCCTGGCGTCCTGCCTCCAGCGCTACTACGGGAGCGTCGGCTCGATCCCGGCGACCGTCTGCGTCCCGCGCGAGCCGGCCTCGCGCCGGGTGCTGGAGGAGTGGCTGTCGGCCGCCAGGGGGTCACGGGTGGAGATCGTGGTCCCGAAGCGCGGCAGGCGCCGGCGGTTCCTGGACACGGTCGCGCGCAACGCCCGCATCTCGTTCGAGGCGATGTTTCGCGCCCCGCACACCCACGGCGTCGAGATCCTGGAGGCGCTGCAGGAGATGCTGGGGCTCGACGAGCCGCCGCACCGGATCGAGTGCTTCGACATCTCCCACATCCAGGGGGCCGACCCGGTCGCCTCGATGGTGGTCTGGGAGGCGGGCCGGCCGAAGCGCTCGGACTACCGCCGCTACCACGTCAGGACGGCGGCGGGGAACGACGACTTCGGCTCCATGGCCGAGGTCGTCGGGCGGCGCTACGTCAGGCTGCTCAAGGAGGGGAGGCCGCTCCCGGAGCTGATCCTGATCGACGGCGGCAGGGGCCAGCTGGCCTCCGCGCGGAGGGTGCTCGAGGATCTCGGCCTGGGGCACCTGCAGGTGGCGAGCCTCGCCAAGCGCGAGGAGGAGGTCTTCCTCGACGGGCGGTCCGGCCCGATCCGGATCCCGCGCGACTCGCCGGTCCTGCACCTGGTCCAGAGGGTCCGTGACGAGGCCCACCGCCTCGCGGTGACCTTTCACCGCAGGGTGCGCGCGCGCAGGACGATCACCAGCGAGCTGGTCGGCATCGAGGGGATCGGGCCGCGGCGCGCCCGGCTGCTGCTGCGACGGTTCGGCTCCCTGAGAGGGGTGCGGGAGGCGCCGCTCGACGCGCTGGCACAGGCCGTGGGCCGCCGCCTGGCGGAGCGGATCAAGGCCGGGCTCGCCGGAACGGCGGCCTGATCCCGCCTGTGCTATAGTCGCCGTCGCATGGCGAAGAACGGCGGAACGGTCTGGAGCCGCGGCCCCGGCCCCTGGATCCTCGTCCTCCTCGCGATCCTGGGCCTGCCCACCGTCGCCGGCTTCGCCCTCCTGCACACGATCACCCACCCGCGGCGCGCCCCCGCCGCGCTCGACCCGGCGGAGATGTTGCTGAGGGCCGAGGAGGTCGAGTTCCCGGCCGCCGACGGGGTGTCGCTGTCGGGGTGGATCATCCGGGGCCGGCGGGACTGGCCGTTCATCCTGCTGTGCCACGATCTCGGCTCGTCCCGCTCCAGCCTGCTCAACTTCGCGGTGGCCCTCAACCGGACCGGGTACCCCCTGTTGCTCCTCGATTTCCGCGGCCACGGGAACAGCGGCGGGCAGGGCTCGACTCTCGGCATCGACGAGCGGCTGGATGTCCTCGGCGCGATCCGGTATCTGCGGCGCGGGCCGGCGTCCGGGGCGGAGCGCTTCGGCGCCTGGGGGATCGGGATGGGCGCGTACGCCGCCGCGCTGGCCGCGCTCGAGGAGGAGGCGATCGCCGCCCTGGCCCTCGACTCGTCCTACCCCGACGTCGCCGTCGAGCTCGACCGCCTGGCGCGGGACCGCCTGCCGCCGGCCCTCGGCCCGCTCGTATCGCCGCTCCGGGTGCTCTACAATCCCTACATGCGCTTCGGGCTGCGGGCCCACTCGCTGGCAGCCTCCATCGGGGACCTGGCGGACCGGGACATCCTGTTCATCGCCGCGGCGGAGCCGCCCGAGCGCTTCAGCGAGCAGCGTTCGCTGTACGCGGCGCTGCCCGAGAGCCCCGGCGGGCGGAAGGATTTCCTCGCCCTCGGGGCGTCCGCGCTCACCGGCCTGTACGCCGAGGACCGGAAACGATACGACGAGGCGATCGTGCGCTTCTTCTCGGCCCATCTTCCGCCCGCCGCCGGCGCGCGGGGCGACGCGCGCCGGCCGGCCGAGGTGATGGGGCGGTGAGGCGGGCGCCGGGGCTCCTCCCGATCGTGATGGTCCTGCCGGCCCTCGCCGGCCTCGCCCCCGCGTCGCGACCCGATCCGGGGCCCGGACCGGAAGGCGCCCCGGAGGAGCGGCCGGCGGTCCCGGCGCGACCGGGCCTGATCCTGATCACGGTGGACGGCCTGCGCGCCGATCGGCTGGGGTGCTACACCCGGGGCAAGATCGGGTCGACACCGCGGATCGACGCGCTCGCGGCCCGCGGGGTTCGGTTCGAGCGCGCCTACGCCGCCTCCCCCTCCACCGCGCCCTCGACGGCGACGGTCCTGACCGGAACCCGGCCGAGAATCCACGGGCTGTTCCACGACCTCGGGGGCCGGCTCGCGGCGGACGTGCCGTCGGTCGCCGGGATCCTGTCGCGGGCCGGGTACCGCACCGGCGCCGTCGTCGGCTCGTTCCATCTCGATTCCGACCGCGGGCTCGACCGCGGGTTCGACCTGTACCAGGACGACATCGCCGGGATCCGCAAGAAGGGGGCCCTGATCTCGAAGGAGCGCCGCGCCGAAGAGGTCGTCGGCGCGGGGGTGGACGTCATCGACGCGG
>JBHIBC010000107.1:0-5689 GCA_046758905.1 Acidobacteriota bacterium | reverse complement strand
GATCGCCCGGCTCCTGGGGGCGTCCATCAATCTCACGTACTCGCCCGGCTGCGACCCCTCGGGGGGGGGCTCATCCTGCGGCTGCGGCGTCTCGCGGGGGCCGTCCGGGCGCGGCTCCCAGTCGCCGAACAGCTCCCCCGCCAGGCGGCTCAAGTCGTCGCGGTCCACGGCGCCCACGACCGCGAGCACCGTCCCGTGCGGGACGAGGTGGCCCCGGAGGAACCGGCTCACGTCCTCGGCGGTGATCGCCGCCAGGCCGCGCGCGCTGCCCGCGGTCGGATGGGCGTATGGATGGCCGTGGTAGGCGTGTTCCCGGAACAGCTCGATCGCCGCCTGCCCCGGATCACGCTCGAGCCGGTCGAGCGCGCGGCGGGCCAGGGCCCGCGCCCGGGCGAGGATCTCCTCCGTCACCCGGGGTCCACGGACCGCCGTCGCCAACGCGCGCAGGCCGCGCTCCAGGACGGCGGGGGCGCTCAGCAGGCGGAGCTCCGTCAGATCGCGCGAGACCTGAACCTCGAACGGCGCCCCGAGCCCGCGGCCGTCCGGCCGCCGCGCCTCACCCCGCGCGCCGGCGGCGCGCAGGACCAGCCCGGCGAGCGAGGCCAGCCCCGCCCGTCCGGCGGGGTCGCTTCCGGACCCGAAGGGGAGCTGCAGCGACGCCGCCGCCAGCGAATGGCGGTGGTCCTCCTTGATCACGACGATCAGCCCGTTGTCCAGCACGGTCCTGACGGGATCGTCGGGGCGGGCGGCGTCGCGCCAGCGGCCCCAGGCGTCGGCCGTGACTTGGGTCGCCTCCCGGGAGGCATAGCGCGCCGCCCCGAAGCCGGGGTTGGTGGCGGCTCCGGCCGAGCCCAGCCGATCGAGGAGGGTGTGGAAGCTCGCCTTGTGCTCGTCCGGGGGGGATCCGGCGCCCTTCGGCAGGAGCACCACCAGCCGGAGATTCTCTTGCACGAGGTACTTCCTGGCCACCCGGCTGACTTCGCCCGGAGTGAGCCGCCCGTAGGTCTCCGGGAGGTCCCAGTAGTAACGCGCGCCGCCGAACAGCGCCGCCTCGCCCAGGCGCGCTGCCCTCTCGGCGATCAGCTCGGCGCGGACCCGCTCGCCGCCGAGGATGGAGCCGACCAGGGCGCGGAGCCGATCCTCGGCGAGGCCGCGCTCCTTGAAGGTCACGACCTCCTGAAGCACAGCCGCGGCCGCCGCATAGGAGAGCTGGGGGGTCGCCGGACGAACGCTGATCGACAGCAGGGCGGCGTCCTCGAGAGGACGGTAGCCGACGCGGACACCCTCCGCCGACCCGCTCCGCACGAGCGCCCGCGTTAGCGGGACGATCGAGTCGTCGGACAGCGCCCGCGCGAGCACCTCCATGCCGGGCCGGTCGGGGTGCCGGAAGCCGGGCCCGACGAAATTGAGCGCGACCATCGCCGAGCTCAGATCCAGGGATTTCTCGATGTCGGCATGACCCGGGAAGCCGGCCGGCGGATCCGGCGCCGGCGGGAGCGTGGCGCTCCTGCGGGCGGTCCCGAAGAGCGAGTCCACCAGCGCGCTCGCGCGGCGCGGCTCGAAGTCGCCCGCCAGGGCGATCGCCATGTTGTTGGGGGCGTACAGGTTCGCGTAGAAGGCGGCCAGGGGGCCGCGCTTGAGCCTTCCCAGGGTGCGGAAGCTGCCGAGCATGGGGATGCGATACGGGTGCCCCGGAAACGCGGCCCGCATCGATTCCAGAAAGGTCACCGAGAGCGCGTCGTCGTAGTAGTTCTTCATCTCCTGATTGAGCGTCCCCAGCTCCGCGTCGATCTCCGAGTCCGAGAGGTCGGCGCGCAGGGCCATGCCGGCGAGCGCCCTGAGGATCGGCTCGAGGGCCCCGGGCACGCCGGTCGCGGTGAGCGAGGTGCGGTCGTAGTCGGAGCGAACCAGGATCGACCCGCCCCAGCGCTTCGCCAGCCGCTGGTACTCGAACGGACGGCCCTCGTCGCTGCCGCGCTGGATCAGATGCTCGAGGTAATGGGCGTAGCCGTAGGATGAGTCGGTCTCGTACTTGCTGCCCGCCCTCACCCAGAGGCTCGCCGCCACCAGCGGCAGGGTGTGGTCCTCGAGGGTGACCACCGTCAGACCGTTGGGGAGGACGCGCGTCCGGGGCACGCCGGGGGCGGCCTCGGCCCGGCCGATCCACCCCAAGGCGGCGATGAGCAGGAACGCGATCTCGGACGGCGAAGGGGGACGGGACGGCATCGGCGCAACACCCTCGGGAAGAGCGCCGCATTATAGCCGCCGGGCGCGACGCCGCAAAGCACGGGGGGCGGCGCGCGCGACGTGTCCACTTCCGCGCCACCCGGGAGGACGGCGGCGCGCCGTCTGAACCCCGCGCGGGAGAGAGGTTTCGGAGGAGCGGGCGGGCAGAATCCCCTTGTCGGCGGCAGCCGATCGCCGTATATGGCAGACACACATCGCGCGGCGACTCGGGCAGCGGGGTTGTTTCGGGTTGCTCCCCGCCGAGCGCGCGAGGGGATGCGGAGACGCCTCCCCCGGCGACGGGTCGCGGCGCGTCGGGAGGGTAGGGATGAAACGCCTCATGCTCGTCGTCGTCTGCCTGTGCCCGGCGCTCGCCTACGGCCAGCGGACTTACACCAACGCCGATCTGGCGAGGTTCGAGGTCCCCGGCGCCTACACGAACGAGGACCTGCGCCGGCTGCCGCCCCTCGCGGTTCAGCGCGAGCCGGCGGCCAAGCTGCCTCGCTTCTCCCCGTCCCCCGCGGATCGGGTGGGCTACCAGCGTGCCTACGAGGAGCTCATGCTGCGGCGCGCCGCGTTGCTGGAGGAGCTGGACTACGAGCTGGAGGCGATCGATTTCTCCGAATCGGCCTTCGCCGGCGGCACCCGGGACCTCAAGCCCCGCCTCGGCTACCGCGCCAAGGTGCGCCATCTGGTCCTGGAGCTCGAGAAGAGGATCGCCCTTCTCGAACGGTCGATCGACAGGCTCCGTGACGACGCCCGCCGGGCGGGCGCGCCGATCGACACGAGGTAGGACATGGTCATCTGGGGCGAATGAGGAGGTCCGCAACACCCGCGAGAACCCCGGTCTCCACAGGCGCCTGACTCCTCGGGCGCTCCCTCCACACAAGGGGACAAGCCACGGGCGGCCGCGACACCGCCCGTGGCGCACTCTGTCCAACGCAAAGGGGAGTGAGACCGCCGCCGCACGCCCGGAAGCCGTCGGCCGGCCGGCGTCCCGCGGAGGCGGCGCGGCCTCCGGGCCGGCCCGGACCTCAGCGAGCGGCGCGCCGGTTTGCGATCTTGTCGACCGCCTCGATCAGCGAGTCGATCTGGAAGGGCTTGCTGAGGAAGCCGGCCCCGATGGATCCGAGGTGCTCCACCGTGCTCTGGCCGAAGAGGATCCCGGAGATGAACAGGATCTTGTCGGCCAGGGCTGGGTTCACCCTCTTGATCTCCTGGGACAGGATGAACCCGTTCATGTCGGGCAGGAGCAGGTCGACGATGATCATGGCGTATCCACCGGCCTTGACCTTGGTCAACGCTTCCTGACTGTTGGTGGCCGTGTCGATGGCGTAGCCGCACCCCTCGAGGGTCTCCCGGACCAGGTCCAGCACGGTGGGATCGTCGTCTACGAGGAGGATCTTCGAGGGCGAGGACATCGTTCACCTGAGGCACGCGGGCCGACGAGTTCTAATATAGGAGGGCCGGGCCTCTACGCAAGCCTCGACATCGGTTCACCGGCTGCGCGTCAAATGTTTGGCGTGCGGAGATCCGCGTTCCGCTGATGCGGATATCATGCGGACGATGGGCGGCATCCTCCGGATCGGACGCAGCGGCTTGCTGCTAGGGGCCGTTCTCGTATGCGCCGCCGCCGTCAGGCTGTATGGGCTGAGCTGGCTGCCTCCCGCGCATTACCGCGACGTCGCGCTGACCGCCCTGGACGCGATGCGTGCCGCATCGGGCCACCCGCGCCTGCACTACACCTATGACGAGGGCCTCTACTCCAACCTGATGGGCCTCGGGTTCGTGCTCTTCGGCCCGTCCGACTGGTCGGTGCGGCTGCCCGGGGCGCTGATCGGCGTCCTGACCTGCTGGGGTGTCTACCGGCTGGGGAAATCGCTGCGGCATCGTCGTGCCGGCCTGTACGGTGCGGCCCTGCTGGGGGCGTCGTTCTGGCATCTCCTGCTCAGCCGGAGCGGGTTCCGGGCGATCCTCCTGCCGCTGCTGCTCGCCCTGTCGATCGCCTTACTGGTGGAGGGCCTCCGGGGGCGGTCGGTCGCGCGGATGGCGGCCGCGGGGGCGCTCCTCGGGCTCGGCGTGCACGTCTACCCCGCGGTTCGCTTCGCCCCATTCATTCTGCCCATCTACCTGCTCGCCGAGCTCGGTCACGATCGCGAGGCGTGGCGACGGGCGGCGAAGGGGCTCGCGGCCTTCCTGGGGGCGGCGCTGCTGGTGGCGCTCCCGATGCTGGTGCATTACCTGCACCGGCCGGAGCACTTCACGCTGCCGCACCGCGTCGTCTCGGTGTTCAGCCCGAAGCTCGCCCCCGGCCAGGCCGGCCTCAACCTGCGACGAAACGTCCCGGCGACGCTGCTGATGCTCCACTGGAGCGGCGATCGGAACTGGCGACACAACATCGCCGGGGCGCCGATGCTCGATCCGATAAGCGGGCTCCTGATGCTCATCGGCGCGGTGGCCGCGCTCCGAGGGCCGCCGCCGTCCGCCGCCCTGCTGCTTGCGTGGGTGCCGATCATGCTCCTGCCGAGCTACCTTTCGGTGGAGGGGGTGCCGCACGCCCTCAGGAGCTGCGGGGCGCTGCCGGCGGTCGCGCTGCTCGCGGGATTCGGCCTGGCGGCGGTCGAGGACCTATCGGCGCGGCGGGCGGGGGAGAGATTCGCCGCCGCGGGCGCGCTGGCGTTGCTCGTCGGCCTGGGGATCTGGACGTCCTATCGCTACTTCATCGTCTGGGGGCGGGATCCGCGGGTCGCGCAGGCGCACGACTTCGCCTTCCGCGCCGCGGCGCGGGTCCTCGCGTCCGCTCCGCGAGGCGTCGGGAAGTTCGTCGTCGCCAACGGCGAGGGGTTCAGGGCCTACGGCTGGCCGGCCGAGGTGCATCCCTACCTGTTCGAGCTGCGGGACGAGCGGGCGACCATCCTCGGGCCCCATGACTCCTCCAGGCTCGTCCTGCGCGGCCGGCCGGCGCTGGTGGCCCTCGTCCGGAGGGACGAGGCGGTTCTGGAGACGATCCGCCGCCTCAACCCGGGCGCGATGATCCGCGAGGTGCGGGCGCCCGGGCTGTCCGTGGACAGCCCCGTCTACCGGATCAACTGAGGTCGCCGGAGGGCCGCGGGGGCGGGCTAGCGGGCGAGGACCCGTCCCCTCGCGCTGCGGCAGGCGTCGACCAGGACGCGCAGCCGACCGATCGCCTCCTCGGGAGAGGCGCACTCATCGATGTCCACGAAGTTCACCTCGTCGCGGTGCCGGCGCAGATAGGAGGCGATGAGCTGCCAGTCGACGTCGATACCCCCGCTCGGGGCGCCCCCCCCCGACGTCGGGCGCTCGGCTCCCGGGCGGGCGAAATACTCCCGCGCCACGGTGGCCGCGAGGCGGTCCCACTGTGCGCGGTCCCGTCCCTCGAGCCCGCGGCCTTCCGCCGGCGGGCGCGGGCGGGCGGGGGAGATGCGGCGCAGTCGGCCGAGGT
>JBHIBC010000106.1:0-6326 GCA_046758905.1 Acidobacteriota bacterium | reverse complement strand
GCGCCCTCAGCGGCCGTGGACTCGTCGTACACGAACGTGGTCGCCGTGAAGGTGGAACGGATCGAGGGGCCGGCCTGGTTGCTGGCGTTGATGTTGACGCCGCTCACGTTGATGATGCGCGAGTACTTGCTGATCCGGTCGAAGAAGACCCCGAGGTCGTGATAGTCGCCGGCGACCTCCATCATGATCGGGAACTCCTTGTAGAACTCCTTCGCCTGCAGGGCGCCCGGGTTGAACTGCTTGAGGTCCAGGTTGGACTGGTCGGCCAGGTTCTTGACCCACTTGAGCAGCTCGCCGGTCTCCGGCTCGGTCGGGAGGATCGCCAGCAGGTCGTTCAGCTTGTGCTGGAGGTTCTCGATCTCCTTCTCGAACTCCGGCAGCTTGGCCTCGATGGCCTGGCCCTTGCGGATCTCGGCCTGCAGCCCCTCGAGACGCGACTGCATGCCCGCGTTTCGTTTGCTCATCTCAGAGAAATTGGGGTAGGCCATCCAGGCCACGGCGACGAGCGCCACGGCGAGCCCCACGACCACCCCGAACTGACCCCAGAACGGCAGCTTCTTCAGGTCCATCGCGGCGCTCCCCTAGCGCGAAGCCGGCGACCCGCCGGGGCCCGCGGTCCCGTCGCCCGGCGTCTGGATGGGCTGGGGCATGAACTGGCAGGTCAGGGAGAAGGTCACGCCCTCGGGGATCGCCGAGATCGGCCCCAGGACGACGCTCTCGAAGTAGCGCGACCCCGTCAGGTTGTTGTAGAAATTGGAGACGGCATTGTAGGTCGTGGCCTTGCCCTGGATGCGGACGCTGAACCCGCTCTCGGTCATCGACTCCAGCCAGAGAAAATCGGGCAGCTGCCTGCTGACCTCGTCCAGCAGGTGGACCGGGCCGCTCTGATTGCGCTTCAGCTCCGTGATCAGCACGATCTTCCTCTGCAGGAGCTCCTTCTTGGCCTTGTACTCGTCCCCCTTCTGAATGATCGCCTGCAGGCGCTCCCGCTCCGCCTCGGCCTTGGAGATCTCCCGAGCCAGGTGCTTCCTCTCGCCCGCCAGGTCGTACCAGCGCCAGCCGACGAACAGCACCGCCAGGATCACGACGCCCGCCATCAGGGCGTTCTGCCCGAGGGTCCCGAAGCCCTCGAACCGCGGCAGCGCGGTCCCCTTCTCGCGGGCCTGCTGGGCCGTGGCGAGCAGGTTGATCTTGATCATCGGTTGTCCCCCAGGCGCCGGCAGGCGAGGCCCAGCGCGATCGACACGCTGGCGCTCGTCTCCTCGAGCTCCTCGGGCGAGAAACCCTTGCCCACCTGGACGCGGCTGAACGGGTTGAGCTGCTCGACCGGCACCCCGAACCGCTCGCCGAGCGCCTCCTTCAGCTGCGGGACGCGGGACGAGCCGCCGGCGATGACCAGCCTCTCGATGTTCTCGCCGGGAGTGGTGTTCTTGAAGAAATCGATGGTCCGCTGGATCTCCGTGCCGATGTAGTCGTTGACCGAGGCGAGGATCGGCGTGACGTTCTCCACCGGGATGCCGTCCACCTCCTCGCCGCGCTTCAGCGCCTCGGCCTGCTCGAAGCTCAGGTTGAGCTCCTTGCGGATGGCGTCGTTGTAATGATTGCCGCCGACCGAGATGTCCCGCCAGAAGATCGAGGTGGTGCCCTTGACGATGGCGACATTGGTGGTGTTGGCGCCGATGTTGACCAGGGCCGTCCCCATCTCCACGTCGGTGTCGTAGTTGATCTCGTAACAGTTCTGCAGGGCGAAGACGTCGACGTCCACCAGGACGGGGTTGCGCCCCGCTTGGCTGACCACGGAGGTGTAGTCGTTGATCTTGTCCTTCTTGGCGGCGACCAGCAGGACGTCCATGTTGCCGTCGCCGCCGCTCGGCCCCTTGAGGACCTGGTAGGCCAGGTTGACGTCCTCGACGTCGAACGGGATGTACTGTTCCGCCTCCCACGGGATCACCTCGGCCAGCTCTTCGTCGGAGGTGGCCGGGATGGAGATCTTCTTGATGATGACGCTGTGGCCCGACAGCGCGATGGCGACGTCCGGGGTCTTGATCTTCCTCGAGGTGAGCGCCCTCTGGATCGTCTCGATGACCAGGCCGGAGTCCATGATGGCCCCGTCGACGATCGCCTCGGGCGACAGCGGCTCCAGCGCCAGGTTGACGAGCTGGTACCCCTTGCCCTTCCCGAGGTCCTTCAGCTCGATGACCTTGACGGCGCTCGACCCGATGTCGAGGCCCACCAGGTTCCTGCTTCGCGAGAAGAACAACTTCGATCTCCTTCTATCCTCTGGCCTTGCGGGCCCGCGGAGGATGTGCCCCCGGACGCTCCGGCGCCACGAAATCCCAATATATTCCGGGACCCCATTTTTGCAAGGCGTGCTGTCAAGAAGGAGTTTCGGCTGCCAAAATTATGCATATGCATGTTATGACATACGCATATGCACATGCTTCCGCAGGGTCGCGCCGGGCGGCGGAGCGAGGCCTCGGCGGCCGGCGCCGTTGATCCTCGGGGTGGTCTTATTGTAGAGTTCGCGCTTGCGGATCGGTTTCCGGGAGCCGGGCGCGCGCCGCGCCGGGCGGGAGGGGACTTTGGCCAGGTCGTGCGACATCTGCGGCAAGGGACCGATGCACGGTCATCGGATCAGCCACGCCCACAACGTGAGCTCGCGCGTCTGGTACCCCAACGTCCAGAAGGTCCGGGTCGTGGTCGGGCGGTCGCGGCGCCGGATGCGGGTCTGCACCCGCTGCCTGAGGAGGGGCGCGGTGGTCAAGGCCGCGTCCTGAAGCGCCCCCCGCCTCCTCCCCTGGCCGCCCCCCTCCGAGCGTCAGCCGGCCAGGGCGATCGCGTCGATCTCGACACGCGCCCCGCGCGGGAGCGAGGCCACCTGCACCGTGGATCGGGCCGGGCGTCCGGTGCCGAAGTACCGCGCGTACACGCGGTTGAGCGCCTCGAAATCGGCGAGATCCGTGAGGTAGACCGTCGTCTTCACGACCCGGTCGTAGCCGGATCCCGCGGCCGCGAGGACCGCCCCGAGGTTGTCCAGGACCCTCGCCGCCTCCTCCTCCAGTCCCCCGCCCGTCATCTCCCCGCTCTTCGGGTCCAGCGCGATCTGCCCGGACAGAAAGATGAGATCCCCCGCGGCGATCGCCTGGGTGTACGGGCCGATCGCCTCGGGAGCGGATCCGCTGCGGATCGGTCTCGGCGCCTGCATGCATCCCCTCCTCTACGCCACCTGGCGCTCCACGTGGTACACGCCGTCGATCCCCCTGACCCTGTCCAGCACGGCCTTCAGGTGATTCATGTCCTGGATGTCGAGGACAAGGGTGATCTCGCCCCGGCGATCCTCGAAGGTCCGCGCTTCAACGTTCTTGATGTTCGATTTGGCGTTCGCGATGGCGGAAGTGATCTTCGCGAGCATCCCGGGCCGGTCCTCCGATAGGACCGTGATCCGCACCTCGAAACGCGTCTCGTCGTCGCCTTCCCAGGCCACCTCGATCCTCCGCTCCGGATCGTAGAGAAGCTTCTCGAGGTTGGGACAGTGGTCCGAGTGGACGGTGACGCCGCGCCCGCGCGTGATGTAGCCGACGATGGGTTCGCCGCGGATCGGGTTGCAGCACCGGGCCAGCGCGACGAGCGCGTCGTCCAGCCCCTGGACCGCCACCTTCTTCGCCCGCAGCCCGAGCGCCTTCCTCATCGCGCCGGCCAGCCCCCCTCCCGGCGCCTCGCGGGCCCGGGCCGAGGGATCGAGCTTCTCGATCAGCGAACGCGGCGCCAGCCGCCCGTATCCGACGGCCGCGTGGAAGTCCTCCAGGGCGGCGCACCCGAGGGACTGCAGGGCGCGCCCCAGGCGCTCCCCGTCGGCCAGGTGCGGCTTGAGGTTGAAGCGGTAGCGCTTGAACTCACGCTCGCACACCGTCCTGCCCAGCTCGACGCTGCGACGCCGTCTCTGGAGGTTGATCCAGTGGCGGATCTTCGCGCGCGCGCGAGGGGTCCGCGCGAACGACAGCCAGTCCTGGCTGGGATGCTGGTTGGGAGCCGTGAGGATCTCGACGATGTCGCCGTTTTTCAGCTCCGTTCGCAGCGGCTGCAGGGTCCCGTTGATCCGGGCCCCGACACAGCGGTGGCCGACCTCGGTGTGGACGGAGTAGGCGAAGTCGATCGGCGTCGCCCCCCTGGGGAACGACCTCACCTGGCCCTGGGGCGTGAAGCAGTACACCTCGTCCGGGTACAGGTCCACCTTCACCATGCTCAGGAACTCGCGCGGGTCCTTCAGCTCCTGCTGCCACTCCATGATCTGCCGCAGCCACTGCACGTTGGCGTCCTGCTCCGAGGCGCCCTTGCCCTCCTTGTATTTCCAGTGCGCGGCGATCCCCTCCTCGGCGATCCGGTGCATGTCGTGCGTCCGGATCTGGATCTCGAACGGGTGGCCCCGGCCGCTGATCACCGAGGTGTGGAGCGACTGGTACATGTTCGGCTTCGGGATGGCGATGAAGTCCTTGATCCGCCCCGGGACCGGTCGCCACAGACCGTGGATGATCCCCAGGGCGCCGTAACAGTCCTTGACGCTGCCCGTGAGGATGCGGAAGGCGATGTAGTCGTAGACCTGGCTCACGTCGATCCGCTGCCGCCTCATCTTCTTGTAGATGCTATACAGGTGCTTGCGGCGACCGCTGATCTCGCACGCGACCCCCGCCCTCCCGAGCTCCGAGCGGAGCCGCTCGCGGATGCCCTCGATGAACTCGTCGGTCACCCGGCGCTTCTCCTCCAGGGCCTCCGCCAGCGCCTCGTACCCCGCCGGGTCGAGGTAGCGCAGCGACAGGTCCTCGAGCTCGTTCTTGATCCGGGCCATGCCCAGCCGGTTGGCGATCGGGGCGTAGATCTCCAACGTCTCGCGGGCGATCCGCTCCTGCTGGCGGGGCGACAGGTGCTCCAGCGTGCGCATGTTGTGCAGGCGGTCGGCCAGCTTCACCAGGATGACCCTGATGTCGTCGACCATCGCCAGCATCATCTTGCGGAAGTTCTCGGCCTGCTGCTGCTCGCGCGAGTTGAAGCTCATGCGCGAGATCTTGGTCAGGCCCGCCACCAGATGAGCGATGTCCCTGCCGAACAGCCCCTCGAGGGCGTCGCGCGTCGTGAGCGTGTCCTCCAGCACGTCGTGCAGCAGGCCTGCCACGACGCACGTTAGATCGAGACGCAGGTCGGCCAGGATGTTGGCGACCGAGAGCGGGTGGATGAGATAGGGCTCGCCCGAGGAGCGCGTCTGGCCCTTGTGTTCCTTGGCTGAGAACACGTAGGCCTTGCGGAGGAGGTCGAGGTCGACCTCCGGCATGTACGACTCGACCTTCTCCTGGATCTCCTCGAAGCGAATCATCGTGACGACCCGCCGGGGCCGCGACCGCGTGGCGGCTCCCGTGCGGGATGCGGCCTGGGAGTCCCGGCAGAACGTGCGGGGACCGCGCCGGTTTTTCAGTATAGCACCGCGGATCGCGCGGCAGCAAGCGACGCGGGGACCGCGTCGCGGCGAGCCTCAGGCCTTGACGTGCCGGGCGCCGAGGAAGCGATGGGCGAGCACCAGGAGCGCCGCGGCGATGAAGATCGACGAGTAGCTGCCCACGACCACTCCGACCATCAGGCAGAAGGAGAGGGGGTTGAGCTTTTCCCCCCCGTACAGGTACAGGGCGGTGACCGCGATGAAGGCCGTGAACGAGGTCAGGACGCTGCGGCTGAGGGTCTGGTTGATCGAGGCGTTGGTGACCTCCTCGAAGTCGCGGTCCCGGAACAGCCTCAGGTTCTCGCGAATGCGGTCGAAGATGACGATGGTGTCATTGATGGAGTAACCGACGATGGTCAGGAACGCCGCCACCACGGGCAGCGAGATCTCCTTCCCCGTGAACGCCATCGCTCCCGCGGCCACGGTGACGTCGTGGACCAGGGCGGCGAGCGCCGCCACGCCCCACGCGATCTTGTGGAACCGGAACCAGACGTAGATCAGGATCCCCAGGACCGATCCGAGGATCGCGAATCCGGTCTTGTGCAGCAGCTCCTTCCCCGCGGTCGGACCGACGAAGTCGACGCCGCGCACGACGAACTCGCCCAGGTACGCCTCGTCGCGCAGCAGGTCCGCGACGGCCGGTGCGAGCCCCTCGACCGCCTCGACCTCGGACATGTCGGTGAAGATCCCGCCCCGGGCGTTGCGCGCCCGGATGAGCGCCGCGGCCGCGCCCGCCGGCCCCCCGTCGGCGGCCGCGGCCGGCTCCCCCAGCCGCCCGGCGATCCATTCCCGAAGATGCGCCTCGGAGGCGAGGTTGAGATCGATCCCCCCGTCCCGCGCG
>JBHIBC010000105.1:0-6558 GCA_046758905.1 Acidobacteriota bacterium | reverse complement strand
GGTATCGCCCTGGCTCGCCTGCCGCTCGCCTTCCTGCCGAACATCGACGTCCCGTTCATCGGCATCGTCATCCCCTACCCGAACTCCAATCCCACCCAGGTCGAGAAGGAGATCACCAAGCCGGTCGAGGAGGTCCTCGCGACCCTGTCGGGGGTGAAGCGGCTGCGCACTACCTCGACGGCCGACAGCGCCGAGTTCTTCCTGCAGTTCGACTGGGGCGACGACCTGGACGTCGTGCGCATGCAGGTGAGCGAGAAGCTCGATCTGGTGAGGCAGGATCTGCCCGAGGGGATCGGCGAGATCCTGGTCTTCTCGTTCAATACCGCCAGCCTGCCGGTCGTGCAGGCCCGGATCTCGGCGGAGGGCGTCGACCTCTCCGAGAACTACGAGCTGCTCGAGGCCCGCGTGATCAATCGGATCCGCCGCGTCCCGGGGGTGGCCCGCGTGGACCTCGACGGGGTGGCGCCGCGCGAGATCCGGATCGACTTGGTCCTGGACAGGATCAAGGAGCACCGCGTCGACGTCGGCGCCCTCATCGGGAGGCTGCAGGGGGCGTCCTCGAACCTGATCCTGGGGGAGGTCCACGCCGGGGGACTGCGCTACACGGCCCGGGCGATCGGCACGTTCGAGTCGCTCGAGGCGATCCGCGACATGCGCGTCAACGACCGGGGCCTGCGGCTGTCGGACATCGCCGAGGTGGCCTACGAGCAGCCCCCGATCCCCTACGGCCGGCACCTCAACGGCGAGTACGCCGTGGCGCTCACGGTGTACAAGGAGTCGACCGCCAACACCGTGGACGTGGTCCGCGGCGTCATGCGGGTGATCGAGCAGGACATCAACGCCGACCCCCTGCTCAAGGGGATCCACCTGTTCGTCTGGCAGGACCAGGGCCGCGAGATCACCTCGTCGATCTCCGGGGTGCGGCGCTCCGGCATCCTGGGCGCCCTGCTGGCGGTCCTGGTCCTGTATTTCTTCCTGCGGCGGCTCGACTCCACGCTCATCGTGTCGTTCTCGATCCCGTTCTCCCTGATCGCCGCCTGCGGGGTGATGTACTTCCTCGGGATGACCCTCAACATCCTGTCGATGATGGGCCTGATGGTGGGGGTCGGGATGCTGGTCGACAACGCCATCGTCGTCCTGGAGTCGATAGACCGCACCCACCGCGGCGAGCCGGACACGAGGAAGGCGGCCCTGCGCGGCGCGCAGGCCGTCATGATGGCGGTCACCTCCTCCACGCTCACCACGCTGATCGTCTTTCTGCCGGTGATCGTGGCCACCAAGAGCGACCTGATGACCTGGCTCAAGGAGGTCGGGATCACCATCTCCATCGCGCTGCTCTGCTCGCTGTTCTCGTCGCTCACCCTGATCCCGCTGATGTCGGCGCGCCTGCTGCGCCGGAAGTCGGCCTCCGAGAACCGCCCGATCCGCCGGCTCGAGGAGAGCTACGCCCGGGCTCTCGGATGGACGCTGCGGCACAAGGGCTGGATGACGGCGATCGTGGTCGGGGGGCTGGTCGTCGGCATCCTTCCGCTCCCGCTGGGTCTGGTGGAGGGCGGGGTGTTCTCCGGCCAGCGGTACCGTTTCATCCGGCTGAACTACGAGTTCGCCGATTTCGTCTACAAGTCGGACGCCGAGCGCGCGGTCCGCGTCGTCGAGAGCTACCTCGAGGCCAACCGGGACCGCTTCCTCATCGACTCCATCTACAGCTTCTACACGGAGAACGAGGCCGCGACCACCCTCACCCTGAGCCGCCGGGACCTGCAGGATCGCGACATCAAGGAGCTGAGGAAGAGGATCCGCGAGAGTCTCCCCGAGATCCCCGGGGCCCGCGTCTTCTTTTACGAGGACGCCGACGAGGGAGGGAGCAGCACCTACTTCGCGGTGAAGTTCTTCGGCCATGACAGCGCCGTCCTGAAGGGCCTGGCCGAGGAGGCCGAGCGGCGCCTGGCGACGGTGGACGGGGTGGAGGACATCTCCAGCTCGGTGAAGAAGGGACGCAACGAGATCCACGTGGCGATCGACCGGGATAAGGCCGCGCGGCAGGGGCTGACGGCGGAGGACGTGTCGCGGATCTTCCAGTTCACCCTGGGGGGGATGCGGCTGCGGCGGTTCAACGCCGGCGATCGGGAGGTGGAGACCTGGCTGGCGCTGCGCCTCGAGGACCGCGAGGACCTGGACGACCTCAGGCGGCTCCAGATCGGCAACCCCGAAGGACGGACGGTCCGGCTCGGCGACATCGCCGACTTCCACGTCGTGCGTCGGGAGCAGCAGATCCAGCGGGAGGACCGGAAGATCCGGGTCGCGGTCCGCGCCACCTACGAGGGGGAGAGATGGTCCGAGGCCAAGAAGGAGATCGAGGGCCTGATGAACGCCTTCGACCTCCCGCCGGGGTACTCGTGGTCGTGGAACGACAGGATCCTGGAGCAGAGCCGGGAGAACGCACAGATGGTGGTCAACTTCCTGATGGCGATCCTCCTCGTCTACCTGGTCATGGCGTCGCTGTTCGAGTCGCTCGCCCAGCCGTTCGCTATCCTGCTCTCGATCCCGTTCGCGCTGCCGGGGGTGGCCTGGACGCTCGCCGCCACCCGGACACCGTTCAACGTCATGGCGTGGGTCGGCTTCGTCATCCTGGTGGGCATCGTCGTCAACAACGGGATCGTGCTGCTCGATCACCTCAACCACGTGCGCAAGGGCGGGATGCGGCGCGAGGACGCCATCCTCAAGGCGGGACGCGACCGCCTGCGCCCGATCCTGATGACCGCTACGACCACGACCGTCGGCCTGATCCCCCTGGCGTTCGGGGGCTCGGGAGTCGGGGGCGTCTACTACTACCCGATGGCCCGGACGATCATCGGCGGCATCCTCTCGTCCACCGTGCTGACCCTGATCGTCCTGCCGTTCGTCACCGTCGGGGTGGAGAACCTCGGGACCTGGGCGCGCGGCCTGTGGGCCTCGTCTCGTCCGCGGCGCCTCGGGGCGGCGGCCGCCGCTCCCGCGGAGCCGAGCGCGCTCTGAGCCGTCCCGGCCCGCGGGGCGTCCCCGCCGCGCCCCCGCTGCGGGAGGGCGACGGCCGCAACCTCAGGACGCGCACTCTCCCTCGCCGGCCTCGATCCGGAAGGGCACGTCCGCACCGAGGTCCGTGTAGTCCTCCGGTCGCAGCCCGCCGGGGTCGAAGGCGGCGAGGTCCGCGAGCAACGCGCCGACCCTCTCCGGCTCGACCCGCCTGAAGAACGCGAGCGCCGTCTCGCCGTCCGCCCGCTCGTCGCGGAACAGCCCCAGGAGCCGGGCCACGGCTTCGGGGACGCGCCGGGCGGGGATCTTCACCGACCGCCTGCCGAAATGGGCCCCCTCGCCGTCGACCGTGCCGCCGAGCAGGAGCTGGTAGGCGGGGACCAGCCGGCCGCCCGCGTTCTTGGCGGCGCCGTGAAACCCCAGGCCGGCGATGTGATGGTGCCCGCAGGAGTTCGGGCAGCCGCTGATCTTGATCCGGAGGTCGGCGGCCGCCTCGACAAGCTCTCCCCCGCCGTTGCCGCGGGCGCCGTCGAGCGTCCGCTTGAGGGCAAGCGCCAGCTCGCGGGATCCGGTGATGGCGATCTTGCAGCTCTCGGCCCCGGGGCAGGAGGTCGGGTCGAGCAGGCGGCCCGCCTCCCCCCGCCCCAGCCCGATCCCCGCCAGCCGGGCGTGCAGCGCCGGCAGGTCCTCGCTGCGCACCCAGCGGATCAGCAGGTTCTGGTCCGTGGCGGTCCGCGCCGTGCCGTCGCCGTACTCCTCGACGAGATCGGCGATCGCCTCCATCTGATCGGCAGTGACGTCGCCGCGGGGCAGGGTGACGAAGGCCATCGAGTATCCCCGCTGCCGCTGCGGCCGCGCGTTGGTCGCGGCCCAGGAGCGGAACGCGGCGCCGCCGGAGGAGACGGTGCGCGCGTGGAGGGCCTCCAGCACCTCGCCGCGATCCGGCCGCTCGCCTTCCCGGTACCTGTCCACCTCCGGGTCGCGGACGCTGGGGAGGGTCGCGGCCTCCTTGTCGATCTCCGCCCGGAACGCCTCCCACCCCATCTTTCGGATAGCGTACTTCATGCGCGCCTGGTTGCGGTTCTTCCGGTTGCCGGTGCGCTGGAAGACGCGCACCACCGCCTCGCACACCGGCAGCAGCCTCTCGGGCGGGAGGAAGTCGTGCAGCACCCAGGCGTCCTGCGGCGACACGGACAGCCCCCCGCCGATCAGAACCCTGAAGCCGATCTCGCGCCTCCCGTCCACCTCGCGCGTGCGCGCCACCACCCCGATGTCGTTGATCGCGCCCAGCGCGCAGTCGGCGTCGCATCCCGACAGCGCGATCTTGAACTTGCGCGGCATATCCTGGCAGACCGGGTTGCGCAGGAAGAAGCGGGTGACCGCCTCGCCGTACGGCGTGACGTCGAAGGGCTCGTCGGCGCACACGCCCGCCATCGGGCAGGCGGTCACGTTGCGCACGGAATTGCCGCACGCCTCGCGCGTGGTCAGGCCGACCCCGTGGAGCTCTCTCAGGATCGTGGGGACGGCGTCCATCTTGACGAAGTGGAACTGCATGTTCTGGCGCGTGGTGACGTGGCCGAAGCCTCGCGAGTGGCTGCGCGCCACGCCGGCCAGCGTCCTGAGCTGCGCCCCGTTCAGGACCCCCTGGGGGATCTTGACCCGCACCATCTGAACGCCGTCCTGGCGCTGTCCGTAGATCCCCCGGACGAGCCGGAACGCCTTGAACTCGTTGGCGCCGATCTCGCCCCGCTCGTAGGCCTCGAGGGTCGAGACGAATTCCTCGAGCTCCCTCTCCGAGGCGAAGGTGCGCCCGGGGGCGGTTATCCGTTCAGCTTGCTTGATCGTCATGGTTCTTCCTCCCGGAGCGCGGGGAGCCAAGGGGATGGACCGGTGTCGGCGTGGAGCCCGCACTCCTGCTTCGGAAAATCGGCCCACCGGCCCGCGCGCGGGTCCTCCCCCGGCCTCACCGGGCGCGTGCAGGGCCAGCAGCCGATGCTCGGATAGTCGCGCTCGTGCAGAACGTTGTAGGGCACGTCGTGGGAGCGGATATAGGCCCAGACCTGCTCCGAGCGCCACGGCGCCAGCGGGTTGAGCTTGACCAGGCCGAAGATGCGATCCCACTCGACGGTCCGGGCGTTGGCCCGGGTCGGCGCCTGGTCGCGCCGGATGCCGGTGATCCAGGCCCGGAACTGTTCCAGATGGCGCCGCAGCGGCTCGACCTTGCGGATCGTGCAGCATAGGTCGGGCCGGCGCGCGTACAGGTCCGGACCGTGCATGTCGGCCTGCCGCTCGATGCTCAGGCGGGGCCGGACCGCCATGGGCCGGATCCCGTACCGCTCGACGATCCGGTCGCGGACCTCGAGCGTCTCGGGGAACAGGTAGCCGGTGTCCAGGTAGAAGATCGGGACGGACGGGTCGATCCTCGCGACCATGTCGACCAGCGCCACGTCCTCCGCGCCGAAGCTACAGGCGAGCGTGATCCCCCCGCGGAAGGTCTCGATCCCCCAGCGCAGGACCTCCTGCGGGCTCCCGCACCGCTCTAGGGACTCGGAGACACGTTGCAGCCGGGGCGAATCGATCTCGTTGACGGACTGGATGGCATCCACGCTCGCGTCCCTCCTGTTCGAAAGGCGAAGAGCCGGAGAAACAAAAAACCCACCGCCTGTCGGCAGTGGGTCTCGAATGCCTTTCCCGGATCGCCTGAGGTTTGCTACGTCACCTTATGAAACAAACCCTCCGTCCCCGCTGCCGCAGGCCGGCTCGATGGGCCGACAACAACAGGTGCAGCAACAGGTTGCGGGGCACACGCCGGGCCCGCCGGCGATCGCGCCGACCTCTGCGGGGGTCGATTCACCTCGAACCGGGTTCATGGTGCCCCTCGTCATGCCGTCCTTATACGGCGATATCCGACCACCGTCAACCGGAATCGTTCGTCCCGACCGTGCCGCTTTGCGCCGGGGCCTGTGCCAGGTGCTGCCGCGCGACCGCTCGGCCGGCGATGCGGGGCCGATCGGCGCTATACTCCTGCGCTCCCGGAGCGCGGGACCGAGAGGGGGGCGAGCAGTGGGCACTGTCTTCAGATCGGCGATCGGCGCCCTGGCTGTGGCCCTGCTGGCGGGCTCGGCCGCCTGCGGGGAGGGGGAAAGGGTGGTCCGCCCGGAGAGCGCGGGGTCCGGGGCGGCGCTGCGAGCGACGGTGCCGGCCCACGCCCCCGCCTCCTCCTCTCCCCACGGCGCCCCGGCGCCGGGCGGGATCACCTGGCGGAGGCCGGAGGGCTGGACCGAGCGGACGCCGGCCTCGCCCATGCGGCGGGCGCAGTACCGCCTCGCGGCCGCGCAGGGCGATCCGGAGGACGGGGAATGCGCGGTGTTCTACTTCGGCGCGGGGCGGGGCGGGGGCGGCCCCGCCACCGGCGCCCGCTCGCCGATGTCTGGTTGGACTAGCTCTTGCTCCCGTAGCAGGTCTATCACCCGTAGCGCCTCCTCAATGGTAAACGCCTTCTCGATGCCGACCAGGGCCTGCCGAAGCACCCGCTCGATCTGCGCC
>JBHIBC010000104.1:0-6893 GCA_046758905.1 Acidobacteriota bacterium | reverse complement strand
GCCACCCGGAGCGCCTCGCGCAGGTCGTCGAGCACGTCCCCGACCACCGTCCTGTAACGCACGCGGATCCCGATCTCCCCCAACCTGCCGGACAGGTACGCCCCGTTGGTGTCGAGGTGCGAGGGCCCCAGCAGCTCCGTGCCGATGGCCAACAGCTCGGCGTCGCGGGCCTTCATTCGGCCCGCCCGAGGCCGTCGATCGCCTCGCGCATCCGCCGCGCGAAGGCCAGCAGCGCGTCGCGGCCGGCGCGGCGCCGGCTCGACCCGAACCGCAGGGGGGGGCCGAAGCGGACGTGAACCCGGGTCGGTCGCGGGAAACGACCGCCGACCGGCAGGGACTGGTCCGCGCCGTCGATGAAGGCGGGGACCACGGGCGCCCCCGATAGCGCCGCGATCAGCGCCGCGCCGGGGCGGGGGTCGCCCATCCTCCCGTCGGGGCTGCGGCTTCCCTCGGGAAAGATGCCGAGGATGCGGCCCTGCGAGAGGATCCGGAGGGCCCTCTTGATGCCTCTCGTGTCCTGCCCCTCGAGACGCACCGGGATCGTCCCCATGCCCCAGTAGAACCAACGCAGCAGGAGGAGGTCGAACATCGCCTGCAGCACGATGAAATGCACCGGGCGGGGCGACGCCGATCCGAGGACGATCGGATCAATGTACGACGTGTGGTTGGAGATCACGATCGCCGGGCCGCGCCTCGGGAGATGCTGCAGCCCGTCCCGGCTCAGGCGGAGGTAGAGCCGGACGAAGGGGTAGAAAACCCCCTTCACGAACCAGTAGAAGGTCATCACGGCCCGATCCAGCGCTGCGGCACCACCAGACCCCCGCTGACCACCATCTTCACTCCCTCCTCGATCGACATGTCGAGCGGAACCAGCCGCTTCTCCGGAACCGCCAGCAGCCAGCCGGAGGTGGGGTTCGGGGAGGTGGGGAGGAAGACCAGGGTGTATCCGGGCAACTCGGGGCCCCCGCCGACCGAGTGCAGACCGGCCGGATCACGGGTCACGAACCCGAGCGTATAGAGCCCCTCCGATGGGTATTCCACCGCCACCACCCTCTGGAAAGAGGTGGTTTTCGCGTTGAACGCATCGAGGAGCTGCCTCGCCGCGCCGTAGATACCCTTGATCAGGGGTATGCGCAGCATCAACCGGTCGAAGGCGGTGACGATCCGCCGGCCGAGCAGGTTGGTGGCGAGGATGCCCACCAGGAGGACCAGGAGGACGGTTAGGACGAAGCCGATCAGGGGTGCGAGGTAGGTGGTGAACGCCGGGTCGTCGGCGTAGGGGAAGCGGGTCCATTTCAGGATCTTGAGGATGAACGGCGTTGTGATGCCGCGCACCAGGTCGAACAGCAGGCCGAGGATCCACACGGTGATGATCAACGGCAGGAGGATCGCGAAGCCGGTCAGGAATAGCCTGCGGATCCGCCCGAACGGTGACCGATCGTCGGGCCGCGTGCGGCTCACGGCGCCTTCCCGGAACGGCCTTCGGGCCCTCCCAGCACCCCCAGGCGACGGGCGAACTTCACGAAGTAGTCCATGCCGGAGAGGATCGCCAGGGCGACGACCAGCCAGATCGCCACGTCGCCGAACAGGGCCCACTGCCCGAGCCGCTCGAAGCCGAGGATGAGAAGAACGATCGCGACGACCTGGGTGCCGGTCTTGTACTTCCCCCAGACGCTCGCGCCGATCGTGACGCCCTGGCTGCTGGCGATCATCCGCAGGCCGTCGACCGCGAACTCGCGGCCCAGGATCACCCAGACCATCCAGGCGCGGGCGACGTCGATCTGCACCAGCGAGATGAAGGCGGCCGAGGTGAGCAGCTTGTCGGCGATCGGGTCCAGGAGCGTCCCGAGGGTGGTCACCTGGCCCCGGCGCCGGGCCAGCCAGCCGTCGAGATAGTCGGTGAGCGAGGCCAGCAGGAACACGGCCACGCCGATCTCCTGCCAGGACCAGCCGAAGGCCTCGAAGGCGGTGAGCCGGGTCATCAGCACGACGACCAGCACCGGGGCGAGGAAGATGCGGATGATGGTGATCCAGGTCGGCAGGTTGATCATCGGATCAGTTGCCGGGGGGTCAATGCGGCGTGTAGAATGCGGCCGCAACTGCGCGCCATCCTTCTTCCCGTGCGCTCCTTGCGCCCGCGCCGGGAGCGTCGCCAGCGCCTGCGGCGTGAGGCCGGCGGACAATAACACAAGGCACCCAGAGGGTCAACCGGAGCACCGGCGGTGATTCGATTCGGGACGGACGGCTGGAGGGGCGTCATCGCCGACGACTTCACCTTCGAGAACGTCCGGGCCGCCACCCAGGCCGTCGCCGACCTGATCCACGAGGAGGGCAACTCCGGGGCCCCGGTGCCGGTCGGTCACGATGTCCGGTTCCTCAGCCGCGCCTTCGCGGAGGCGGCGGCCGCCGTCCTCGAGGGGAACGGCATCCCGACGATGCTCCCGGAGGATCCGACCACGACCCCCATGGTCTCCTGCCAGGTGGTCACCTGCGCCGCGCCCCTCGGCATCTGCATCACCGCCAGCCACAACCCGCCGCACTACAACGGGCTCAAGGTGAAGGCCGCGTTCGGGGGCAGCGCGCCGCCCGAGCTGACCGCGCGTCTCGAGCAGCTGATCGGCCGCAGGGCGCCGCGCGTGGGGCGCGCGCCCGAGCGGCGCCATCCCTTCCTGCCGGCCTACATCCCGAGGCTGGCCGCCGTGGTGGATCTGGAGCTGGTGCGCAGAAGCCCGATCCGCGTCGTGGTCGACAGCATGCACGGCGCCGGCGGGCGCATCGTAGAGGGGCTGTTGCGCGGCGGCAAGGCCAGGGTGTTCACGCTGCGCGGCGACGCCGACGTGCTGTTCGGCGGGGCGCCGCCGGAGCCGCGCCCCGAGAACCTCGGGCCCCTGTCCGCGGCGGTGCGCCGCCACCGGGCGCACCTGGGGATCGCCACCGACGGAGACGCCGACCGGGTGGGAGTCTGCGACGAGACCGGCCGGGTGGTCTCCCCGCTCCAGACCTTCGCCCTGCTCGCCCTGCACCTGCTGCGGGGCAAGGGCTGGCGCGGCGGGATCGCGCGCACCTTCGCCAACACGTTCCTCGCCGAGCGGATCGCCCGGCAGCACGGGCTGCCTTTCTTCGATCGGCCGATCGGCTTCAAGCACATCGCCCGCCTGATGCTCGAGCACGACATCCTGATCGGCGGCGAGGAGAGCGGAGGCGTCGGCGTGAAGAGGTTTCTCCCGGAGCGCGACGGCATCCTCGTGGGGCTGCTGCTGATGGAGATGATCTCCGGAGGCGCACGCAGGCTCAGCCGGCACGTCGCCGCGCTGGAGGCCGAGTTCGGGCACTACGATTACCGGCGCCTCGACCTCCCGATGCCGCCCGACCGAGGCCGGCTCGCCGTCGAGTCGATCCGCCGTCAGCCCCCCACCCGGCTCGCGGGCCTGCGCGTTCGGGGGATCGACGCGCTCGACGGCGTCAAGCTGCTGTTCGGCGACTCCGGCTGGCTCCTGTTCCGCGGCTCGGGCACGGAGCCGCTGCTGAGGGTCTACTGCGAGGCGCGCACCCGCGTGCTCGCCGACCGTCTGATCCGCGCCGGCGTGGCCCGGCTGCGCCACCGGTCCCCGTAACCTCCCCTCCCGGCGCCCTCACCTGACCCCGCGCGTCAGGTGGTAGGTCTCCAGCATGCCGCCGACGGCGGCCACGCTCGTCAACAGGAACAGCGCCACCAGCAGGCAGGTGGCCGCCGTCGCCACGCGACGGGTCCACGGGCGCTCGTGCGCCAGGCGCAGCAGGTATGGGGCGAGGGCCAGAAAGGAGAACAGCGCCACGGCGGTCTTGGTCTGCACCAGCGAGGCGGGCATCGGGAACCGGGACGCCGTCTCCGCCGTCGTGGAGAACGGCGCCCCCGAGAACGTGTAGAGCAGGCCGGTGACGACCGCGGTGAGCGCGAACGGGAAGGTTCGGAACAGGTCCGACTCGCGGATCATCTCGTCGAGGTAGATCCCGGCGGCGACGCACAGGAACGGGAACAGCGGGATCCGGTACCAGCCGTACACGACACGATGATCGGCGCTCAGCGCGATCAGGGTCGCGTAGATCGCCACGGGGACCAGCAGGGCCCGTTCCTTGCGGAACGCCGCCACGCCGGCCGCCAGCAGCAGGAAGAGGTACCATCCCCGCCCGAACCACTTGACCACCACCTTGCCGGACATCAAGTCCAGGAAGCTGTCGAGGCTGGCCCACTTGGTCGCCGACTGCGCCTGTACGATCTTCACGAAGATGTCGAAGTCGTAAGCCCAGGCGTACAGGAGATAGAGCAGCACCGAGCCGCCGGCCAGCGCGGCCACCAGGGAGGCGGCCCGGTAGCGGCGGGCGGCCAGGAGCAGGACGAGGGCGGTGCCGACGACGGCCATCCCGGTCGCCTTGGTCCAGATCGCGAGGCCGCACACCGCCCCGATCAGCGCGGCCTCGCGGGCGGCTCCGGTGCGCCCCAGACGCCGCACCAGCAGGATCGCGCCCATGAACAGCAGCGCCAGCAGGCTCTCGGCCTTGACCAGCCGGTGGCTCAGGACGATCACCGGCAGGCTGGCGTAGACCAGCGTCGCGCACAGCGCGCCGCGCTCGGTGGCGCCGTACTCCCGCGCCAGCCGGTACAGGAGGATGATGCCGGCCAGGCTCAGGAGGATCGGCACAACCCGCATCACCGGCAGGGAGCAGACCAGGTAGCCCAGCCCGCCCAGGGGGGGATCGGGGCCGAAGACGCGGTACGCGAGCCCTTCCGGCGGAGGGGCCGGGGCGAGGCCGAGGACCGAGGCGATCGCGCCCCCCAAGCCCACCAGGAGGGAGAACAGCGGGGGGTGATCGAAATACGGCCAGACCAGCGCGTAGCGATCGCCGAACCACCGGAGCTCGTACGCCCGATCGACCGGATAGCGGCTCGGGAATGTGCTCCAGGAGGCGGGAACGCCCTCATGCAGGAGAGACCAGCCGTCCCAGGCGTGCTGATACTCGTCGGCCGTCTCGTGGTGGAACGGCACGAGCGAGTAGTCGTGAAACCGCAGCGACGCCGCGAGAAGGAGCACCGCGCCGAGGGCGATGCGGGTCCGCCCCGCGCTCAGGAGGGCGAAGAGGCGCCCGAGGCCGCCGGCCGGCCTTCGCGCCGCGAGGAGTAGGGCGCCGGCCGCGGCCGCCGCGGCGGCCAGGATCGCCAAGCCCGCGAGGCGGCGCGCGCGGCCACGCTCGAACGCGTCCCGGTCGACCCCGAGATGACGGCTCGGGACGGGGGCCAGTTCTCCGCCGGGCGGCCGCCAGTTGAGCACGATCCGGGCTTCACCCTCTTCGAGGGCGTAGTCGATCTCGAGCGCGTGGAGGCCCGCGCGGAGGGGGCGTTCGGTGATGGCGTCGGTCCGGGTCTCGACCGCCCGCCCGTCGATGCGCAGCGCCACCTCGCCCTGGGCGTCCAGCCAGAAGCCGTACCGGCCGGTCTCGGGCACCCGCAGCAGGCCGCGCCAGCGGATGGCATACGGCGGCATGGCCGCGGGAAACGCGACCTTCTGCTCGTCCCAGAAGTGGAAGACATAGGCCGCGTCGATGGGCTGCGGGACCGGGAAGTCGATGCGCGGGTCGACCCGCTCATGGATCTTCAGGAGCGTCCCGTCGGGAACCTCGATCGAGTAGACCCCCCGGAGCCCTCCCCCGGGAGCCAGAGACCAGGACAGGCCGGCGACGACGAGCGCCAGCGCGGCGACGGCGCCCAGCGCCGCCCACCGCACGGCGCGCCCCTCGGCCGGGGTCACGCCGACTCCTCCCGCAGCCTCCGCCCCGCCCGGATCATCTCGGCGACGAGCGCGCTCCTGTCGTCCTCCGGCAGGAAGGTCGCCCTCGCGGTCCGCACGCCGACCTCGAGGACCTGTTCCGGCTCCAGCCCGAGCCGCGTCCTCAGGACCATCCACTCGCCGCACAGGGACGTCCCGAACAGCGCCGGGTCGTCGCTGTTCACCGTGACCGCCACTCCGGAGCGGAGCAGCGCCGGGAGCGGATGCTCGCTCCAGGCGCGCACCACGCCGGTCCTCAGGTTGGAGGTCGGGCAGCACTCCAGCGGCGTCGCGTGCCGGGCCAGCCTCCTCACCAGCTCCGGATCCTCCGAGGCGCGGATCCCGTGCCCGATGCGCTCCACCCCGAGCCGATCGAGCGCCTCCCACACCGAGCGCGGCCCGTCGAACTCCCCGGCGTGCGCCGTGGTGCGGAGCCCCAGGCGGCGGGCCTCCTCGAACGCCGGGGCGAGATCGGAGGCCGGGACCGACCGCTCGTCCCCCCCGACGCCGACGCCGATGACGTCGTAGCGCCGGCAGCGGCCCGCCGACAGGACGAGATCCTCCATGGCCCGGGCCCCCCACTGACGCACGCCGTCGAACAGGAAGCGCATGGTCGGGCCGCCCGCCGCCTCCTGGCGGCGGCGCGCCGCGCCGCTCACGGCGTCCATGATCTCCACCGCCGACAGCCCGGCGCGCTCGAAGATCCCCGGCGAGCACAGCACCTCGGCGTAGCGCATGTTCTGCCGCCGCAGCCGCTCGCTCAGGGCCCCGGCGATCAGCGCGAAGTCCTCCGGCCCCCGGAGCCTCGAGCAGACGGCCCGGAAGTTCTCCAGGAAGTGGGGGAAATCGCGATGCCGGTACAGGGAAGCCAGGGCCAGGCGCTCCCGCGTGCCGAGCCGCCGGCCCCGCCTCTCCGCCAGGAGCGCGAGGGTCGCGGGATCCACCGTTCCCTCGAGATGAAGGTGGATCTCGGCTTTCGGCATGGCGCGCACGAAGGTCCGGTAGGCCGTGCCCCCGCCCGCGCGCCCGGTCCGTCCTGTCCCCCGGGCTCGCGCGCCGGGGGCGGGCCGCGCGGTCAACGCGGACCGGCCG
>JBHIBC010000103.1:0-7112 GCA_046758905.1 Acidobacteriota bacterium | reverse complement strand
CCCGGAGCCAGGCGGAGATGCTCGAGTGCGACATCCCCCCCGAGCTGCCGGTGATCCCGCTGGCCTCCACCGTCGTGTTCCCGCAGATGGTGGTCAACCTGCAGGTCGTCCGCAAGAAGAACCTGAGCCTGATCCGGGACATGGAGTCCGAGTCGATCATCGGCCTGGTCGTGCAGAAGAGCGCCTCCATCGAGGTGCCGCCGGTCGACGAGCTCTCGAACATCGGCGTCGCGGCCCGCCTGGTGAACCGTCTGAACGTCTCCGGGAACACCATCCAGATCATCCTGCTGGGACTGCGGCGGTTCCGGGTCGAGGAGTACATGCAGACCGAGCCCTACCTGCGCGCGCGGGTCGCCTGCATCGACGAGCGGGAGACCGAGTCGATGGAGGCGAACCTGCTCATGGGGAACGCCCTGCACCTGATGGAGAACCTGATCCAGATGGACCCGCGCGTCCCGGGCGAGATCCTGAACCTGATCAAGAACAACCTGACCGGGCCGGGGAACCTCGCCGACCAGGTCGCGAACCACCTGAACTTCGAGCTGGACGACAAGAAGCTGATCCTTCAGACCATCGACTCGATGGAACGCCTCCGGCTGGCCATCCGCCTGATCGACAAGTCGATCGGGCTGGCCAGGGCGGGCCAGGAGATCAAGGAGCAGACGGAGGACGAGATCCGCAGGGCCCAGCGGGAGTATTTCCTGCGCGAGCAGCTGAAAGTCATCCGCAAGGAGCTGGGGGAGGAGAGCGAGTCGGCGGCCGCGGTCCGGGAGATGCGCGACCGGATCGACACGGCCGGCCTGCCCGAGGAGGCCCGCCGGGAGGCCGAAAAGGAGCTCGGGCGACTGGAGATGGTCAATCCGGCGTCGGCGGAGTACACGGTCATCACCACCTACCTCGACTGGCTCGCCAGCCTGCCGTGGCACGTCACGACCCAGGACCGGCTCGACGTCCGGCAGGCCGCCCGGATCCTCGACCGGGACCACTACGATCTGGAGAAGGTCAAGGACCGGATCCTCGAGTTCCTGGCGGTACGCCAGCTGAAGCAGGACATGAAGGGTCCGATCCTCTGCTTCTACGGTCCGCCGGGGACCGGCAAGACCTCGCTCGGCAGATCGATCGCCGAGGCCCTGGGACGGAAATTCATCCACATCAGCGTCGGCGGGATCCGCGACGAGGCCGAGATCCGCGGGCACCGGCGCACCTACGTCGGCGCCATGCCCGGGAAGATCCTGCAGAGCCTGCGGCGCGTCGGCTCCCGCAACCCGCTGTTCATGATCGACGAGGTCGACAAGATCGGCGCGGACTACCGCGGCGATCCCGCCTCCGCGCTGCTGGAGGTGCTGGACCCCGAGCAGAACGCCCGCTTCACCGACCTATACCTCGATCTGTGCTTCGACCTGTCGAAGGTCATGTTCATCACCACCGCGAACCGCCTCGACACCATCCCCGACCCGCTGCGCGACCGCATGGAGATCCTGCACCTGCCGGGCTACGTGGAGGAGGAGAAGCTCGACATCGCGCGGAAATACCTCGTCCCCCGCCAGATCAAGGAGCACGGGCTGTCGGCGCCGCAGCTGCACCTGACCGACGACGCGGTGAAGGCGATCATCCGGGGGTACACGGCGGACTCGGGGCTTAGGAAGCTGGAGCAGCAGATCGCGACCATCTGTCGGAAGATCGCCAAGGACCTCGTGACCGGCAAGACCCGGACCCGCACCATCGACCCGACGGACCTGCAGGAGTTCCTCGGGCCCATCCTCCATCAGCCGGAGATGGCCGAGCGCAGCGACGAGGTGGGCGTTGCCACGGGCCTGGCCTGGACCTCCTCGGGCGGCGACATCCTCTTCATCGAGGCGACCCGGATGAAAGGCCAGGGGAACCTGATGATCACCGGACAGCTCGGCGAGGTCATGAGGGAATCGGCGCAGGCGGCGCTGTCCTTCGTCAAGGCCCACTCGGTCGATCTGGGGATCGACGAGGACGAGTTCAACCGGTTCGACATCCACATCCACGTCCCGGCCGGGGCCATTCCCAAGGACGGCCCCTCCGCCGGGGTCACCATCGCCGTCGCCCTGGCCTCGCTGATGTCGAGGCGCCCGGTGCGCCACGACGTCGCCATGACCGGCGAGATCACGCTGCGCGGCAAGGTCCTTCCCGTGGGAGGGGTGAAGGAGAAGCTGCTCGCCGCCCGCCGCGCCGGGATCACGACGATCCTCATGCCGAAGCGCAACGAGAAAGACCTGGTCGACATCCCGCCTTACATCCGCAAGCAGCTGACGGTGATCCTGGTGCGGGACGTCTCGCGGGTGCTCGAGGAGGCCCTCGGCCGGTCGCTGGCGGCCCCGGCCGATACCGTGCCCGCCTCCGCCCCGCCCCGCCAGGGGCCGGGCGGCCCCCAGAGGAAGCGCGAGCGGTCCCGGCCCAGGGCCGCGGCCGTCGGCACCACCCGGGCGCGCTGAACCTCGCCGCGACGCCGATCTTCCTGAAGACTGAGGGGCGCAGACTTGCCCCCCGGACCCGAATGGTCCCGGAGGCCTTGCGAGGGGGGCCGCGACGCCGGGAGAGCCTGGTGGAGCGTGGGGGGATCGAACCCCCGACCTCGAGACTGCCAGCCTCGCGCTCTCCCAGCTGAGCTAACGCCCCAGGTTCCGCTGAAGGGGGCGGCACTATAGCACGGCCCCGGGAGGGGGGTCAACGCTGGGCGGGGGGGGAACGTCCTGCTTGGTGGGAAAATGCCCTACTTCAGTGCGGATGGGGACCAGCCAAGTCCTTTGAATTCAATGGGCTTTCTCAAGATCCAGCGGTTGAGGCCCTAGGGCGACCAGCCTGAGGGCGCACGCCCCGGATCTCGCGGCATCCGGGCAGGCGGGCGCCTCCCGATCACCACGATTGTAGGCCATTTTCCTACCGGATATAACCGAGAGACCGGAGCCTCTCCAGCACATTCCGCTCCACATCCGCCTCCTCCGGCTCCCCGTCCGCCCCCTCCACGACGTAAGCGTCCACGAAGCGGGGCGGGTGGTCGACGGCGAACCAGGGGTCGAGCGCATCGCCGAGGACGTGCCCTTCCAGCTCCATGGCGATCGGCACCTCGAGCAGCACCAGGAGGGTCGGCAGGACGTCGACCAGACGGGCGTGGCGGATCCTGTTCCCCCGGTAGACGCGCCCCCCGTGCAGCGCCAGGATCCCCTCCGGGCGGTGGTGCCCCGAGATGGTCGGCCGACCGGGCGTCAGCACCGGCCTGAACCCGTGGTCGGAGAGCACCACCAGCGTGTCCTGCGGCCGGAGGCGATCGAGGTACTCGCCGACGAGCCGGTCCACGTGGATGTAGTACTCGTCGATGACCCGCCCGAGCACCGCCTGCTCCTCCGCGGTGACGTCGTAGTCGAGGTCCTCCGGATAGGCGAACTTCCAGAACCTGTGCGAGGCGACGTCGACGCCCCCGAAGTAGACGGCCAGCAGGTCCACGGGCCGCTCCTCGAACAGCTTCAGAGCGATCCGCCGGTAGGTCTCGTCGCTGGCCAGGCTCCAGCGGAACCCCTCGACGCACGCGCGGTCCCCCGCCGGCAGCCGGGCGAGTCGTGCCGGGTCGTAGAAGCGCCGCAGGGTCGCCTCGTCGAGGTCGGTGGGCCGGATCTTCAGGGGCTCCAGCTCGCCGATCAGCTCCTCGGGGAAGGTCTGGCGCGGGATCCCCTCGACGATGGTCCCCTTGAGCGGGCGGCCGGTCGACCAGTTGTAGATGTACGGGAGGTAGGACGAGACGACGTACCCGTTGACCGGCTCCGCGGGCCAGCTCACCAGCCAGCCGACGACGCCGACGCTCCGGCCGTAATGCGACAGGATCTTCCAGAACGGCGGCGCGCGGCGCATGGCGCTGGTGACCGGCCGCACCCGCGGGCCGGCTCGGCCCGCGGCCGGCACCACGAAACCGCGGATGCCGTGCCGTTCCGGGCCGACCCCGGTCGCCACCGTGGTCCAGAGGGATGGCGAGGCGGACGGCTCCATCGACCCCAGGATTCCGGTGGCGCCCTCGCGCCGCAGTCGGGCGAACGCCGGCGCGAGCCCGCGCCCGATCAGGGGGTCGATGACGCGCCAGTCCGCGCCGTCGATGCCGATGACGACGACGCGGCCCGACACGCGGCCCCGCGGCGCCGCCCGCCCCCCGGGGCTCGCATCGCCCTCCCCGCGGCGCTCGGCGGGTCCGCACCCGAGCGCCGCCGCGGCCAGCAGCAGGCAGGCGATCCGCCGGCCCCGGCCAGCCGGCCTCGCCGAGCGGGGCGCGCGCAGGATCTCACCCCCCTGCGGCGCCGCCCGCCCCTCAGGCCGGGACCGGGTCGGTGGGCCGCCGGCCCTCGAACTCGTCCTCGATCTCACCGAAGATCTCCTCGATGATGTCCTCCATCGTGAGGATCCCGACCGCCCGCCCTTCGGGGCCGATGACCGCTCCCATGTGCAGGCGGCGGCGGCGCATCTCCTTCAGGATGGCGTCGATGCGGCGGCTCTCGGGGACGCGCAGGATCTCCTTGATCACGCCGGCCTCCCGAACCCTCCCGGCGTCCGCCTCGCCGAGGAGCGCCAGGGCCTTCATGTTGATGACGCCGACCAGGTCGGCGCGGCGCGCGTCGTGGATCGGGTAGCGCGTGTGCTTCCGGCGCCGGGCCATCTCGAGGTTCTCCTCCAGCGGCCGCTCGAAGGACCACAGCGCGACGCGGTCGAGAGGGACCATGACGTCGCGCGCCGTGCGATCGGAGAAGCGCGTGGCGCGGTCCATGATCTCCGCCTCGCTCTGGGTGATGACCCCTCTGCGGATCGATTCGCGGAAGAGGATGCGCAGCTCGTTCTCGGAGATGCCCGGCTCCTCCACGCGGCGGAAGCCGATCAGCCTCAGCACGCCGTTGGCGCTGGCGTTCAGGAGCCAGAGGGGGAGATAGAATACGCGGTGAAAGAGCTTCAGCGGCAGGGCCGAAAGGCGCGAGAACAGCCCCGGCTTGGTGATGGCCACGTACTTGGGGACCAGCTCGCCCAGCACGATGTGCAGCGCCGTGATCAGGACGAAGGCTCCCGCCAGAGCCAGGACATGCGCCGCCGGCTCGGCGATCGGTCCGAGGCCGCGGAGAGCCGCCCGCAGCAGCCCGGCGAAGGCCTCCTCCCCGATCCACCCCAGGCCCAGGCTGACCAAGGTGATCCCGAGCTGGCAGGCGGACAGGTACTCGTCGAGGTTCGCCACCACCTGCCGGGCCAGGGCGGAGCCCGGCAGGCCGGACAGGGCCATCTCCTCGAGCCGCGTGTGACGCACCTTGACGATCGCGAACTCCGCCGCCACGAAGAAGGCGTTGCCGGCGACGAGGAGGAAGGACAGCGTGAGATAGAGGGGTATGTGGGGTTCCATCTTCGGATCTCCTCGGACGGCGAAAGGTCGACGCAGCCGCCGATTGCCGGCGACTATAGCATGGCGGCGAACGGCGCCGGTGGACAGCCCCGCCCCGACTCCCCTAGACTATCCGCCGGAGCGGAAGCGCATCGGGGCTGGTGTCCTGCGCGGACTTCAAATCCGTTGGGAGCCGGGGGAACCCGGCTTCGGTGGGTTCGATTCCCACACGCTTCCGCCAGCCGTCCCGGACCCGCGCGCTCACATCGGGTAGGTGAAGGTGACGTCCACCGGGACGTCCGCGGTCCGCCCGAGCGCCTTCTCGACCTCGGGGCTGATGCCGCCGAACCTGTCCAACAGGGCCCCCGCGCGCTCGTAGTCGCCGGTCCCCTCGATCTCCAGCAGCTCCCCAGCGAGCCGGGTCAGCGCCGGCTCGAACCTGCGGCGGTGAACCGAGAAGAGCCCGCTCTTCGCGTCGTACTCGATCCCCCCCTCGTTCATGAGGTGGTTGAGCTGCACCGCCACTCCCTTGCCGTGCGCCTCTTCCGCCCCGAACCGGATCGATCGGAAGATCCCGGCCAGGTAGGTCGCGTAGCACTCCCGGATCTCCCCCTTGGTGAACACGCCCTGGTCCCTCAGGTACTGCAGGCTGTAGATGCCCACCACGTCGGCCTTGGCCTCCTCGATCGGCGAGTAGCGCTCCTTGAGGGCGCGTCTCACCGTGAGATGCTCCTGCCCGGCGACGTAATCGACCCCGAGCGTATGGGCCAGCTCGTGCATCAGCACGTTGGTCACGAAGGCCTCGCGCGTCACCAGGGGCCATGCCCCCCTGCGGAGGAACAGCCGGGCGATGGGCTCCAGGATGGTCTCGAACTTGGCCTCGAGGACGTTCTTGTAGATCTGCTTCTTCGCCCCCTTCTCCTGGATGACACGCTCGTCGTTGGGGAGCGAGGCCGCCACGGTCTTGATGCCGGCGTTGAAGTCGCCGGCGAACTTCACCACGTTCACGACCTCCAGAACGTTCCCCGAGGCGGCGCTCGATCTCCGGAAGCGCTCCTCGACGGGGAGCGAGCGCGACATGCCCGGGAGATGCTCCTTGTACACCTCGAGCGCCCGGCTCCGCGCCACGTCCTTAACCAGGACGGCCCCCTCGTAGGACGCCTTGTAGCCGAACAGGGCATCGTCGTACGTCTCGATCGGCCCGATCACCACGTCGAGGAGGTTGTCGCGCACCTCCAGCCACGCCAGGTCGGAGCGGTAGTAGTCCCCCCCGAGCAGCGCCTCAGCCCGCAGCGACAGGTAGCGGCGCAGGCTGGGGCCGGGGACGAGGCGGGCCGCCTCCCGGAGCGCGCGGGCGGCCCTGGCGAGCTCGTCGACGTAGACCTTCTCGAAGGGGACGGCGACCAGCGTGCCGTCGATCCGCCGGATCAGCGTGTTGAACCGCTCGAACTCCTCGCGGAGGGCGGGATGGGCCGCCAGATGCGCCTCGAACTCCCGCCTCGACATGTCCTCCGGGTAGAACCCGGCGCCGGGCGGGCGCTCGCCCCAGCCGCCGAGGTCGATGAACGGCTCCATGCCGTTACGGATGTCGTACGGACCGTAGTTGATCATGACGAACTCCCGGTACAGCCGGTCCACCGGGTCGCTCGCGTCCTCGAACGCCCTCCGAGCCTCGAGCGCCTGGCGTCCCATCTGCTTCCAGTAGAGCGCGTCCATGACCTCGATCGCCTCGAGGAGCTTG
>JBHIBC010000102.1:0-7213 GCA_046758905.1 Acidobacteriota bacterium | reverse complement strand
GCCGGCCGACAGCTGGGGGAGATCGAGAGGCTGCTGGAGAGTCTTTTCTACCTTGATTCCGAGCCGAGCCGCGCCGAGCTGGAGGAGTACGTCCGGCGACACCCCGGACTGTCCGTGACCCGCCTGCGCGACATCACCGGTCTCCCACCGCACGACATCCGGGCGCTGCTGGAGCAGGCCCGAGGGAACCCGCCCGCCCCGGACCGCTGAAGCGCCCCTCGGGCCCTCTCAACCGAACCGGACCCGCACGAAGTGGCGCTTCCCGACCCTGACGAGGTGCGAGACGGAGGGCCCGGCCGGGATCTCGACGGTCGCGTCGGCCACCCGCTCGCCGTCGATGCTGACGCCGCCCTGCTCGATCAGGCGGCGCGCCTGCCCGTTCGACCTCGCCAGACCGATGCTGACCAGGAGCCTGGGCACCCAGACCAGCCGCTCCCCGGCCCGGAGGCGCACCTCCCGCACCTCGTCGGGGACCTGCCGGCGCGCGAACACCCTCTCGAACTCCTCGGCCGCGGCGGCGGCGGCCCGCTCGCCGTGGTAATCGGCCACGACCCGCCGCGCGAGATCCGACTTGGCCTGCTTGGGATGCAGCCGCCGCGACTCCACCCGCCGGCGGAGGGCCTCGATCTCCGCCGTCGTGAGATCGGTGCACAGCTCCATGTAGCGCCACATCAGCTCATCGCTGATCGACATCATCTTACCGAAGATCTCGCGCGGGGGCTCGTTGATGCCGACGTAGTTGCCGAGCGACTTGCTCATCTTCGCCGCGCCGTCGAGCCCCTCCAGGATCGGCATGGTCAGCACGACCTGGGGCTCGAGCCCCCACTCGCGCATCACCTCCCTCCCGACCAGCAGGTTGAAGGTCTGATCGGTGCCCCCCATCTCGACGTCCGCCTCCAGCGCCACGGAGTCGTATGCCTGCGCCAGCGGGTAGAGGAGCTCGTGCAGGCCGATCGGTTGGTTGTTGCGGTAACGACGGGCGAAATCGTCCCGCTCCAGCAGTCGGGCGACGGTGTACCTCGACGCCAGCCGGATGAGTCCCGCCGATCCGAGCCTGGCGAGCCAACGGCTGTTGAAGTCGACCACGGTCCTCCGAGGGTGGAGGATCTTGAAGACCTGTCTCCTGTAGGTCTCCGCGTTCTTCCTCACCTGGTCGCGGGTCAGGACCGGCCGGGTCCTCGACTGCCCGCTGGGGTCGCCGATCATCCCGGTGAAGTCGCCGATCAGGAACACCACGCGATGCCCCATATCCTGAAAATGCCTCATCTTGCGGAGGACGACGGTGTGCCCCAGGTGGAGATCGGGGGCCGACGGATCGAAGCCGACCTTCACCGTGAGCGGCCTTCCGGTCCGGAAGGAGCGCTGCAGCTTCCGCAGCAGCTCCTCGGTCCGGATGATCTCCGCCGCCCCCTTGCGGAGGTATTCGAGCTGCTCCTCGGGCGGTCGGAAGGCGCGGGGGGCGCCTTTCGCCCCGCCCTCCCGTCGCCGCGCCCCGGCGGCCCTGCGACCGTTCCTGTCCTGGCGTCGCTTCACGGTCGTCCCACAGAATGGGGGCCATCGTACAAGGGGGCCTGGCGCGCTGTCCAGAGACGCCCGCGCGCCGCGCCTCTCGGTCGGGGCAAGGCGGTCGGCCCGCCGGCACGGGAGGCGAAGCGCGCGCCCTCACAGGAGGCCGCGCTCCTTGAGGCTCACGAAGCCGCGCCGGCTGACGATCAGGTGGTCGTAGAGGCTCACCCCGATCAGCTCCCCGGCCCGCGCCATGGCGCGCGTGAACTCCACATCGTCGTGGCTCGGCTCCAGGCTGCCGCTCGGGTGATTGTGGACGAGGACGAAGGCCAGCGCGGAGTGGACGATCGCCGGCTGAAGCACCTCGCGCGGGTGGGTGCGGGTGGTGTTCAGGCTCCCGATCGACACCGTCTCGCGGACGATCAGGCGGTTCTGAGCGTCTAGGTAGAGCGCCACCAGGTGCTCCCTGCGGGCCGACTTGAGATCGCGCACCAGCGCGAACGCCTCGGTCGGGGAGCCGACACGCGGATCGTCGGCCGGCGGGGCGACGAGGCGCCGCCCGAGCTCGAACGCCGCCAGGATCCGGCTCGCCTTGACCCTCCCGACCCCGCGGTTTCCGGTCCAGTCCCCCAGGGACAGCTCCGACAGCCCGGAGGAACCGTAGCGCGCGATCAGGTCCTCCGCCAGCTGGAGGACGTTTTGGCCGCGCGTCCCGCTCCCGAGGAGGACGGCCAGAAGCTCGGCGTGACTCATGCCTCTGGCACCGAACCGGCACAGCTTGTCGCGCGGGCGGAGGACCGTCGCCGGCAGCTCGCTCAGCCGCCCGCGCCTGAGCGACGGCTCCTGCACGACGGGCGGCTCGTCCGGGTACATCGACTCGCTCATGACACGCCTCGATCGGGAGGGGCTCCCGCCTCGCCGACGCCCGAGCAATCCGCGTGCCCGGAGGAGCGAGGGGCGGGCACGGCCAGCGGGAGGGCGTTTGCGGGCGGCGGGCGGCCACCGCGGCCCCGCGGGGCGCCGCGATCCGGTACGGGCCGGGCGCGGCGGGCGTCCGCGGACGGACAGCCCGCGTGCCCGGGGGAGCCGGATCGGGTCGCCCCCGCCGCCGGCGGGCCCCCTCAGTCCGCGGGAGCCGCGTCGGTCCCGATCACTCGGCGCCCGGCGATCCGCCAGCCCCCCGAGAAGTACAGCGCGATCGCCCGACTGTACAGGCGGTGCTCCTGCACCAGGATGCGAGCCGCCAGGGTCTCCGGGGTGTCGTCGTCGAGGACCGGGACCGCCTTCTGGAGAAATATCGGGCCGCTGTCGATCCCCTCGTCGACGAAGTGGACCGTGCATCCCGACACCTTGACGCCGTGCTCGATCGCCGCGGCCGGAGCGACGGTGCCGGGGAAGGCCGGGAGAAGGGAGGGATGGATGTTGAGGATGCGCCCGCGGAAGCGTCGCACGAACCAGGGCGAGAGGACCCGCATGTATCCGGCGAGGCAGACCAGCCGCACCCGCCGGGCCTCGAGCGCCTGAGCCATCCGGCGGTCGTGCTCCTCCCGGCTCGCGCTCCGGCGGTGGTCCAGGACGAGCGTCTCGACGCCCCGCCCCCTCGCCAGCAGCACTCCCGGAGCGTCCGGCTCGTTGCTGATCACCAGGCTGACGACGGCGTCGAGCTGTCCGGACTCGATCCGGTCGAGGATCGCCCCCAGGTTCGAGCCGCGGCCGGAGATCAGCACCCCGACGCGATTCGGAGACGGGGGCCCCGCGGGGCGGCCGGCGGACACCACGGCATCATCCCTCAGAGGAGCCGGCGGACGAAGTAGAAGCCGGCGGCGACGATGGTGGCCACTAGAGTCAGCCCGAGATACACGATCGCCCTCCGCCCGCGTCGCCTCAGGGTCTGGGCCAGCGCCAAGCCCAGGAGCAGGGCGGCGCAGACCGCGAACAGCCCGGACATGAGGGTCAGAAACAGGCCGTAGGCCGACATCGGCGGCCCGGTCGTCAGTATCCGGACGCCCCGCCGGTCGGGCTCCCGGGGCCGGCGGCCGGCTGTGTGTAGATCACCTTGCGGTTCCCCCTGACGATCTCCCCGATCCGGTAATGCTTCTCCCGAAGCCCGTCGAGGTGCCCGAGCACCTGCGCCTCGTGGTGCAGCGGCACGATGAGGACCATCCCGATCCCCATGTTGAAGGTCCGCAGCATCTCCTCCTCCGGGACCCGCCCCTCGCGCTGCAGGTACTGGAAGACGGGCGGGACCGGCCAGCTGCCCAGCTCGATCCGGGCCGCCACGCCGCGCGGCAGGACCCGCGGGATGTTGTCGGTGAGGCCGCCTCCGGTAATGTGCGCCATGCCGTAGAGGGTGCCGGTCGGGATCAGGCCCCGCACCACCGGCAGGTACGATCGGTGGATGGCGAGCAGCTCCTCGCCGACGGTCCGCCCCAGCTCCGGGAGGCGCGACTCGGGCCTGAGCCCCCGCTTCTCGAAGAAGATCTTACGGGCCAGGGAGTACCCGTTGGTGTGCAGGCCCGACGAGGGCAGGCCGATCAGGATGTCGCCGGCGGCGATCCGCGAGCCCGTGATCAGGTGCTCCCGCTCGGCGATGCCCACGATGAACCCGGCCAGGTCATACTCGTCCGCCCGGTAGACGGACCGCATCTCGGCGGTCTCGCCTCCGATCAGGGCGCACCCCGCGTCGCGGCAGCCGCGCGCCAGCCCGGTGACGAGATCGGACAGCACCTCCGGCTGGATGCGGCCCATGGCGACGTAATCGAGGAAGAAGAGCGGCGTCGCCCCCTGGACCAGGATGTCGTTGACGCAGTGGTTCACCAGATCGATGCCGATGCTGCGGTGCCGGCCGGCGCGGATGGCGACCTGCAGCTTGGTGCCGACGCCGTCGGTGCTGCTGACCAGGACGGGGTGGCGGTAGCTCCCGGCCGCCCCGAGGTCGAAAAGGCCTCCGAACGCCCCGATGTCGGTCAGGACCCCCTTCTTGAAGGTCCCCCGGGCGATCATCCTGAGGCGCTGGATGGCGCGCATCTTGGCGTCGATGTCGACGCCCGCGTCCCTGTAGGTGAGACGACCCGAGGCGGACCTGAGCGGCGCCGGTCCCGCCCGCGCGCCGGCCCGGCCCGCCCCCGTGCGGGGCGCCACGCCGCGCTCCCTCCGGCTCCGGTCCCTGCTCCGCGCGTTCTCGCTCATCGACACACGTGCGGCACTCACCGTGATAATCAGCGTTCAGCGTGTCTCGTGTGGGCGGCGGATTATATCGCAGAGGGACGCGAGGCTGTCAACGCTCCTCCCGCTACAGCGACCGGCCGAGGCGTAGCTGGAGCCCCACCCGGTTCCGGGTCCCTGCGTCGAGGGGGAACTCGCGATCGGCGAAGATCGCGACCTCGAGCCGCGTCCCCAGCCAAACGCCGATCTCCAGGCCGGACGCGAGAAAGGCGTCGAATCCCTCCCCCAGCGCACGCTCCCGGTGCTCGAGGCCGAGGCGCAGCCGCGGCGCCAGGCGCAGCGGCCCGGGCCTGAGGACCGCGATGCGGTAGATCGCCCCGATCCCCAGGACCCGCCGCCCGCCCCCCTCCTGGCCCGAGATCCAGACGCCCCCCGACTGGAAGGTCTCGATCTCGTCGCCGATCCCCCACTCCAGTTCGATGCCGCGGAGCTGCGTCCCGTCGGGGTCGATCGTCCGGGTCCGCCCCGCGCCGTAGATCCACAGGAAGTCCTCCGGGCCCAGAGCGGCGGAGGCGCCCGACGGCCCCGTTCCCCCGTCGGCCCCGGCCGTGCCGAGCGCGCCGAGCAGAGCGGCCAGGGCGAAGAATCCGGTGAGGCGGGAGCCTGACCTCATCGAGCGGTTCCCCCCGACCGGGGCGCGGCCTCAGACGGCCAGGACCAGGCGCCCGGTCACGGCGCGATCGTAGAGCATCCGGTGGGCTTCGGCGACACGCGACAGCGGCATGACCCGCGAGATCACCGGCCGGATCCTGTTCTCGGCGACCAGGCGCAAGGCCTCCGACAGCTCGGCCGTGGTGGTGGCGAAGGAGCCGCGGATCTCGAGCTCCTTGAGGATCACCAGGCCCGGCACGAGCGAGACGGGCCGCGCGCCCAGATCGCCGACGATGACCATGCGGCCCGCCGGCGCCAGGGTGTGAAGCGCCTGGTCGAAGGTCGGTGCACCGGTGATCTCAACGACCAGGTCGACGCCGCGACCGCCCGTGAGGCGCCTCACCTGCCGCGCGAATCTCAGGTCGGGCGACACCACCACATCGTCGGCGCCCGCCTCCTTCAGGCGCGCCTCCTTGTCCGGCGAGGAGGTGACCGCGATGGTCCGGGCACCCATCAGGCGGCAGACCTGCACGACGTGCATGCCGACACCGCCCGAAGCGCCGGTGATCAGGACGGCCTCGTCCGGCCCGATCTCCCCGCGGCTGCGCACGACGTGAATCGCGGTGCCGATGGTGCAGGCGCAGATCGACGCCTTCTCGATGGGGATGGAGTCCGGGACCCGGGCCAGAGCCCGCTCCTGCGACACGACGAAGTCGGCGTACCCGCCCGGGATTTCCTCACCGAAGAAGACCCCCTCCCTGCACAGGGTCGTCCTGCCGCGCCGGCAGAGCTCGCACCGCCCGCAGTGCACGCGCTGGATGGTCGCCACGCGGTCGCCGGGTCGGATCGCCAGCGCCTGAGGCCCCACGGCCCTGACCTCTCCCGCGATCTCGTGTCCCAGGATGGAGGGGAGCCTGGTGCGTGGAAGCCGGCCGGACCGGTTGATGATGTCGTGGTGGCAGATCCCGACCGCGCGGACGCGGATCAGCACCTCGCGGTCCCGCAGGCTGTCCGGCGTCGGGGCCGCGACCTCCTCGAGGCGGAGCTTCTCAGGCCCGCCGAACTCCCTCAGCACCACCGCGCTCATCACGGACGCGCTCATCGCGCTTCCCGTCGGATCAATCGATGACGGATCCCCCCGGGATCCAGCGCCGCGAGAGCCGCCATCTCCCCCGGCGTGGGCTCGGGCGTTGTGGCGTCCCAGTCGCCCTCCAGGGGAAACGCGGTGCGCGCCCTCAGGTCCTCGACCGCGACGCCGGCGTGCCGCGACACCAGCCGCAAGCGGCCGGAATCGAGCCGCAGCCGGGCCCGGTCGGTGACCACCATGGTCTCCCGGTTGCGCGGCGCCGGGACTGCGGTCGCGAAGTCGACGGCGCGGACCAGACTCCGCGTCGAGTGGCGCGGCACGACGATCACCACCTTGCGGACATGGCTGCGCATCGAGGGCGATCCCGCGGGCCCCGCCAGCTTCGTCCTCGGCCTGCGGTACTCACCGATGCAGGTCAGGTTGATCCGGGCCCGCTCGTCCACCTGCGCCGCCCCGAAGAACATCAGGTCGATCCCGCCCCGGCGTGCCAGGTCGAACAGCTCCGGGAGCCCCAGCGTGGACCGGCAGTGGTCCAGGAGCCGCGGGTCGACGGAACTCGCGGCGGCGCCGGCGATCTCCGGGTCGACCGCGCCGACGCAGTTGATGTAGAGGAGACGCGGCGCGTGGGTGCGCCGCGCCAGCGCCACCGCGAGCATCGGCAGCGCCGAGGCCACTCCGGTGGCGACCCGGTCGCCGTCGCCGATGGCCCGCGCCATCGCGACGACCACGCGGTCCGCCGGACCGGTGAGGCGGGCGGCGAGATACTCGCCGAAGCGCCCCTCGGCGGCGCGCGCGACGTACTCC
>JBHIBC010000101.1:0-7254 GCA_046758905.1 Acidobacteriota bacterium | reverse complement strand
CGAGCTGATCCCGCTGTTCGAGGCGCGCGCCGGCCGGCGGGTCAAGACGATCGCGGTCGGCTCGGGCAAGGCGCTGGCGCTGGCGGAGCGGGGCGAGGCGGATCTGGTCCTGGTGCACTCGCCCGAGGACGAGGAGCGCTTCATGGCGCGGGGCGCCGGGCTGCTCCGGCGGCGGCTGATGTACAACGACTTCGTCCTGGTCGGTCCGGCGTCCGACCCGGCGCCGGTGCGGGGCGCCGGCGACGCGGCGGCGGCGATGCGGGCGATCGCCCGCGCCGGCGCGCCGTTCGTGTCGCGCGGCGACGACTCGGGGACGCACAGGATGGAGCGCAAGCTCTGGCGGGCGGCCTCGGTCGAGCCGCCGTCGGGGCACCGCTACGTCGAGACCGGACAGGGGATGGCCGCCACCCTGCGGGTGGCGTCGGAGAGGCGCTCGTACACCCTCGCGGACCGCGGCACCTTCCTGGCCCAGCGGTCGACCGTGGACCTGGAGATCCTGTTCGAGGGGGATCCGGCGCTGCGCAACGTCTATCATCTCATCGTCGTGAGCCCGCGGCAGGGACCGCGGGTCAACGTGGAGGGCGCGCGGGACCTGGCCCGTTTCCTGCTGTCCGGGCCGACGCTCCGGAGGATCCGGGACTTCGGCCGCGACCGGTACGGCTCGGCGCTGTTCGTTCCCGAGGCCGAGCCGGCCGGCGAGCCGTGAGCGCTCCCTCCGGGAGGCGGCGATGGATCTGATCCTCGAGGGTCTGCGGCAGGCGCTCGACCGCATCCTCTCGCTCGACCCCGATCTGCGCGAGGCGGCCTTCAGGACCCTGCAGGTCTCGGGGACCGCCACGCTGGTCAGCCTGCTGCTCGGCGTCCCGGCGGGCGTGGGGCTGGCGCTCAGCCGTTTCCGCGGTCGGACCCTCGTCGTCGCCCTGGTCAACACCGGCATGGGGCTGCCGCCGGTGGTGGTGGGGCTGTTCGTGATGATCCTGCTGTGGCGCAGCGGCCCGCTCGGGCGGCTCGGTCTGCTGTACACCCCCACGGCGATGGTCGTGGCGCAGTGCCTGATCGCGATGCCGATCGTCACCGGGCTGAGCCTCTCGGCGGTGCAGTCGCTGCCCCTCAGGCTGCGAGTTCAAGTGAAAGCGCTCGGGGCCACCGAGCTGCAGTCGGCGTGGCTGCTGGCGCGCGAGGCGCGGCTGCCGCTGCTGGCCGCCCTGATGGCGGGGTTCGGCGCCGTGGTGAGCGAGGTGGGGGCGTCGCTGGTCGTGGGCGGCAACCTGAAGGGATCGACGCGGGTCCTGACCACCGCGACCGTGCTGGAGGCGAGCAAGGGGAACTTCGCGGCCGCCCTCGCGCTGGGGATCGTCCTGCTGGTGCTCGCCTACGCCATCAACCTGGTCCTGACGCGCCTGCAGCAGCGGGCCCGCACCTGAGGTGTCCGAGTGCGACGTCGCCCCACGCCGATCGCCACAACGCCCGCACGGCCGGACTCGCCGGCCGCCGCCGCGGGAGGAGGACCCCTGCTCTCCCCTGCCGGAGCCCGCCTCCGGGCCGCGAGGGACGCGCCCCTCTCCCTCCCGGTCGATCGGCGCGCCCCCGCGCCGGCCGCGCTGGAGGTGCGCGACCTGCGCGTCTCGCGGGGCGGGTCGTTCACTCTCGAGGTCCCGAGCCTGGCGGTCGCCGCCGGCGAGACGCTCGCCGTGATCGGCGTGAACGGCGCCGGCAAGTCCACCCTGCTGGAGGTGCTGGCGCTGCTCCTCAAGCCCGATCGCGGGGAGGTGCGGATCCACGGCGAGGCGCCGTCGGGCCGCGCCGCGCGCCGTCGCCTGCGCCGCAGGCTGGGGCTCGCGCTGCAGGATCCATTCCTGCTCCGGGGGACGATCCTCGACAACGTGGCGCTGCCGCTCCGGCTGCGCGCGGTGCCGACGCGGGCGGCGCGCGATCGGGCGGTCCTCCTGCTGCAGCGTTTCGGCGTGGCGCACCTGGCCCACCGACCGTCGTACGGTGCCTCCGGCGGCGAGGCGCGCCGCGTCAGCCTGGCGCGGGCCCTGGTCACCGACCCGGACGTCCTGCTCCTGGACGAGCCCTTCTCGGCGCTCGATCCGCCGACCCGCGACGTGCTGCTGCGCGACTTCCAGAGGGCGTTGAGCCCGGGGACCGCCGTCGTCCTGGTGACCCACGACCGGTCCGAGGCGCTGAGCCTGGCGCAGCAGGTGGCGGTGCTCCACGCCGGGCGCCTCCTGCAGTGGGGCCCCGCCCAGGAGGTCTTCCGCCGCCCCGAGGGCGAGACCGTGGCGGCGCTGGTCGGGCTCGAGTCGATCCTCTGCGGGCCGGTCGTCTCCTCCGGGGGCGGCGTGTGCCGGGTGGAGGTCGCGGAGGGAGTGACGATCGAGGTCGTCGCGGAGGCGGAGCCGGGCAGTCGCGTGACCCTGTGCATCCATCCCGAGGAGGTCGCGGTCGAGCGGCCCGGGCCGATCGGCCGCAGCACCGTCCGGAACATCTTCCCCGCGGTGGTGCGGTCGGTCACCCGGCACGGTCACGCGCGCCGGGTGGAGCTCGAGTGTCCGTTTCCGCTGGTGGCCCTGGTGGCCCGGCGCTCCGTCGAGGAGCTGGGCCTCGCTCCCGGCGCGAGCGTCGCGGCCGGCTTCAAGGCGAGCGCCGTGCGGCTCTTTCCGGCGAGGTGCGCGCCCGCCTGAGGCCCTGCTGCCGGGCTTGTCCGGCGCGCCGCGCGGTGCCGTCCTATAATGGGTGCCTGTCGAGGGGGCGATCATGGGCGGCGTTCCAGGACAGCCCGATCCCCGCCTACGTTTCGGGGGCGTGGTGCTGGCCGGCGGGCGGAGCCGTCGCATGGGCCGGCCCAAGGCGTGGCTCCCCGTGGGCGGCCGGACGATGCTCGCGGCGGTGGTCGACGCGGTCGAACGCGGGCTGCGCGGTCCCGGCACCGGCTCGGCCGCCCCGGAGCCCCCCGTGGTCGTCGTCGGCGCTCCCGGCGGGACCCTGCCGCCGCTGCCCGGAAAGGTCCTCAGGGCGACGGACCGGGTGGAGGGAGAGGGTCCTCTCCGGGGGATGCAGGCCGGCCTCGCCGCGCTCGCGGGAAGGGCCGACGCCGCGTTCGTGTCCTCCTGCGACACGCCGCTCCTCAAGCCGGCGTTCGTCGACCGTATGGTCCGTCTGCTCGGCGGGGCCGACGCCGCCGTTCCCCTGGCGGGGGGACGGCATCATCCTCTGGCGGGCGTCTACAGACTCACGCTGCGCGACCTGATCGGGGAGCTGCTCCTGAGCGGGCTGCGGCGTCCCTTCTTCCTCTTCGAGCGGGTCCCGACCCGGGCCGTGGGGGCGTGCGAGCTGGCTCCCGTGGACCCGGAGCTCGACAGCCTGAAGAACTTCAACACGCCCGAGGAATACCGGGCGCTGATCTCCGTGGCGGCGCCCGCCGGGGATGCGCCGTGACCGTCACCTTCGAGCTGTTCGGCGTCGCACGGGCCCGCGCCGGCCGGAAGGAGGTGCGGGTCGCGGCGCGGACGATCGGCTCCGCCCTGTCGGCGCTGGAGGAGATCTGCCCGCAGCTGTCCGGCCCGGTGGTCGCCGGGGGCCGGCTGACGCGGCACTTCAGGCTGTCCCTCAACGGCCGCGGCTTCGTCTCGGACCCGAGCCGGACGCTCCGGGAGGGCGACAGGCTGATCCTGCTGTCGGCCGAAGCGGGGGGATGAGATGCCGCCGGGCGGCTACTACGGCCGGTACCTGCGGGTCGATCTGACGGCCGGCGCGGCCTCCTTCGTGCCCATCCCCGAGGCGGTCCTGCGGCGCTACCTCGGCGGCGTCGGACTGGGGACCTGGCTGCTGCTCAGGGAGGCCCCGCCCGGGGCCGACCCGCTCTCGCCCGAGGCGCCCCTGATCTTCGCGCTGAGCCCCCTGGTCGGCACGCCCCTCACCACGTCGGCCAAGTTCGCCGTGGTGGCCAAGTCGCCCCTGACGTTCCGGATCAACGACGCCCTCTCCTCGTCGCACTTCGCCATCGCGGCCAAACGGGCCGGGCTCGACGCCCTGGTCGTCGCCGGGGCGCGCCGCGCGCCGTCGGTCCTGATCATCGACGGCGCCCGGGCCGGCGGCCGCGGCCCGGGCGGCGCGCGCGCGGAGAGGGGGGCCGGCGCCCGCGACGCGCCGCCCGCCGTGCCCGCGGTCCGGATCGACGACGGATCGGACCTGTGGGGCCTGTCCGCCTCGCAGGCCGAGCGGCGGCTGAAGGGGAGGCTGCGCCGGACGGAGGAGGGCGACCTCCCGTTCCACACCGCCGCGATCGGGATCGCGGGCGAGAACCTGGTGCGTTTCGCCACAGTGTCGAACGACGGCCGGCACGCCGGCCGGGGCGGCCTCGGGGCCGTCATGGGCTCGAAGCGGCTGAAGGCCATCGCCGTGCGCGGGCGCCGGTTCGTGCCTCTGTCCGACCCGGAGTCGGTGAACGCGGCCGCGAAGGACCTCTCCGCGCGCTCCTTCGGCCCCGCGACGGAGAAGTACCGGGAGCTGGGGACGGTGGCGAACCTCCTGGTCTTCAACCGTCTGGCGGTGCTGCCGACGCGCAACTTCCAGGAGAGCACCTTCGAGGGGGCCGAGGCGCTGTCGCCGGAGCGGCTGGCCGCGATGCGGACTAGGACCCGCTCCTCGTGCGCCGCCTGCACCATCGGCTGCGAGCACGTCTACGGCGTGCGCCGGGAGGAGGGCGGGCGCGATCCGGGGGGAGCGGGGGGAGGGGGGCGTCCCGCCCCGCAGGGCGGGGAGGACCTCCGTGCGGGGGGCCGCGGCGTGCGGCTGGAGTACGAGTCGCTGTTCGCGCTCGGCCCGCTGTGCGGCATCGACGAGCCGGACGCCGTGCTGGAGGCGGCCGCCCTGTGCGACGAGCTGGGCCTCGACACCATCTCCGCCGGCGGGACGATCGCCTTCGCGATGGAGTGCGCCGGACGCGGCCTGATCCGCGCCGCCGGGCTTCCGGCGCCCCTGAGCATGAGGTTCGGCGACGCCGCGTGTGTTCTGGAGCTGATCCGGCTCATCGCGCGGCGCGAGGGGATCGGCCGTCTGCTGGCCGAGGGGAGCCGGCGCGCGGCGGAGTCGATCGGCGGCGACGCGCCCCGCTTCGCCGCGCACGTGAAGGGGCTGGAGATCCCCGGGTACGAGCCGCGCGCCCTGCAGGCGATGGGGCTCGGGTTCGCGGTCGGGTCGCGCGGCGCCGACCACAACCGCTCCGGCGCCTACGAGGTCGACTTCTCGGAAGCCGCGGACCGCTTCGCGGGCGACGCCGGGTCGGCGCGTCGCGCCGTCGAGACCGAGGACCGCTCCGCCCTGATGGACTCGCTCATCCTGTGCAAGTTCCTCAGGGGGATCTTCGGGGACCTGTTCGAGGAGGCGCCGCCGCTGCTGCGCGCCGTCACCGGATGGGAGGTCACGGCGGCCGAGCTGCGCGAGACGGCACGCCGCATCGTGGCGGCGCGCAAGTGGTTCAACGAGCGGGAGGGGTGGACGCCCGCGGAGGACACCCTGCCGGAGCGCTTCCTCACCGAGAGCCTGAGGCGGGGCGCCTCGGCCGGCGCGGTGCTGTCGCGCCGACGGCTCGCGGAGATGATCGAGGCCTACAACCTCGAGCGCGGGTTCACCCCCGACGGACGCGTTCCGGAGCCGCTCCGGCGCCGCCTCGGCATCGAGCTCTGACGCGGCGTCAGCCCCCCGCGGGTCGGGCCTCATCCGGTGCCGGAGGGGGACGGTCCCGGCGGCACGCGGGTGGGCGAGCCGTCGGCCGCCTCGTAGATCCTGCCGAAGCCGGTGATCGCGGCCACCAGCATGATCGCGGCGAGGAACCATCCGTGCAGGACGAGCGGCCACACCTGTGTGGGAGGGATCGCGGTGACGAAGTCGTAGGAGCCTTCGAGGTTGCGAATCGTCTGGTAGCCGACCAGGACGCCGCCGCCCCAGGGGAAGATGTACCCGAGCGCGGAGGTCACGGCATCGAGGATGTTGGCGCGGCGGTAGGGGTGGAGCCGGAACCGCCTGCCGAGCTGCGAGACGATCGGCGCCGCGGCGATCTCGGCGGCGGTGTTGATGGTGATGAAGACGTTCAGAGAGAAGACGATGCTCCAGATCGACACCTCGGCGCGGGCCACCGACCTTCCAGCGAGGCCCGCCAGCCGGTCGACGATCGCGTCCAGCGCGCCTCCGAGCTTCATGAGGTGACCGGCGGCGACGATCAGCAGGACGAGGATCGACAGGGAGATGTAGCCGGCGATGCCGTCGACCAGGGCGCCCCCGACCCGTCCGGCGTCCGCGTCGATGAGGAGGATCCGCTCCGGCAACGCCAGCCCGAGGCCGATCCCGATCCCGACGGCGGCGAGGATCCCCCAGGTCAGGGTCACCAGGATGTGTCGGCCGCGCAGGGCCAGGACGATCACCAGCGCGAACGGCGCGAGCAGCGCCAGCCCCTCGGGGGAGGGGGCTCCCGCCAGGACGTCCGCCGCGCGGGCGGCGCTCACGGTCCCGCCGCCCCCGAACAGCGTGAAGGCGGCGAGCGCGGGCAGGGCCGCGAGGACCGCGTACTTGAACCTCGACCGGACCACCCCCGGGATGTCGGTCTCCTGCGTCGTGGCGGAGACGATGGTCGTGTCGGAGACCGGCGCCAGGTTGTCTCCGAAGGCGGCGCCCGAGAGGATCGCCGCGAACAGCCACAGGGGGTCGGCCCCGAGGATCAGCCCGGCGGGGAACATCAGCGTGCTGAAGGCGACCGTCGTGCCGTACCCGGTGCCGACCGCGGAGGCGAAGGTGGCCGCCAGGACGAAGGTCGCCCCCGTGAACAGGCCGCCCGTCGCGCCGGAGACCCTCCCGAGCCAGACCAGCCCGTCCACCAGACCCCCGACGCGCAATACCTGCGCGAACATCCCGGCCCAGAACCAGGCGACGATGGTCACGGTGGCGATCCGGTTGGCCATGCCGGCGAACACCTGGCCCGCATACTCCGACCAGGGATCCCGGCACAGGAACATCCCGAGGGCGATGCCGATCACGGCGCCCAGGATGAGGCCGTTCTCGTCCGGCGCGCCGGCGACGCAGATGGCGACGGCCCAGACGACGAAGAACACCAGGGGGACCGAGGCCCCGAGCCTGCCGCCCCGAAAATGCAGTCTGGGCTGCTCCACGTCGCGCCTCCGTCCCGCCGAGGGCGCTCAGGCTATCACACGGATCTCCCTGCCGAACTCGACTCCCAGCCGGAGCTCGACGCATCCG
>JBHIBC010000100.1:0-7825 GCA_046758905.1 Acidobacteriota bacterium | reverse complement strand
GACGAAGTCCGGCCGGAGCGCCGGCCTCTTCCCTGCCTCGACCGCCGCCCGCGAGCCGGACTTGACGAGCCTCGCCGCCGCCGCGCTCGCCTCCCACACTCTTCGCGCGCGCGCCGCATCGCGCCGGAGCAACCGCAGCTCTCTCCTGAGGGCTCGGCCGTACGGGTCGTAGCGCAGCGGCACGATCTCCGCCGAAGCCAGCCGCATCGCCAGCAGGCCGTACAGCCGAGCCGCGGCAGCGTGATAGAGGAACTCCGGGTCGCCGAAATTCTCCATCCAGGAGAAGTCGTCGTAGATCGAGTGGTAGACGCCGTAGACGCCGCGGAAGGTGAAGTGCAGGCTCGCCACGCCGGCGTGGTCCAGGAACGGCGTGTAGTCCGACCCCGATCCGAGCGGGTCGAGGTGCGCCTCGAAAGTCTCGTCCGATCCGGGCGGCGCGCGCCGCGCCCACTCGATCCGGGACCGCGCCGTCCAGAAGGCGAGAAGGCTCCCGCCGCCGCGCGGCTCGTCCAGCCCGGCCGCGACCTCCAGGAAGAGGTCCTGCAGCGACGGGACGCCGGCAACCTCAAGGTCGGTGCCGGCGACCGCCGCGTCGAGGTTGACGTAGGCCACGGCCCGCTTATCGAGGTCCGCGGAGACGAGCCCGTCCTCGACCCATTCGGTCGATCCGAGCAGCCCGTACTCCTCGCCGTCCCAGGAGGCCAGGATGAGCGTGCGGCGGGGCCTCCAACCCGCCCGCAGGGCGGCCGCCAGGCCGCGCGCCGCCTCGAGCATGGCCGCGGTGCCGGAGTTCGGGTCGACGGCGCCGTAAGTCCAGGCGTCACGATGGTTGCCGAGGATCACCAGCCGGTCCCGCTCGATCGAGCCGGGGATGGTGGCGATGACGTTGTGGATCGGCCGGATGGCGTAGTCCATCTCCACCGCCATCTCCACCTCCGCAGGGCCCGGACCGAGGTGATAGGCGAACGGCAGGCCTCCCTGCCAGTCGTCCGGCACCCGCTCGCCGCGCAGGGAGGTCAGGATCCTCGATGCCTCCCGATACGAGATCGGCAGCGAGGGGATCCTCGGCAGGCCCTCGAGCCGATCTTGCGGGACCCGCCTTGCCCCGGGGCGCGAGGCGTACCCGGGCGTCGTCGGGTCGCCGGGCCCCCACGACAGATAGTGGACCGAGCCCCTCTGGATCGCGGTGGGCGGCCGTGCCGGACCGTCGGGGTAGACCTCCTCCACCACGTATCCGTCGTCCGCCGGGTCGGAGTAGATGATCACCGCCGCGGCTCCACGGCTCTCCGCCTCGCGCACCTTGAGCCCTCGGAAGATCTCGCCGTAGCGGACCAGGACCACCCGCCCGCGGGCGGTCAGGCCCATCGCCTCCAACCGATCGAAATCCTCCCGCCGGCCATAGTTGGCATAGAGCACCTCCCCCCGGGCCCGTCCCGAGGCGCCGTACCCGTGGAAGGCGGGGAACACCCTGGCACCGGGGCCGTCCGCGCCGGCCGGGGACGCTTGCTCGCGGAGCGAGAGATCCGCCTCGGCGGGCTTCACGATCCGCAGGAAGGCCGCCTTCGGGTGGTTGATCAGGACCTCGTAGGTATCGAGCTCCGCCCGCAACCCGAACTCCCTGAAGCGATCGCGCACGTACTCCGCCAGCCGCCGGCCCTCCTCGGTGCCGGCGACGTGCGGCTCCCGGGTGAGGGCCTCGAGCCACGACCGCGCCCGCTTCGGCTGCGGCGTGCGCAGGAATTGTGTCTCGGACCGGGCCTGCGCCTCCCGCGACGACGCGAAGAAGCCGACGGCCGGGCCGCCCGGCGGCGATCCGGGATCGGTCTCGTCGCGCACCTCCGCGCCTAGGGGGTGGGCCAGGGCCAGCGCCGCGAGGGCGACGGTCGCCGCCGCGCTCCCGCTCCGGCGCCGCCGTCCCGGCCTGCGCGGCCCGCGCCTCAAGCGGGCGAGCCCACGGGAGAGGTAGTAGAGAAGGGTCATGTAAAGCATGACCGGGACGGCGAGCAGTGCCAGAAAGACCAGCCACAGGAAGCCCGCGGGGACGAGGACAAGCCTCTCCGGCAGCGACAGCGCCCGGGAACGGGGCCGGGTCGCGCGCGGATCGCGCTCCGTCGGAGTCTCGGCAGGGGTCGCGGGGCTTTCGCTCATGAGCGCTGCGTCCGGAGCGATTCTACCATCGTGCGCCGGTCCTTCCCGTGCGCCCGGGGTCCGCCGGGCGGGGGAGCGCCCTGTCCGCGACAGCGGGGAAGCGCCGGGAGGCCCGGCGCTTGACGCGACGCGCGGCGCGATGTTAGTCTGCCGGGCCTTCCGAACATGTTGCCCTGGAGGTGACGTATGGCCACGTCCGGCCAGCTCGGGAACAGGATCGAGCGGCTCAAGAGGAAGATCGCGGAGGCGGGAACGGCGCTGCCGCCCGAGCGCCTAAGGCGGCAGCGCAAGATGCTCAAGAGGCTGCAGCGGGCGCGACGCGCCGTCCTGGCGCGCGAGGCGAAGGCGAAGGACCTCGAGAAGGGCCGTGCCGAGACGGGCGCCGACGCCGGCGCGGCGCCCCCCTCCGGAACGTGAGCCGCCCCACCGGCCCCTGCGACCGCGCTCCCGGCAGGTCGCTACGGGGCCGGCCATCATACCTCGACGAGGAGATACAGAAATGAACTCAGCACGCAAACGATTGGCGGTCGTGGTGACGGTCCTGGCGTTCGGGGCCCTGGGAGGGTGTGCCTCGAACATCGAAGAGATGATCATGAATCCGAACTCCAAGGACGAGCTGATCACCAGGCTCCTGGCGGACGGCGTGGCCCGCGAGGACATCATGGATCGCCTGACGACCGACGAGGACAGCAAGAGGGCGCTCGCCGACACGCTTTTGGGAGACAGGTCGATCAAGGCGATGGCCATCGAGCGGCTGGTCGCGGACAAGAGCGAGCGGGACAATCTGGTTCAGAAGATCACCGAGAGCGACGATCTCCGCGCGGCCGTGGTCGATGCGCTCGCCTCCGACGCGGTGTTCCGCAACGAGATGCAGCAAGCCCTCAAGAAGCCGCTCCCGCAGAGATAGCCGGTCGAAGGGATGGGGGCCTAGAGGGCCCGGACCTGGATAGCGTTCGACACCACGCGGCGGCCGTCGCGGTCCACCATCCTCAGGCGGAGCCGGTACGTCCCGGGTCGGTCGAAGTGCATGTCGTGCGTGTACTCGTAGCCCTCCTGGGTCCCCTCGATGCGGCCGGGCGCGCACGAGGTCCGGGGTCCGGCGAATCGGGCCGGCTCGGCGCCGTCGCCCGGGCCGCGGAAGGAGGGCTCACCGCGCGACTCCCCCACCAGGGACGCCACCTCCGAGCGGCACAGCTCGATCCGGGCCGGCTCGGCGTCAATGATCCGGCCATAGACATACACCGTGAAGGGGACGAAGCCGACCACCCGGTCGGCGACGATGAACAGCCGCCGGTCGGCAGGTCGGGAGCGCTTCGCGAGCGTCGAGGTGACGCTCAGCAGGAGGGCGAGCACCAGCGTCCCCGAGACCACGGCTCGAACGATGCCCCGCGTCGCCCGACTCATCTCTCCAGTGCCGTCAAGGTTTGGCATATGCATCAGCTACAGAATCCATATGTATCACAATCCGAATCTCGCGTTGAGCCCCCGCGCAGTCAAGGATGACTTTTGTAATTTGACTGTGGTTTTCCGGAAGTTTATATTCGCGACGCTGACAGAAGGCACGGGGCGATCACCGGTCAAACCGGCACGACGGCGCGCGGGCGAACGGAGTGATGGAGCACCCCTCACCACAGCTCTTCCACGAGGTCTGCCGGGAGATCGGGAGCCTGGTTCCCTGTGATCGGATCAGCCTCGCCCTCCCCTCGCGCAGCGGCGAGCGCTTCGTGGTCATCACCGCGCTGGGCGATTCCGCTGAGATGCCGACCTGGGAGGTCGATCGCGAGGGGTCGTGCGCCGGGGAGGTCCTCTCCAGAAAGAGGCCGCAGTTCTTCCCGAACCTCGGCGCCGAGTTCCGTTACGCGGAGGAGGAGATCCTCTACAAGCAGGGGATGCGGGATGCGGCCTTCCTGCCCCTGTTCCTGGGCGCCGAGCGGTTCGGCGTCCTGATCCTGAGCGCCAAGGAGCCGGAATCGCTGGACGCGCGGGGGGTGCGCCAGCTGGAGCGATCCAGCGGCCTGCTGGCGCTGGCGTTCGCGGCCACCCGCTGGGAGCGGGCCGACATCCTGACCGCGGCGGAGGTGGCCCACAAGGGCGAGCCGCCGACCGGCCTGCAACGCGCCTACCGCAACCTGGTCGCCTTCAGCCGCGTCGCCAACCGCATCCTCCAGGAGGGCGATCTGGGGTCGGCGTGCCGTCTGTTCGTGAGCGAGATCAGCGAGCACTCCGGGTACCGACGTGCCATCCTCGCGCTGCTCGACGAGCAGGGTCGTGAGTTCCAGTGGTTCTTCGCGGGGTACAGCGACGAGGAGATCGACGATTTCCACTCCCAGAAGAAGAACCCGGCGGACCGTTCCGCGCTGTTCCAGGAGCGTTTCAAGACCGGCCACTCCTACTTGATCCCGGCCTCCGCAGGAGTCTCGCTGCGCGGGATCCGGCCGATCGTCCGCGGCGCCGGGGAGGCCGACCTCCTCCTCATCCCGCTCTACGGGGCGGGGGGAGCGCTGGTGGGGATCGTGATGCTCGACGACCCGACCGACCCCGTGGCGCCGACCGTGGAGTCCCTGTCGCCGCTGGAGCTGTTCGCGAACCAGGTGGGACACGCCATCGAGAAGAAGCGCCTCGACCAGGTGATCCAGAGCGCCGAGGCCCGCCTGCGTCAGGCCCAGGAGCACCTCATGCAGGCCGAGAAGATGTCGGCCATCGGCCAGCTGATCTCCGGCGTGGCGCACGAGCTGAACAACCCGCTCGCCGGCGTTATCGGTTACGCGCAGCTCCTGCGGGACGTGGAGCTGAACCCGAAGGCCAGAAAGAACCTCGACCGCATCTGCAGCGAGGCGGAACGCTGCCAGAAGATCGTCCAGAACCTACTCGGCTTCTCACGGAGGCACAAGCCGGAGAAGGCCCGCCGGAATCTGAACGATGCCATCGAGGGCGTCCTCCAGCTGCGGGCCTACCAGCTCCAGGTTGACGACGTGGAGGTGCTGCGGCGCTACGATCCCGACCTGCCCGACACGATGTTCGACTTTCACCGGATCCAGCAGGCGGTCCTGAATGTGGTGAACAACGCGCACCAGGCCATGACGGAGACCTCCGGCCGGCCCCGGCGCTTGACCATCGTCACCAAGCGCGCCGGCGACATGGTGCAGGCGCGCTTCATCGACACGGGACCGGGCATCTCCCGCGATCGTCTGTCCAGGATCTTCGATTCGTTCTATACCACCAAGGAGGCCGGCCGCGGGACCGGCCTGGGGCTCAGCCTTTCGCGCACCATCCTCCGGGAGCACCGCGGCTCCATATCGGCCACCAGCGTCCTGGGGGAGGGGACCACGTTCCTGATCGAGATCCCGCTGGTTGAAGAAGCTTGCCCCGCCGCGAAGCCGCCGTCTCCGAAAACCGGCGGGGGCGGGCAGCGACGACCCATGCGCGTGCTCGTGGTGGACGACGAGCGGATCCTGGTGGAGCTGCTGACCGATTTTCTTCGCAGCGTCGGACACACGGTGGACCAGGCGCGCGACGGCCGTCGCGCCCTGCAGCTGGTCGCCACCAACCGCTACGACGTCATCCTGAGCGATCTCAAGATGCCCGGCCTGGATGGCCAGGGGCTGTATCAGAAGGTGCGGGCCGTCAAGCCGGATATGGCGCGACGATTCATCTTCTCGACCGGCGACCTCGCCAACCCCAAGGTGCAGACCTTCTTCCAGAGCACCGGCTCGCTATACCTGACCAAGCCGTTCCGGCTGGAGGAGATCCTCTCCGTCCTCGACCAGCTCAGCGTGCGGCTGCGTGCCGCCTGAGTCGAGCCCGCCGCCGGCGCTCGGCCGCCGGCGCGTCGGGATTGACTCGCAGCGGATCCGGGCGTACCTTCAGGCCGCCCGTGATCGAGATCCGAGACCATCCGCGGCCCCGGCCGAGCACCCGGGCGGTGCCGATCCTCTGGAGCGCCTGGCTCGCCCTGATGCTCCTCGCGGCGCCCCCCTCGCTCGCCTCGACCGGCGGCGCCGCGCCGGCGAAACCGGCGACGGTCCCGGACGGCGATCCGGGGCGGGAGGGGACTCGCCCTGACCGGCCGGTTTCGCTCGCCGAGCTGGTGCGTCTCGGGAACAGCGCCCGCAAGAGAGGGCAGATCGGGCGGGCGATCGCCTACTACCGCGAGGCGCGCCGGATCGCGCCGAGGCGGTACGAGGTGCGCCTCCTACTCGCCGACACGCTCCGCCGCGCGGGACGCCGCGGCCCCGCCTCGACGGAGTATCTCGCCGCCGCGGCCCTCGACCCGACGCGGCCGGAGGCCTACGTGGGCGAGGCGATCGTCCACCGCGCCGTGTACGACTACGACGAGGCGACCGCGGTCCTCGAGCGGGGGCTCGAGGAGGTCGCTGCGTCGCGCCGTCCCGAGATCCTGCTGGGTCTCGCCGAGACCCGGCGCCAGGAGAGGCGGCTGCTCGAGGCGCGGTCACTGTTCGAGCGGGCCGCGGCGGGACGGCCTGGCTGGGCGGCACCCCGCGCCGGACTGGCCCGGGTCGCCGAGGATCGCGGCGACCTGCACGAGGCCGTGCGCGGTTGGGACCTCTACCTGGAGCTGAAACCGGACGACGGGGCCGCCCGCGCGCGTCGCCAGGAGCTGCGGGAGATCCTGGCGTCGATCGCGGCTCTGCGCGCCACCTCGCGCGAGGTGACGAGCGCGGCGATCTTCGTCGAGATCGGCCGCCTCCTGACGATCGCCGGAGACGCCCCGGGGGCGTCGGAGGCCTTCGGCCGGGCCCTGAAGATCGACCCGGCGAGCGAGGAGGCCGTCCGCGGGCTGGCGCTGGCCCTGCGCCGGACGGGCGACCGCCGCCGCACCGCGATCCAGCTCCGGAAGCTGCTCCGTCTGCGTCCGGGGGATCCGGCGGCGCTCTACGCGCTGGCCGCCCTGGCGCGGGAGCAGGGCGACCCGCGCGGCGAGCGATGGGCCTGGAGAAGGCTGGTCGGCCTCCATCCCAACGACCTTCTCGGGGCGCGCTCCTTCGTGGAGTTCCTCGAGCGCGCGGGCGAGCGGGAGCTCCTGCGGGAGATCCGCAGGACCGCGGCCTCGATCGGGGAGGTCGGGGACGATCCCGAATCCGCCCTGCCGCTGCTGCGACGGCAGGTGCTGATGCTCCTCGCGGCCGGCCGGGAGGGCGAGGCTGTGGCCCACCTCTATCGGGCCCTGAGGCTCGACCCGACCGATCCGTGGACGATCGACGTCGCCGACGAGGTTCTGTCGCTGCGCCCGTCGATCCTGGAGGGGCTGGCGGAACGCGCGCGGCGCTCGGCGTCGGCCCTTCCGCACGCCGGGGAGCGCGACGTCACGACCATTCTGACGCTCGCGCGGCTGGCGCTGTGGGCCGGCCGGCCCGCCGAGGCGCTGGCGCTGTCCCGGCGCGCCGTGCAGGTGGACCCGGGATCGGCCCTGGCGCGCTCGGCGCTCGCGGAGGCGCTCGAGCGGGTCGCGCACGACAGGAGCGCGGCGCTCGAGGAGGCGAGGCGCGCGCTGGCGCTCGACCCTTCCAGGCTCGCGGCCCATGTCGACCTGAGCCTCGCGCTGCTGCGGGCAGGCCGGCCCGCACAGGCCGAGGCGGCCGCGCGCCGCGGCCTCCTCGCGAGCCCGGCCGCGGCGCCTCTCTTGTCGCTCCTCGCGGCGGCGCTGGCAGGGCAGAGC
>JBHIBC010000099.1:0-8546 GCA_046758905.1 Acidobacteriota bacterium | reverse complement strand
GGAGCGCCGGCGGGTGCCGCCGCGTGAGCCGGGCGGATCCGGTACAATCAATCATCGACATGATGCACAGACCCGGATCACGCGCGAGCTTCGGGGGGCGCGGCTCCGGGCGCCGGGTGGTCTCGGGACTCGCGGCCCTCCTGGCGCTCGCGTCCCCGTCCGGCCCCGCGCTGGCCGGCCGCCGCGGCCCGCCTCCTCTCGACCCCGCCGGCATCGAGCGTCTGCTGCGCGACGCCGGCGCGGGCGCGGCGGTGAGGCTGCACCCCGCGACCGGCGCGGCCCGGCTCCTGCGCCTCACGGCGGGCCGCCTCCCCCTGGCCGGCGCCTCCCCGCGGGCCCGCTCCGCCGACTTCCTGCGCCGCTACGGCCGCGTCTTCGGCATCGCCGACCCGGCCGCCGAGCTGGGCGCGGCGCGGGAGGAGACAGACCGTTACGGCCACACGCACATCCTCCACAAGCAGATCTACCGCGGCGTCCCGGTCTTCGCGGGACAGATGCGGCTGCACTTCGACCCGTCGGGCCGGCTGACCTCGGTCCAGGGGACCTTCATCCCCGGCATCGACGTCGATCCGGCGCCGCGCCGGAGCGCCGCCGAAGCGGCCTCGGCCGCCCTCGCGCACGTCCGGAGCCGGCTCGCTGCCGGCGATCTCCCGAGCGCGCCCGGGGGCGGCGGCCCGGCCCGCCTCGTCGCGGCACCGATCCGGGCGCTGGAGACACGGCTTATGATCTACCGGACGGGGCTCGCGCGCCGGGTGGAGGGGCGGAGCCACCTCGCCTGGGAGGTCGAGGTGGGCAACGGCACGAACGTGCGCGAGTTCGTCTACGTCGACGCCCGCACCGGGAAGGTGATCGACCGGATCACCGGCCTCCGCTCCCTCCTGGACCGCCGCATCCACCAGCCGGCCTTCAACAACGTCGTCATCTGGTCGGAGGGCGACCCGCTCCCCTACTCCACCGGCGATCCGGTCAACGACGGCCAGGTCAACGGCCTGATCGACTTCTCGGAGGACGTCTACGGCCTGTTCGCCAACCTTTCGGACGGGTCGTTCCTCTCCTGGGACGGCGACAGCGCCACGATGCACAGCGTCTGGAAGGACCCGACCATCCTCTGCCCCAACGCCAGCTGGAACGGCACCACCACCAACTACTGCGACGGGGTGGCGGGCGACGACACGGTGGCCCACGAATGGACCCACGCCTACACCGACGGCACCAGCGCCCTCATCTACCGGTGGCAGCCGGGGGCGCTCAACGAGTCCTACTCGGACATCTTCGGCGAGACGGTCGATCTGCTCAACGAGGCCGGGACCGACTCGCCCGTCGGCCCGCGCAGCGCCGACGGGTGCTCGACCTTCGCCCGCAAGCCTCCCCCCGCCATCGTCATCGAGGCCCCGGCCGGCATCGCCGGCGCCTACGGCGCCGGGGGCGCCGACTTCAACCCCGACGGGGCGCTGTCGGTGAGCGCGGAGGTCCAGGAGGTCGGCGACGGCGTCGGGGCCCTCGCGGACGCCTGTCAGCGCCCCATCGGCTTCGTCCCCGGACGCATCGCCCTCATCGACCGCGGCAACTGCACCTTCGTCACCAAGGTCCTGAACGCCCAGATCGCCGGCGCGAGCGGGGCCATCATCGTGAACACCGCGGGGGACAACGTCTTCACGATGGGCGGGACGAGCTCCTCGATCAGCATCCCCGCGGCCCTGATCGGACGCGGCGACGGCGACCTGGTGAAGGCGGCGCTCGGCGCCGGGGTCGTCGCCACCCTCTCGCTGAGGCCGCGCACCGACCTCTCCCTGCGCTGGCTGCACGGGGAGGACGACTTCGCCTTCGGCCTGCCGATCCGGGACATGTGGAACCCCAACTGCTACGCCGACCCCGGTAAGCTGTCCGACTCGATCTACTACGTCTGTGACACGAACGACCAGGGAGGCGTGCACTCCAACTCCGGCGTCCCGAACCACGCCTTCGCCCTGCTGGTCGACGGCGGCACGTACAACGCTCGCGCGATCGCGCCGCTCGGCATCGCCAAGGCGGCGCACATCCACTGGCGGGCGATGCGGTTCTACCTCCTCCGCGACAGCGATTTCGCCGACCACGCCGACGCCCTGGAGCAGGCCTGCGCCGACCTGATCGGGATGAGCCTGACCGACCCCCTGACCGGCGGGCCCTCGGATCAGACGATCGGCCCCGAGGATTGCGCCGCCGTGGCCGAGGCGATGCTGGCGGTCGAGATGCGCGAGCCGCCGGTCGAGTGCGGCTTCCAGCCCCTGCTCGACCCGAACCCCCCGCCGCTCGACTGCGGCGCCCCGGTCTTCTTCGACGATCTCGAGGCCGGTCCCGCCGGCACCTGGAGCCTGAGCAACTTCGGCGTCAACCCCGAGTACGTCCCGCGCGACTGGGAGTGGACCGCAAGCGTCCCTCCCGGCGGCAGCGGATCGGCGTTCTTCGCGCTGGACGACATCGACCTCGGTGACTGCGTGCCGGGAAGCGACGACCAGTCGGGCGTCATGCGTCTCGAGAGCCCGCCGATAAGGCTCCCGGACGTGACCGCCGACCCCGTCCTCAGCTTCGATCACTACGTCGCCACCGAGGCGGGCTGGGACGGCGGCAACCTCGAGATCAGCGTCAACGGCGGAGCGTTCCAGCCGATCCGGCCGGCCGACTTCCTCTTCAACCCATACAACTCCACGCTCGAGACGGCGGCCGACGGCAACACCAACCCTCTGGCCGGCCAGCCCGCCTTCACCGGTTCCGACGGCGGCGAGCTGCGCGGATCGTGGGGGCAGTCGCGGGTCGCCCTAGGCCTTTACGCCGGCCCCGGCGACACGGTCCGGCTGCGCTTCGCGTTCGGGGTGGACGGATGCAACGGGCTCGACGGCTGGTACGTGGACAACCCGCGGGTCTGTCTCGACTGTTCCGGCGCCGCGGGCGCCGACGGCGACCTCGACGGCCACCGGGTCTGCGACGGCGACTGCGACGATGCGGACGCCGCCACCTACCCCGGCGCGCCCGAGGCCAACGACGGCGCGGACAACCAGTGCCCGGGGGAGCCGGGGCACGGGCTCACCGACGAGATCTCCGGCGCGACCGGCTTCGCCGACCCGGGGGACGACTCCCTGCTGAGCTGGACGCCCCAGGCCGGCGCCACCAGCTACCAGGTGGCCCGCTCCGCGACCCCCGACTTCTCCGCCGGCTGCACCGCCTTCGTCACTCTCGAGCCGTCGCTGGCCGACGCGGCGACGCCGGCGGTGGCGGGCGACGTGCTCTACTACCTGGTCCGGCCACTGGCCCCCTTCCCCGGCACCTGGGGCACAGACTCATCGGAGGTGGAGCGGAGCGTCGCCTGCGCCGGCTAGCACACCCTACACTTCACGCAGCCTCCGCCGCCCTTGCAGCAGTCGATGATGTGGGCGCCTGGAAAGATGCACGTGTGGCCGTTCTGACACTCGCCGCATGGCGGGTCCAGGGGGACATCCTCATATCCTTTATCCGGCGCTCGCCTTGAGCCGTCGCTCCGGCGTCGTGCTCTTCGGTTGCCGGAACGTCGCTCATCCGCAACCCGAAAAGTACCTGCATCAGGGTTGCCGTGTCGCGGCCGTCGGCGCGGAGCGTCTCGGCGATCCTCGTCGCGTCATCAATCGAGAACCGCATAACCCGGTCTCCGGTGAGAGGGTCGAGGGCATAGACCGGGCCGCCGCCGTGGAGGGTGAGCGCGTAATGTTTGTCTTGGACGACGAGAGCCAGGCAATAGTCGCCGCGGGTGAGCGACGGAGGAGCCGGTCCGACACTGCGAGCACCCGGTGAGGGTTGTGGAGTTGGGCCCCCGTCTCGAGAGTGGCGCAGCCCCAAGAGAACATCCAGCAGTCGGCCCTGCAAGCCGCGCTCTTCAAGGGCCTCGGCCACCCGCATCGCCTCCTCCGGCGTAAAGGAGAGCAGGAAGTCCCCGTTCCGGGGGTCTATTACATAGCGCGGGGCGCTCGGTAAGGCCACCGGAACCTGCTGGCCCTCGACATCAAGGAAGAGAAGATGTCCCTCGGCAGGGGGGTTGGCCAAGGCCGGGAGGAGCGACGCCAAGGCCAGCAGGAACGAGGCTATGGCGGTCAACCGCGGTCTCAAAAGTTCCTCCTTCGGGGGTGTCGAACCTTTGCGTGCATTCTATTGCCGGAAGACGCCGGCTTTGTCAAGCTGGGTCCGGATGATCTCCTCGCGTCTTCGGCGCTCCGATCCCGCACCCGCGGCTCGGCCCCCTTCCCGTGGCGAACCACCTCCCGCGACGGCGACGCCGGCGGCGGGCGACGTCCGACCGCGGAGCCCTCAGGTCGCGATGCCCCTTTTGGAGCCCTCGAGAAAGCGGAGGAGATGATCCACCTCCTCGCTCGGCTCGATCTCGCGCCGCACCCGATCGATGGCGGCGCGCAGGGGGATCCCGGAGCGGAACAGGATGCGGTAGGCCTTCTTGAGGCGCCGCAGGGTCTCCGGCGGGAGCGCGCTGAGAGGGTTGACCCTGGAGGAGCGCAGCCCGACGAGGTTCAGCCCCCGCACCCGCGCCGGGTGCCCGTCGGCGACGGTGAACGGGGGCACGTCCCGGGTGAACTTCGAGCACCCTCCCGCCATCGCCATCCTCCCGACGCGCACGAACGGATGAAACGCCGCCTGCGCCCCGAGCCGCGCGTCGTCCTCCACCACGACGTGCCCCCCGACCGTCACCAGATTCGCCATGATGATCCGGTTGCCGATGGCCGCGTCGTGGGAGATGCTGACCCAGTTCATGAGCAGGTTGTCGTCGCCGATCAGGGTCGCGCCCTCCTCGAGCGAGGACCTCGAGACGGAGACCGACTCCCGGAAGACGTTCCGGTCGCCGATCCGCGCGTAGCTGCGCCAGCCGCCGTACTTGACGTCCTTCGAGGGGTTGCCGATGGTGCAGCCGCGGAAGAAGCGGTTGTTCTCGCCGATGCTCGTCCAGCGATCGATCTGGACGTAGGGGCCGATCACGCACCCGCGCCCGATCCGGACATCGCCGCCGATAATGGCGAAGGGGCCGACCTCGACGTCGTCGGCCAGCTCCGCCCTGCGGGACACGAGCGCACTGGGATGGATCGTCCGCTCTCCCGCACCAACCATGGCTGCTCACCGGCTCGGCACGCGAGCGACGGGGTGGAGGAAAGGCCCCGAGGACGGTTGCCCGATCGGCTCAATGATGACACATGGGGTGAGGACAAGGCCAGTGACGCGTCGCCGTCGGCGCGCTCCTCCCGCTCAGCCCGGGGAGCGCGGCCCTGGTGCCCTCGACGGCATCAAGCGCCGCGGCGCTACAGCCAGAGCGCCCCGCTCTCCAGGTCCTTGTCGATCGCCCGGTGCAGCCGCAGGCAGTCCTCGCGGTAGGCCGGGTCCACCCGCACCGCCCGGTCGGCGTACTCGTGACAGTAGCGGCACTCGTCGCAGGACAGATCGCGGCACCCCTGGCGGAGGAACCTGTCGATGAAGCCGTCGAGGCTGCGGTTGTCGATGAACACGGGCGGCTCGCCCCGCAGCGGTCCCAGCATCCCCTTCCTCGCGACCAGCTCCCGGATGGCGCCCAGCCTCCGGATCCTCACCTTGGAGGGCCGCAGCAGGAAGGACAGCGACCACCGGAGCCTGCGGCCCCCGCGGCTCCCCCCGTCGTCGCAGTGGCCGTACGGCTGGATGAGGTCTACCAGGTTCCCGTCGTAGCGCCTTTCGCTATAGGCCCGGACCCGTGTCAGCATCACGGGCGTCGGCAGGTTCCTCTCGACCAGCTTGAACCGGTCGTAGCCGATCGCCTCGTAGTGGTGCAGGTCCTCGGGCCGGATCCAGTCTGCGCGGATGAAATTGACCGGGTCGGTCATCTTCAGCCTCGAGCACTCGAGGATGCAGTGGTCGATGACGAAGCCGCGGCTCGCGTGGTCGGACTGGGAGCTGTGGGCCAGCAGGTTCATGTGCGTCTGGGACAGCGAGCAGGACTGAAGACAGCTGTTGTTGACCAGAAGCTCGAGGTCGCAGCTTAGGGATCGGCGCAGCAGCCCGAGGGTCCTGAACTCCCGGTTGACGGTCAGCGAATCGAGGCAGATGACGTCGGCCCCGATGTCCTGCCAGTATCTGGCCCTGCGGAGATGATCGACGCCGGCGAAGACCGACACCCTGACTTTCAGCTGGGGATAGCGCGCCTTCACCGTGCGGAGCAGGAGCGGGTTGCTCAGGGTCACCGCCGTGACGCCGATCTCCGAGATCCAGTCGAGCAGGCGCCGCAGGCCCTTCTGGCCGCGCCTCGTGGCCTCCATGTTGTCGAGGCACGCGGCGTTGAGGAGGTAGTTGAAGCCGATGCCGTGCTTCCGGGCGAGGGCCACGTGCCGGGCCAGCGCCCGCCTCGACAGCGGCGCCAGCATGTAGCTCGATCGCCCTCCCCCGACCGGATCGGCGGGCAGCTTCCCGTACAGCTCGGTCACGGGATAACCGCCGACGCCGAGGATCAGATCGTCATCGAAATTGGTGGCCACCGACAGGCGCATTTCGGGCTCGAAGGGAAGAGGGCCGCGTGCCGGGCGGCGGGGCTCGGCCGCCGGCGCCGGCCCGGCGAGCCGCGGCCTCGACCGGTAGGCACTATAGCCCCGCAGAGGCGGGACATCCAGATCGGGCCTCCCGCGCCGCCCGGGTCGTCCCGCGATGGCGCCCGATCCCGGTCGGGGAGGGGGGGAGCGGTTCCCGCGGGAACGCCGCGCCCGCGGTGCGAAAATTTCGTGCGGCCGGCCGAACATTCTTGCGGGGCGGGCGAATTTCCTTCGCCCCGGCGCGGCCCGGCGCACCGGTCCAATCCGCCGGATCGAATAAGTCCGTCCTGTTGTATTCTCCGCCCGGCGCGGGCGCCCGGCCGGCGTGCCCCGGCCCGGACGGAGAACTTGCCCGCCGGGCCGCACGCGGCGCCTATGGGGCACGCGGCTTGCAGCGGTCGGTCGCCCGGCACACCCGACGGCGCTTCGAAGGCCGAACGCGTTCCAAAGGTCACAGCTCAGAGAGGAGGTGAGACGACCCGAGGTTCCGCCCGGATCCTGGAGGGCGCACTGCCGCCTTTTTCCTCCGAAGGAGGGTGCCTATGGCGAAAGCTGCGATCCGCGCCAGCGTCGTTCACGTCTCAATCCTGCTCGTCATGGGGCTGGTCCTCACGGCCCTCTTCCCCGCCCCGGCCTCGGCTCTGCCCGGCTGGGCGCGAAAGTACGACACCGCGTGCGCCACCTGCCACTACCCGGCGCCTCCCCGCCTGAACGCGTACGGCCACAAGTTCCGCCGCGCTCAGTACCGGATGGAGGACGAGTTCAACAAGGACGCGGACTGGGGGAATGTCGGCAACTACATCGCGATGCGCGTGCGGGGGCGCTACGATTGGGACGACCGTGAGATAGAGGTCCTTACACCCGCCGACGACTCTCCCATCAGCAGTAGCTTCTCGCTGCACGACGCGACGTTGTTCTACGCCGGCCCCATCTCCAAGCACTTCTCGGGGTTCGTCGAGCTGGAGCGTCCCCAGGACGGCGACGAGCTCGAGGCGGTGGTTTCGGTCGGCGGCATCCGCGGCTCGCCCGACAGGTTCGGGACCTTCCGCATAGGGCAGTTCCACACCTTAACGCGCGTCGGCTTCGGCGGCCTCGACCGGCCCACCGGCATCAGCACCCCGAGCCCGCTCTCACTGCCGCTGGTCTCGGGCAACGGCTTCAAGCTGAACCAGGACCAGGTCGGGGTGGAGGGGACCTACGTCTGGGGCGACCAGCGGATCATCGGACAGGTCCTGAACGGCAGCGACATCGACGCCGACGTGGGCACCACCAACGCGGGCCCGGCGCCGACCACCGACCGGTCCGACCAGAATACGGACAAGGACTTCATGCTCGCCTACGAGCTGATGTGGGGCGAGACGGCCTCCGGCCTCACGGTCTTCCTCTACGACGGCACCCAGGACGATCAGACGAGCATCGGCCCGCCTGACGAGGTCTCCTTCCAGCGCTATGGCGTGACCGCGGCGCAGGTGTGGGACAACGGCTTCGAGGTCCAGGGGGGCTATATCATCGGGAGCGACGACTTCAACCCCGCGACTACGGCTGGGGGCACCGTGGGCGACTCGGTCGACGGCTCGGGGTTCTGGGTGGAGGTCGCCAAGTACTGGTCGAGGGCGCACGACCTGGCGGTCTTCGCCCGGTTCGGATCCATCGACCCGAACGACGACGTAGACGACGATGAGCGCGACCAGATCACCGTGGGGCTGGTCTGGCCGGTCGCCGACTGGCACGTCCGCTGGGGGTTCGAGTACCGCAACATCAGCGAGGACCAGACCGGCGGCGGCAGCCTGGACGACGACCAGGTGACCGTCGAGCTGATGCTGAACTTCTGAGGCCGCGGGCGCGGCGGGCCTCGGGGCGAAGGTTGCGCTCATCGAGCGGTATCTCCTGGGTGGAGACTGCCTCAACGTGGGGTGTGTTCCCTCCAAGGGGCTGATCAGCGCCGCGCGGGTCGCGGCCCAGCACTCCCAGTGCTTCGCCAGCTGG
>JBHIBC010000098.1:0-8558 GCA_046758905.1 Acidobacteriota bacterium | reverse complement strand
ATGTCCTCGGGATCGAACCGCCTGCGGCCAGGCCCGTCAAACCGCCTGAGGCCGGTCCCGATGTCCTCGGGATCGAACCGCCTGCCGCCAGTCCCGTCGAACCGCCTGAGGCCGGTCCCGATGTCCTCGGGATCGAACCGCCCGCGGCCAGTCGCGTCGAACCCCGCCCCGGCGCGGGGGGGCCCGCCCCAACCCCGCCCCACCGCGGGGACCATCTCGCTCGAGGGCGAGACCGCCGACATCGACGTCGACGTGACCCCGATCCCCGACGCCGCCCCGGGCGCGCGCGTGCGGGTCGTGGTCCCCTCGGGCCCGGTGCGCGTCCACGTCCCGATCACACCGGCCGGCGGGCAGCGCGGCGGAGCCGGCCCCGCCGCCCCGGGCGGCAGGGAACCCTGAGGGGCGGCGGCGATGAAGCGCCTGTTCGGCACCGACGGCATCCGCGGCGTGGCCGGCGAGTTCCCCCTCGACCCGGCCACGGTGGAGCGGGTCGGGGCGGCCCTGTCGACGACCCTCGCCGCCGCGGGCGGCGGCTCGCCGCGCATCGTCATCGGCCGGGACACGCGCGAGTCCGGGCCGGCCATCGAGGAGGCGCTGGTCCGCGGCATCGCGCGCGTCGGCGGGCGGGCCGTCCGCGGCGGCGTGCTGACCACGCCGGCGGTGGCCTGCGTCGCCCGCCTGCTCGGGTTCGACGCCGGCGTGGTCGTCTCGGCGTCGCACAACCCTTACCGTGACAACGGCATCAAGGTGTTCTCCCGCGACGGCGCCAAGCTCCCCGACGCGCAGGAGCTGAAGATCGAGCGGCGCGTCCTGGACGGCGGCGCGCCGCCCCCCGGGGCCGCCGGGCGTCGCGAAGCGTCCGCGCGCTCCCGAGCCCGGAAGGCGGGCGACGCCCGCGCCACGGAGGACGCGCCGCTCTCGCCGGAGGACCTCCGGGAGCGTTATCTCGAGTGGCTCGCCGCGGCGCTGCCGCCCCGCAGCGGATTCCCGGGCTGGAGCATCGTGCTCGACTGCGCCAACGGGGCCGCCTCCGATCTCGGCCCGGCCCTGTTCCAGCGGCTGGGGGCGGAGGTGACCGCCCTGAACGTCACCCCCGACGGGCGCAACATCAACGCGGGCTGCGGGGCGCTCCATCCGGACCGCCTCTGCTCCGAGGTCGTCAGGCGCCGGGCCCGGATCGGCTTCGCGTTCGACGGCGACGCCGATCGCTGCGTCGCGGCGGACGCCTCGGGCCGGCTGCTGGACGGGGACCACCTGATGTACCTGGCGGCGCGCGACATGAAGGGGGCCGCCCGGCTGCGGGGCTCCACGGTGGTCGCCACGGTGATGAGCAACCTGTGGCTCGAGCGCGCGCTGCGGGCGGAGGCCATCCGGATGCTGCGGGCGCCCGTCGGCGACCGGTACGTCCTGGAGGAAATGCGCCGCGGCGGGTTCGTGCTCGGCGGCGAGCCCTCCGGGCACGTCATCTTCCTCGAGAAGGCCACCACGGGAGACGGGCTGCTCACCGCGCTGCTCGTCCTGGACCTGCTGCGCCGGACGGGGATCGACCTCGCGGCTTGGGCCGGCAGCGTGAGGCCCTGTCCGCAGGTGCTGGTCAACGTCCCGGTCCGGGAGCAGCCGCCGCTCGCCTCCCACCCCGCGATCGGCCCCGCCATCCTCGAGGAAGAGCGCAGATTGGGGGCCCGCGGGCGCCTCCTCGTGCGGTACTCTGGGACCGAGCCGAAGGCCCGCATCATGGTCGAGGGGGAGTCGCGGGACGCCGTGCAGGCCTGCGCCGCGCGCCTCAGGGACCTGATCGAGAGGGAGATCGGCCGGGCGCGGGCGCGAACCGAGGAATGAGGATGTCCGAATCGGTGAGGCTGGGGGTGAACGTCGACCACATCGCGACCCTGCGCCAGGCGCGCAAGGGCCACGAGCCCGATCCGGTCGCCGCCGCCATCATGGCCGAGCTCGCGGGGGCCGACGGCATCACCGTCCACCTGCGCGCGGACCGGCGCCACGTCCAGGACCGCGACGTCGAGCTGCTGCGACGCGTCGCCCGGACCCGGCTCAACCTCGAGATGGCGGCCAACTCCGCCATGGTGACGATCGCCTCCACCTACAAGCCGGACCACGCCACCCTGGTGCCCGAGCGCCGCGAGGAGGTGACCACCGAGGGCGGCCTCGACGTGCTGCTCAACCAGAACCTGGTCCGCAAGACCGCGGTCGACCTGCGGGAGGCGGGCGTCGACGTATCGATCTTCGTCGACCCGGACTACGACCAGATCAAGGCGATCAGCAAGATCGGGGTCGGGATGATCGAGATCAACACCGCGCGGTACGCGGAGTCGCGGCGAGAGGAGCAGGCGGTCGCGGAGGCGGAGACGATCGCGCAGGTCGCGCGCGCCGCCTCGAGGCTCGGCCTGCGGGTCTTCGCCGGCCACGGGCTCAACTACCAGAACGTGCGGCGGATCATCGAGATCCCCGAGATCGAGGAGCTCAACATCGGCCACTCGATCGTGGCGCGGGCGGCGCTGGTCGGCATGGAGCGGGCGGTGCGCGAGATGAAGGAACTCCTGCGCCGATGAGGCGCTACCCCCTCTACGATCCCCCCGAGTACGTCGACTTCCGGGTCGACCCGGGCGTGCTGAAGGCCTTCCGCGACACCCTGCGGCGCGACCCGGCGCGGCGCCGGATCATCGAGCGCCTCGGGCCGGCGGAGTTGCTGCGCCTGTACGAGGGGATGGTGCGCTTCCGCCTGCACGACATCACCCTGAAGCGGTGGGTGCGCCAGGGCGTGATCTCGAAGGCCTGGCTCGGGACCGGCGAAGAGGCGGTGACCATCGGCAGCGTCCGGGCGCTGCGCAGGGGGGACCTGGTCGGACCGATGATCCGCAATGCCGGCGCCTGCCACGAGATGGGGATGCCGGTCGCCCAGATGCTGAAGGCCTACCTCGGGACCGCGGACCAGATCACCCGCGGGCGCGACCTGCACACCGGCGACCCGGCCCTCGGCGTGATCCCCCCCACCAGCATGATGGCGAACCTCGTGCCGGTGTTCACCGGCATCGGCCTGGTCATCCGGCAGAAGAGGCAGAAGAGGGTGGCGATCACCTACGTCGGGGACGGGGCCAGCCGCACCTCGGCCTTCCACGAGGGGTTCAACTTCGCGGCCGTCATGAAGGTCCCGGTCATCATCGTGCTGCAGAACAACCGGATCGCGCTGGGGACCCCCATCGCGCGGCACAGCAGGGGCAGGATGGAGGAGGTCGCTCCCGCGTACGGCGTCTTCGGCCTGAGCTGCGACGGGAACAACGTCCTCGACGTCTACGCCGCGACCGCCATTCTAGCGGAGCGCTGCCGCGCGGGGAGGGGGCCGTGCATGCTGACGGCGAACACCTTCCGGATGGGGGGGCACGCCACCCACGACGAGGCGGAGGCCCGCACCATCCTCAGCCCTGAGGAGTTCCGCTACTGGGGCCTCAGGGATCCGATCGGCGCCTTCGAGGCTTACCTGGTGGCCCACGGGCCCGCCCTGAGGGGCGGCGGCCCGACCGGGGCTGCGCGGCGGGAGGCCAACCGCCGGGCGCTGGAGGAGGTCGAATCCCGCGTCGTCGCGCAGGTCGAGGCGGCCGAGCGGGAGGCGCTCGACAGCCGCCGGTCGCGGATGCCGGCTCCGGAGGATGCCGCGGGCGGGGTGTGGGCCGAGGCCGCGCCCGCGCGGCCGCCCCGCGGCCGCCGCGGCGCGACCGCGCGATCGGCCGAGAGGCGGCCGTGACAGACGAGCCGGCGGGAGGCCGGAAGAGGAGCGCGATGCGTACGAACGGTGTCGTCAAGGTCCTCGACAGGAAGGACGTCGACCTGCGGCAGCTGCGCGATCTCGGGCTCGGCCGCGAGACGCTGATCGGGATCTACCGGACCATGTACCTCTCCCGCAGGCTCGACGACAAGGAGATCCAGCTCAAGAAGCAGAACCGCATCTTCTTCCAGATCAGCGGCGCCGGACACGAGGCGGTCCTGACCGCGGCCGGGCTCCTCCTCCGGCCGGGGCGCGATTGGTTCTACCCCTACTACCGGGACCGCGCCCTCTGCCTGCAGCTCGGCGTGACGCCGCGCGAGATGTTCCTGGAGGCCGTGGGCGCCGCGGACGACCCGGCCTCGGGGGGCCGTCAGATGCCGAGCCACTGGGGGAGCCGGCGCCTGCAGATCGTCTCTCAGGGGAGCCCCACCGGGACGCAGTTCCTGCAGGCGGTCGGCTGCGCCGAGGCGTGTCGCATGATGGATCCCTCGTCCGACACGGTCGTCTACGTCTCGGGCGGCGACGGATCGACGAGCGAGGGCGAGTTCTGGGAGGCGCTGAACGCCGCCGCGCTCCGCAGGGCGCCGGTCCTGTTCCTGATCACCGACAACGAGTACGCGATCTCGGTGCCGGTGGAGGCCCAGACGCCGGGCGGCAGCATCTCCGCACTGGTCCGTGACCACCCGGGCCTGACGGTCGAGGAGGTGGACGGGTGCGACCCGATCGCCTCGTACGTGGTCCTGCGCGAGGCGATCGACCAGCTGCGGAAGCCCGGGGCCGGCCCCGCCCTGGTGCACGCCCACACCATCCGGCCGTACTCCCACTCGCAGTCCGACGATCACCGGCTGTACCGTGCCCCCGGAGAGCGGGAGGAGGAGCGGATGCGCGACCCGATCCCGGCGTTCGCCGCCTTCCTCGCGCGCACCGGGGCCGCGACGGAGAGCTTCCTCGAGGCGGTCCGCCAGGAGGTCGACGCGGAGGTCGGCGAGGCGGCCGACTCCGCGCTCGACGCGCCGCGGCCGACCCCCGAGAGCGCGAGGCTCCATGTCACCTCCCACGAGATCGACCCCACCTCTTCGCGATTCGACGTCCGGCCCGACCCGAGCGGCGCCCCGATGACGATGGTCGACCTGCTCAACGCCTGCCTGCGCGACGAGATGGAGCGCGACGGGCGGATCGTCGTCTTCGGTGAGGACGTCGCCGACTGCACGCGCGAGGAGCAGCTGTCCGAGGTGAAGGGGAAGGGGGGCGTGTTCAAGGCCACCCACGACCTGCAGCGCCGCTTCGGCGCCTCCCGCGTCTTCAACAGCCCGCTGGCCGAGGCCGGGATCGTCGGGCGCGCCATCGGGATGGCGACCCGCGGGCTCAAGCCGGTCGTGGAGATCCAGTTCTTCGACTACATCTGGCCGGCGATGATGCAGATCCGCAACGAGCTGGCGCTGCTGCGCTGGCGCTCCAACGGCGCCTTCTACTGTCCGGTGGTGGTGCGCGCCCCCATCGGGGGCTACCTGTCGGGCGGCGCCATCTACCACAGCCAGTCCGGCGAGGTGCTGTTCACCCATACGCCGGGCCTGCACGTCGTCCTGCCGTCCACGGCGCTCGACGCCAACGGACTGCTGCGGACGGCCATCCGCTGCGACGACCCCGTCCTGTTCCTCGAGCACAAGCACCTGTACCGCCAGGTCTACAACAAGGGCCCGTACCCGGGGCCCGACCACTGCGTCCCGTTCGGCCGCGCGCGCGTCGCGCGCGAGGGCTCCGAGCTGACGGTGGTGACCTACGGCGCGGTGGTGGAGCGCGCCCTGCGGGCCGCGGACGCGCTCTCGAAGGAGCGGGGGATCGAGGCGGAGGTGATCGACCTGCGCAGTCTCCTCCCGTTCGACTGGGAGACCGTGGCCGCCTCGGTGCGGAGGACCGGCAAGGCGCTCGTGGCGCACGAGGACGCTCTGACGTTCGGATACGGCGCCGAGATCGCCGCGCTGATCGCCGACCGGCTGTTCGAGTTCCTCGACGCGCCGGTGCGGCGCGTCGGCTCGCTCGACACCTTCGTCGCCTACGCCCCGGAGCTCGAGACCGCCATCCTGCCGCGGGTGGACGACCTGCGCCGGGCGATGCTCGAGCTCCACGCCTACTGAGGCCGCCGCCCCGCCCCGACGGGCGCCGCTCAGCGGGAAGCGCTCGACAGCCTCAGCATGAAGCCGAAGTCCTCGGAGGAGTCGGTCAGGCCCCAGCTGGCGGCCACGCCGACGCTCCCGCCGCGCCGCGACCGGCCGATGAGCTCCAGCCGGGCCACCCGCCGATCGTCGACCTCCAGCACGCCCACCTGCGCCCCCGCGCCGTCGAATCTCGGCACCTCATCGAGGGGCGGGGTGATGTTCTCCACCGTCACGCGCCACGTCGTCCGGTTGGAGACCAAGGCGAACCCGGCGCCCAGGGCCACCCGGTCGTCGAAGTCGAGGCCGCCCGGGCTGCCCATGAAGGTGTAGGAGGCGTCCCCGAGGATCTGGACGACCCTGCCGAGCGGCTGGACGTAGGACAGGCCGACCTTGTAGTCGCTCTTGCCGGTCCCGAGCCCCTCCTTCTCGTCCGCCGTCTGGACCTTGGCCTCCAGGATCCAGGAGAGCTGCGGCCGCCTCCCCCCGCCGGCCCTGACCAGGTACGTCTCGTCCCGCAGGATGATGTCACCTAGGCCCGACTCCGACCCCCCCACCGCGCTGGTCTGGAACGGCGGCCCCGAGGGCGAGTTGACGCTGAGCAGGATCGGCCCGTCGGCGCTCCAGGTGACGTCGCCGGTGCGGTCGATGCGCGTGAAGGGGAGGACGATGGTGAAGCGGCCGTTGTTTCGGCCGAAGACGAGCTCGATCGGGAGCCGGGTCAGGGTCACCTCCTCGTCCCCCTCGAACTCCCCCTCGGCGCTCACCCAGCCGATCGACAGGTCGAGCGTCGCCGCGGCGGCCGGGGAGGCCGCGCCCAGCAACGCGGCGACGCCGCACGCCGCGAGGGCGCACGATCCCCGCATCCGGATCGCGTCCATGGCGCGGGAGTCTACATCGGATCTCCCCCGGCCGTGCCACCGGAACGGACAGGTGCCGGGAATTGGGCTATAGTGATCCGGTGCGTGGATCACGATGATCAGGCGAGTTGCCCGTACGCTCGCGGCCCTGACCGCACTGGCGCTGTTGGGCTCACAGGCGCGCGCCATCCCCGCGCCCGAGGCCCGCTCCCGCTCGTTCAAGCTGCAGACCGAGGGCATGCGCCTGTACAAGGACGGCCTGTACGAGGAGGCGATCGACGCCTTCCGGCAGGTCGTCCACATCAACCTGAACTCGTTCCTGGCCCACTACTACCTGGGCGCCTCCCTGGTCGCGGCCCGGCGCTACGGCGAGGCGATCGAGCCGCTCAAGATCGCCTTGGACCTGCAGCCCGACTACGTCCAGGCCCACATGTCGCTGGGCGACGCCTACCTCAAGCTGGGAGACGCCAGCGAGGCGCGCGCCGAATACCTGCGCGCCCTCGACCTGCAGCCCAACTTCGCCGCCGCCCACGACGGGCTCGGGCGCCTGCTGGAGAGCACCGGCAAGGATGAGGAGGCCGAGCAGCAGTACCGCGAGGCCCTGCGGATCAACCTCGCGTTCGCCGAAGCCTACACGCATCTCGGCGACCTGTACCTCCGGCAGGAGCGCCTCGACGACGCCATCGACCTGTTCCTCAAGGCGATCTCGGTGAAGCTCGACTTCAGCAGCGCCTACACGCGGCTCGGCGTGGCCTATGCGCGGCGCGGGCAGTACGACGAGGCGATCGCCGCGGCCCGCAAGTCGCAGAGCCTCAGCCCCTACGATCCCGACCCCTACGTCACGCTGGCGCGTATCTACCTAAAGCTGCACAGCTTCCGGCGCGCCGAGGCGCAGGTCCTGTCGGCGCTGGCGCAGGATCACGACCACCCGGAGGCGCACCTCGTCCTCTCCGACCTGAAGCGGGCGCAGGGGAACTTCGAGGCCGCCCGCATGGTGCTGGAGGAGCTGTACGAGAGGGGAATCGAGGACTCACAGATGCGGCGGGAGGTGGGGCGGGCGCTGAGACGGGTCCGCGCCGAGGCCGTCACCTTCGCGGAGCTGTCGGCCGCGGCCGGGCGGGCGCCGGCCGACCCGGGCGCCCTGATCGCGCTGGCCCGCTTCATCTCCGCCCGGGGATCGCACCGCCGGGCCGCCGGCCTTCTGGAGCGAGCGGCCGGAATGGTCGCCGGCGACGACACGGGCGTTGATGCCGGGACGACGGAGGAAGGGGCAGCGGCGCCGCCCGAGAGCCAGGCGGCGAGCGTGGGCGGCGCCGCAGCGCCCGGCGCGCCGCCGCCGTCCACGGCCGAGATCCGCTTCGAGGCCGGCATGGAGCTTTTGGCGGGGCGCCTGTTCGCGCGCGCCGCCGCGCTGTTCGAGGAGCTGGCCGCGGGCGGGTCGGAGGGCACGACCGATCCGGAGCTGGGCTCCGCGGCCCTGTTCAACCTCGGCGTGGCCCGCGCCTCCCTCGGGCTGCACGAGGAGGCCGCCCGATCCTTCCGGGCCTTCCTCGGCACCCACCCCGACGATCCCCGGGCGCGCCTCTATCTCGGCAACGCCTACCTCCGCCTCGGGCGCACGGAGGAGGCGCGCGCCGCCTACTCGGCGTACCTCCGGAGGGCGGGATCCGCCCCGGAGGTCCGGGAGGTGGAGGAGATCCTGCGCGCCCGCGAGCCGCCGCCCGACACGCCGTCCCGGGACGAGGTCCCGTAGGGGGAGCCGCGATC
>JBHIBC010000097.1:0-8664 GCA_046758905.1 Acidobacteriota bacterium | reverse complement strand
CTCGGACCGGCCCCATCCGGACCGTCGGCGCCCTCCCTTCCCGTCGTGGCCCGGGCGAGGCGCGGCGACCTCCTCGACCCGAAGGGCGGGCTGGTCGGCGCCGCCCTGAGCGCCGCCCTCGGCGCGGCGGTGGCGCGCGCCGCCGGCGAGCCGTCCCCGGCCGCCGCGATGCGCCGCCTGTTCCGGAAGTCGGACGTCGTCGGCCTCAAGGTGAACTGCCTGGCCGGCCGCGGGCTGTCGCCAAGCCCACTGCTGGTGCGCCGGCTGTGCGACTGGCTCCAGGACGCGGGCGTGCCGGCGCGCAACATCGTCATCTGGGACCGCAGCGACCGCGAGCTGAGGGCCGCCGGCTTCGCGATCGTCCGCTCCGGCCCGGGCGTGCGCTGCATGGGGACCAACGACGACTACGACTGGCGGCCGCGGGAATGGGGCCCCGGCGGCTCCTGCTTCGCCCGCCTGCTGGTGGAGGACCTGACGGCGCTCATCAACGTCGGCGTCCTCAAGGATCATGACCTGGCCGGGGTGTCGGTGGGCCTCAAGAACTGGTACGGCGCGATCCACAACCCGAACAAGCACCACGGCGACGGCTGCGCCCCCTACATCCCCCACCTGGCGGCCTGCCCGCTGATCCGCGGCCGGCTGAGGCTCACCGTGATCGACGCCTCCATCGCGCAGTGTCACGGAGGCCCGGCGCGAAACCCGAAGTGGACCTGGCGCTACGGCGGCGTCCTGGCCTCGACCGACCCGGTCGCGCTCGACGCCGTCGGCTGGCGCCTGATCGAGGAGCGCCGCCGCGAGTCGGGCCTGCCCGCGCTCGCGAAGGAGAAGCGCGAGCCGCGCTGGATCCCCGAGGCGGGCAGGTTGGGCCTGGGCGAGGCCAACCTCGAGAGGGTCGAGCTGGTGGACCTATGACGAGTCCGAACTCGCCGCACAGCCCGCGCGCCCCCACCGGGGCACGCGGGGAGCCGCGCCCGCACGATCACGCACGGCGGAACGGCGCGCGGCGCGTCGATGTCGACCGGCGGCTCCTGCTGCAGGGACTGATCGCCGGCGGGTGCGCCGCCTGCCTCTGGGAACTCGGCGCCTCGCCGGGGGCGGTGGCGCAGGACGAGGCCATCGGCCCGCCCCTCATCGCCCCGGACGGGGGCGATCTGCCGCTCACTCCGGCGCGCTGGTGGAAGGAACTCGAGGGGCTCCGCGTCGAGTGCGGGCTCTGCCCCAAGAAGTGCCGCGTGGCCGATCTCGAGCGCGGCGCCTGCGGCGTGCGCGAGAACCGCGGCGGGAGGTACTACACCCTGGTCCACTCAAGGCCGTGCTCGATCCACATCGACCCGATCGAGAAGAAGCCGTTCAACCACGTGCTCCCCGGCACGCCGTCGCTGTCGCTCGCCACCCCGGGATGCAACATCGAGTGCAAGTTCTGCCAGAACTGGCAGATCGCCCAGGTGCGGCCCGAGCAGGTCGGCACCTTCGAGTTGCGCCCGGAGCAGGTGGCGGCGCTGGCGCTGAAGCACGGGACGCCGACCATCGCCTGCACCTACACCGAGCCGGTCGTCTTCTCCGAGTACGTCTACGACGTCGCGGTCGCGGCGCGGAAGGCGGAGGTCCGGACGGTGCTCGTGTCGAACGGGTTCATCCTGGAGAAGCCGCTCGACGACCTGATCGCGGTGCTCGGAGCGGTCAAGGTCGACCTCAAGGCCTACACCGAGAAGTTCTACAGGGAGGTCTGCGGCGGGGAGCTGAAGCCGGTGCTCGACGCCCTGCGCCGCCTGCGGGAGAAGGGGATGTGGACGGAGATCGTGGTGCTGATCGTGCCCACCCTGAACGACGGCGAGGAGGAGATCCGCGGCCTGGCCCGCTTCGTGCGCGGCGAGCTCGGGCCCGACGTCCCGCTTCACTTCACCCGCTTCCACCCCAGCTACCGGATCCGGAACCTGCCGCGCACGCCGGTGCGGACTCTCGAGCGGGCGCGCGAGATCGCGATGGCCGAAGGCCTGCACTTCGTCTACCTGGGGAACATCCCCGGACACCCGGGGAACAACACCTACTGCCCGAGGTGCGGCGAGATCGTCATCCGCAGGGTGGGCATGGCGATGGTGCGGAACCGCCTCACGGGGGGACGCTGTCATAACTGCCGGCGGGTGATCCCCGGGATCTGGTCGTAGCCAGCAACACGCCGAGCAGCGCGGCCGTCTCGAGCGCGGCGAGCAGCCAGGCGCTGCCGGCGAGGCCCAGCGCCGGGATGAACACCACGCCCCCGACGAGGGCCGCGACGGCCGCGCCGCCGTGATCGGCGGCCTCGAGGCCGCCGGCCGTCCGGCGCGCCGCGGCGTGGTCCAGCGCCTCGGGTGCGCCGGCCGTCTGGGGCGCGGCCAGCAGCACGCCCGCCGCCACCGGAAACAGCGCCCCGGTCACGACGCCCGCGGCCGCGAGCAGGACGCCGTGAAGCAGCTCGGTCAGGCCCGGCACCGCCGGGACCGGACCCCCGAGCCGGCGGAGGGCGGCCGGCAGGGACAACGCGAACAGCAGCGCCGCCGCGGTGGCCGCCAGCAGCCACCCGCGCGCCCTCTCCGCGGGAAGCTCCGCGCCCCTCGCCGTGGCCATGCCCCCCCCCGCCAGGCCCAGCATGAACAGCGCGGCGAGCAGGCCGATCTGCCCGTAGAGGGCTCCGGCCCGCGTCTGGTAGGAGAACAGGATCAGCAGGCTCCAGGCCATCCCGCATCCGCCCGTCACGGCCACGGCGTGCATCGCCGCGAGGGCGATCGGCCTCCGGCGGCGCGGGCGCGGATCCGGCCGGCCGCGTGCCGACAGCGCGAGCCGGCTGAGCACCAGCAGGGACGGGAGCAGCGCGGCCGTCGCCAGCCACAGCGGCGGGGCGCGGGCGATCCGCCCGAGCAGCGGCGCGGCCGCGCTGCCCGCGAACCGCTGGCGCAGCGCCAGAGCGTGGAGGAACGAGACGGGACGCTCGTCGCGGCTGACCGGGACGACGGCGGCGGCCGCCGCCAGCGCCGCCTCCCTCCCGGCGACGCGCTCCGGCGGGAACAGGATCGGGAAGAGCTCGGGCACGAACACCCGCGACGCGATGCGCCGGTGCGCGAACCGCCCCGCCAGGACCGACGGGTCGAGCGTCACCGCGTCCGGGTCGGTGCCGGCGAGGAGCAGCCCCTCCGGGCCTGGGCCGGCGCGCACCACCGGGAAGACCTCCCGGAGGGCCCCCCAGAGCGCGCCGCCGAGCGCCGCGCTCTCGCCGGTCAGCACGTTGGGCGTCGTCTCCAGCCGCACCACCAGGACCCCGTCCGGGGCGAGGCGGGCCGCGCACAGCCGGTAGAACTCGACGCTCGACATGCGGGCCAGCAGCAAGGTGACCGGCGGCGGCTCGAGGATGAGGATCAGGCCGTAGGTCCGCCCTGTCTCGTCCTCCGGCCCGGCGCTGCGGCGCGCGCCGACCCGCCCGACCGGCGCGGGAGGCGGTCCGCCGGCCCTCCTCGACAGGAATCGCCGGGGATCGTCAATCACGATCCGCACGCGCCGATCCTCCAAGGCGCGGGCGTCCTCGGGTGCGAGATGCGCCCGCACCAGGTCGATCGCCCGCCGGTCGATCTCCAGGAGGTCGATCCGCTCCACCGGATGATCGAGAAGGTAGCGCAGCGTTCCCGCGAAGCCGCTCCCGACCAGGAGGATCCGGCCCGGCCGGGGAGCGAGGCAGGCGAGCCGGTGCGCCAGCGCCTCGTGCTCCGAGGGATCGGGGAAGCTGCCGGCGTACTGGCCGCCGGCGTAAAGGTGGCGCAGCGCGCCGCCGGCGATCGCCACGTGCTGGTAGGGCGTGTCGGCCCAGTCGAGCAGGGGGATGCCGGGAGCGAGCCCCCTGAAGCGCGCCCTCACGGTCCACTCTCCGACCCGGCGCGCGAGCGGCAGGGCGCCGAGGACGAGCAGGACCGCCGCAGCGACCCGGAGCGCCGCGCGTCCCGGCACCGCGCTTGCGGGCGCGACGCCCGAGCCGGGGGGCTTCCTCGGCCGCGCCGCCGCCGATCCGACCAGGACCCACGATCCGGCCGACAGGAGGGCACCCCTCATCGGGTCGAGCAGGGGCACCACCAGGAAGGTCACCGCCAAGCCGCCCGCCAGCGACCCGAGCGACTCGAGCACGTACAGCCGGGCGATGCCCCGCCCGGGCCGCCACCCCGCGCTCGCGGCAGTCGCCGCGAGGGCGGTGAAGGTCAGGCCGACCAGCCCCCCGGGGGGCGCCAGGACCAGGACCGCGAGCGCCACCGCGTGACCGAGAGGGAGCAGCTCCCCCGGCGGAGGCGACAGGGCCCAGCGGGCGAGGCGGCTCGCGACCACGCCGGCGGGGCAGAGCGCAGCGAGCAGGGCGAATCCCGTCGCGGCCCAGCGTCCCGGATGGCGCCGCGTCAAGATGCGGCCGACCCCGGCCCCCGCAGCGATCCCGCCCAGCCAGGCGAACAGCCCGAGCGCCACGGCGGTCTCGTCCCCCTGCAGGGCCACCATCAGCTCCCGCAGGAGGAGGACCTGGGTGCTCAACGCCAGCCCGCCGGCCGCGAAGAAGAGCGACGCCGGCCTCCACTCCATAACAAAATGCCCTACAAGCGTGGTGATCGGACGCCGCCCGCCGGCCCGGACGCCGCGAATCCGCGCCCTTGCGCCTCGAGACCGGTCGCCCAGGGCCACAACCGCTGGATCCTGGAATAACCCTTTGGATCCAAAGGACTTGGCAGGCCAGCGTCCGCACTAAAGTAGGGCATTTTCTACTTGAGAACCACGACCTCGACCGACCCCCGCCGCGCCGTGACGTTCACCCCGACGTCCCTCCTGTGTCGCTGCAGGACTATATCGGCGCTCGACCGGCCGGCGGCCAGACGCTTGATGGTGACCTCCTGGAGGAAGTCGGGCAGGATGGGGTGGTCGAAGACGATCGTCTCCTCGCGGCCGTTGATGGACAGCCCGAGGATCGAGCGGAGCAGCAGGAAGACCGCGGCCGACGCCCACGCCTGGGGAAGGCAGGCGACGGGGTACAGCGTGGGCCCCTCGGCGACCCGCCTCGGGAAGCCGCAGAACAGCTCGGGCAGCCGGTGCAGGTCCACGAAGATGCTGGCGTCGAACAGGCCACGGACCAGGTTGATCGCCAGCTGCTTGTGTCCGTAGCGCGCCAGGCCGGAGGCGATCAGCCCGTTGTCGTGCGGCCAGACCGAGCCGTTGTGGTAGGACATCGGGTTGAACAACGGCTCCGTCGAGGCGACGGTGCGGATGCCCCATCCAGAGAAGAACTCCGGGCTCATCAGCACGTCCGCCATCCGCCGGGCCCCCTCCTCGCTGGCGATGCCCGAGAACAGGCAGTGCCCGGCGTTCGAGGCGCGTACGCGGCACTGGCGCTTGCCCCCGTCGAGGGCCAGCACGTACATCGACAACTCGTCCGACCAGAACGCCCTCTCGAACCTCCGCCGCAGCTCGACGGCCTCCCGCGCCAGCGCCTCGGCCCTCTCCCGATGCCCGAGGGCGGACGCCAGGCCGGCCGCCCTGGTCAGGGCGTCGTAGACGTACCCTTGGACCTCGCACAGGGCGATGGGACCGCGGGCAAGCGAGCCGTCTGCGTGGAACACCGCCTCGTCGGAATCCTTCCATCCCTGGTTGACCAGGCCGTTGGACGAGTTCCGGGCGTACTCGACGAAGCCGTCCCCGTCGCGATCCCCGCAGTCGCGGATCCAGGATAGCGCCTGCTCGATGCTGGGCCACAGCTTCTCGACGAACGCGAGGTCGCCGGTATGCTCGTGGTATGCCCCGGCCAGAATGATGAACAGGGGCGTGACGTCGATGCTCCCGTAGTACAGGCCGAACGGGATCTCCCTGAGCTGGGCCATCTCCCCCTTCCGCGTCTCGTGCAGGATCTTCCCGGGCTCGGCCTCCTTCTCCGGATCCGCCTCCCTGGCCTGATAGGCCGCCAGATGGGCCAGCACTCCCCGGGCCAGGTTGGGGTTGATCCACAGGTACTCCAACGCCGTGATGATCCCGTCGCGGCCGAACACCGTGTTGAACCAGGGCACCCCCGCGTACGGGTAGAGGCCGCTCGGGAGCCTGGTCGCCATCATGTGGATGTCGGCGTACGAGCGGTTCAGCCAGTCGTTGAACTGCTCGTTGGAGGTGCTCACGAAACAATCGTGCTCGCGGACCTGCTCGCGGTTCTCCCCGGCCTTCCTCCAGCCCTCCTCATAGGAGACCTGCAGCGCCTGTCTGGCGCCGCCGACGCACTGGTAGTTGACGTGCAGGGTGATGCTGGCGTGCGGGTCCAGCCTGATGGCGCAGGAGATCTCCGCACGGCCCGCGCGGACGGCCGCGGCCACCTCCCCCGATCCGGGCCCCCCCTCGACCGACCACTCGATCTCGGTCCGGCGCTCGACTCCGTCCAGGCCGTCGTAGACCAAGCGGATCGCCCGCTCCCCGATCTCGGGCGGCCGCAGCCGGCCGCGCCTCTTCCGCCTGGACCCGCGGACCTCGAAGATGTCGGCGAAATCGTTTCCGAACAGCAAGGACAGCTCCGATTCCATCGGCACGACGCCGTAGTTGCTGATCCGGAAGCGCTCGAAGCAGGTGCCGCTCCACAGGAACTTCGAGCGGAAGATGTGCAGCGTGCCCCTCGGGACGAGGAGCTTGCCCCTGTGGAGGATGTCCGGATTCGTCAGGTCGACGGCCATCAGGGAGTTGTCGTCGAGCACCGAGGAGCTGAGCAGGAAGGCACGCAGCGAGTTGATGCGCAGCTCGAGGCGCGACAGGAACCGGGTGCCGGCGTGGTAGAGCCCCTGCTCCCCGAACCGCAGGGGCTGGACATCGCCCGAGCGGTCGAACACCGCGAAGGTCTCGCCCTGCTTCAGGACCCGGACGCGGTCGTCCGCCAGCGCCGAGGAGGCGAGGATGTAGTACTTCTTGCCGAGGCGGATGACCTCGGCCGATCCACTATCCGGTAGACGCGGCGATGGTCTGGGATTGCCTGCCTGGCGCGTCAATCAGGCCCACTCCGCTCCGACGCGACGGGCAATGCCGGCCCGGAGCCCGCCCCCCCGTCCGGTCGGGCCGCCGGCCCTCGAGCCCCCGCGCGGCCGGGAAGTATAGATCGGCACGCGGGCCGGACCCCTTGACATTCCCGCCCGCCGCGGCTTATATTAGCACTCGCGACAGAAGAGTGCTAACGGGACCCACCCGGCCGGCCCGAGCCCGGGCCACCCGGGCGCCGCGGGGGCGCGACGCGTAGCCCCGGCCGCGGAGACCGAGGGCCGGCTCGACGAGGGGCGGCGGGGTCGCCAGCCGTCGCCGTTCGCGCGCGCTGAGGCCCACCTCCCGTCCCGAGAGTGACCGAAAACTACAGGGAGGGCCATCATGCGTATCGCCCAAGTTTCTCCCCTCTACGAGCCCGTACCCCCGCGGACGTACGGGGGCACCGAGCGGGTCGTGGCCTATCTCACCGAAGAGCTGGTCCGCCTGGGGCACGACGTGACGCTGTTCGCGAGCGGCGACTCCGTCACCCCGGCCGTCCTGGAGCCCGCCTGCCCCCGGGCGCTGCGGCTGGATCCCTCGTGCCGCGATCGGATCGCCCCGCACGTGCGCATGCTGGGGCGGGTGTACGCGCGGGCGGATCGCTTCGACATCATCCACTGCCACACCGACTACCTGAGTCTCCCGCTGAGCCGAGACTGCGGGATCCCGACCGTCGTGACGCTGCACGGACGCCTGGATCTGCCGGAGGTCGTCTCGGTGTTCGAGGACTACCCGAATGCGCCCCTGGTGTCGATCAGCACCGCTCAGCGGGCCCCGATGAACGGCGTCAGGTGGGCGGGAACGGTCCATCACGGCCTGCCGGCGGGCCTGTACTCCTTCCGGCGCGAGAGGGGGGACTACCTCCTGTTTCTCGGACGGATCGCCCCGGAGAAACGGCCCGACAGCGCCATCCGCGTGGCCATCCGGGCGCGAGTGCCGCTGCTGATCGCGGCCAAGGTCGATGCCGTGGACCTGGCCTACTTCGAGAGCGTCGTCCGCCCGCTGCTGGACCATCCCCTGGTGCGATTCATCGGCGAGGTCGACGAGCGCGCCAAAAACGATCTCCTCGGCCGCGCCCGGGCCCTGCTGTTCCCCATCGACTGGCCGGAGCCTTTCGGCCTGGCCATGATCGAGGCGCTCGCCTGCGGCACTCCGGTGATCGCCCGGCGCCGCGGATCGGTCCCCGAGGTGCTCTCCCACGGCCGGACGGGGCTCATCTGCGAGAGCGAGGACGAGATGGTCGCCGCGGTGCGGAGGATCGACCAGATCGACCGGGCCGACTGCCGGCGCGAGTTCGAGGGGAGGTTCACCGCCGCCGCCATGGCCAGGGGCTACCTCGGGATCTACGAGGCCGTCCTGGCCGAGCGCCGGATCGAGAGCGCCGTACGCATCCCCGTGGCCCGGGCCCGGCAGCCGCTCGACATCGCCGGCGCGCCGGCCACGGGTGGGACTACGTCGTGGAGTACGCCCGGGCGCGCGCCCTGGAGCGGGAGGGATACTTCTACGCTCCCACGGTCTTGACGGACGTCCCTCCTGACGCGCGCCTGGCCCGGGAGGAGATCTTCGGTCCGGTCGCGCCGGTGGTCTCGTTCCAGTCGGTCGACGAGGTCGTGGAGCGCGCCA
>JBHIBC010000096.1:0-8733 GCA_046758905.1 Acidobacteriota bacterium | reverse complement strand
GCCCTCGCGGCCCTTCTCCTGGCCGCGGCCCTCGCCGGGCACGGATGGGTGGCGTCGCGTTGCGCGCGGCTGCTCGGGCGGGCCCGGGTCGCGGCCGAGAGCGGCGCGATCGACGCGGCCGCCGATCTGGCGCGGCGGGCCGCGGCGGTGCGGCCCGACGATCCGGGGCCGCACGCCTTCCTCGCTCAGCTCGTGCTGGCCGAGCGCGCGGGCGAGCGGGCGTGGCGCGAGGAGGGGGAGGCGGCCGCCTCGCGCGCCCTGGCGCTCGATCGCGAATCGGCGATCCTGCACTACACGCGGTCGCTGTACTACGACTGGTCCGGGGAGCCGGCGCCGGCCTACCGTGAGCGGCTCGCCGCGCACCTGCTCTATCCGCTCAAGCCGCTGTACCGGGCGCGGGGCTCGGGCGGAGGGGAGGCGCCCCCGTGAGGCGGACGCGTCTGCTCCTGGCGATCGCGGGCGCTCTGGCGCTCTCGGCGCCGTTCGGGGAGGGGGGCAGCGCGCCGCTCGCGATGATGGCGCTGCACGCGCTGGCCCTGGCGTTCATCGTCGTCACCGCGCTGGGGCGCATCAGCCGCGGGAGCGGCTTCAGGGCCCGGGGCCCCACGGCCGCTGCCCTGGTGCTCCTCGCCTGCGGCCTGACGCTGGCGGCCCTCTCGACGCTGGGCGCGGGATACCCGCTGGCCGGATGGCTCGGCCTGTGGGATCTCCTCGTCGCGGCGGGGCTGTTCGTGGCGGCCCTGCACGCCGGGCTCCCCGAGCGCCACGGTCCGCTCCTGAGGAACCTGCTGGTCGCCTCGACGGGGCTGCAGGCGTCGCTCGCAGTCGTCCGCGGCATCTCCGGCGGGATCGCGGCGGCCGGGGAGTCCTTCCTCAACCCGAACCACCTCGCGGCGTTCGTCGCCTTCGGCCTGATGCTGTGCCTCGGCGCGGCCGATGCCGCCCGCGCGTCGCGCTCCCGGGCCGCGGCCGGCCTGTGGATCTCGATCGCGGCGGTCCACCTGCTGGCCGTGGCGATCCTCGCGTCGCGCGGCGCGTTCCTGGCGATCGGCGTGGCGTCGCTGCTGTTCGTCGCGCCTAGGGCGCGCGGCTGGCCGCGCGGCAGCCGGGCCGCCGCGGCGGCCGGGCTCGTCCTGATCGCGGCCATCGGGGCCGGGTCCCTGGCGGCCCGGTTCTCCCGCGCCGAGGACCCCTACCGGTACCACCGGCTGTCGATCTGGAAGGCCTCGCTCGCCATGCTGGCCCGTCGGCCGCTCCTGGGGTTCGGGCCCGGCCTGTTCAAGCACCATTCGCCGGCGTTCAACTTCCCGATCACCGCCTCGCCGATCCGTTACGGCAGGCTCTTCAGCGGGGCACACAGCGCCCCGCTGACCCTCGCGGTCGAGACCGGAGTCCCGGCGGCGGCGTCGCTGCTCGCGTGCGCCGCTCTGCTGGCGCTCGAGCTGCTGCGCCGGAGGGACGGCCGCGTCCCGAGCGGGGTCGAGGCCGGCGTCGGCCTAGCCCTCGCCGCGCTGCTCGCGCAGGGGATCGTGGACGACCTGCAGACGCGACCCGCGCTCACCCTCCTCCCGGCGCTCGCGGTCGGGGTTGCGCTCGGCGCGCCCGGGCGGCGGCGGGAGGAAGACGGGGCGGCCGGGCGCGCTCCGGCACGCGCCGCGCGGCCGGCCCTGCTGGGCTTCGTCCTGACCGCGGCGGTCTACCTCGCCGCCGGCGCGATCCTGCTGCCGTACCTGGCGCATCGCGAGGCGGGTCTGGCGCGCCGCCTGGGCCGCGGCGGGGTGGCGCGCATGGCGTCGGCCGCGCGGCTCAACCCTCTGCACCCGGACTACCGGCACGACCTGGCGATGGCGGAGTTGAACGCCGGACCGCTCGAGCCCGAGCGCTATGCGCGCGCGGCGCTCCTCCTGGAGCAGGCGCGGCGGCTCAAGCCGATCGACTACCGCTTCCCGCTCCTCATGGCCCGTCTCGAATCGCGCGTCGGGGAGAGGGCCTTCGAGGACGCGGCCGCGGCCGCGAGGGCCGCGTCGCTGTATCGCGAGGCGGCCCGACTGGCGCCCCTCGACCCCCGGCCGCTCCTGGAGCTGGCCGGTCATCTCTCCGCGAGGGGCCGCGAGGCGGAGGCGCTCGAGGCTCTGGAGCGGGCGGTGCGGCTGGAGCCGCATTTTCATCGCGCCCATCTGCTGCGGGCCACCATCCTGTTGCGGATTGGGGACCAGCGGGGCGCGGCGCGCGCCCTTGAGAGCCTCTCGCGCTCGCGCCGCCGGCTGGCGAGCTACGAGCCGGCCAGCAGCTACGAGCGCGATCTCCTGATGGTCCCCGAGGCGGAGATCGAGCGGATCGAGGCCTGGATCCGGGCCGCCGCGGCCGCCGCGCCGGATGCTGCAAGCCGTTGAGGGACAATGCCTTCCCGGGACGACGGGGTGTGGACAAGGATCTCTCCCGGGACTATATTGGCTCACCGCAAGTGCTTGCAATGATTCGACATCGAGGGCGGCCGGGGAGGGCCTTCAGCGGCGGGGGGTCGAGTCGATGAAGACGGCGGCCGTGCTGTTGCTGGTCCGGGATCCGTCCGGAGTGGAGAGGAAGCTGCCGGCGATATTCCCGGATCGCCGCATCCGCACCGTCAGGAGGGAGGAGGTCGCGGAGCTGCCGCCTCTCGCGGTGCTCACGCGTCTGAGACGCCTAGGGGCCGACGAGTTCATCGTGCTGAGCGACCGAATCGACGCGCATCACAAGCTGATTCGACTGCAGGCACTGGGAGCGCTCGCGCCGGCCCGCCGCAGCCGCCTAGTCGATCTCGACGGCGCCGAGATGGTCCTCTCCCCGGCGAGGTTCCTCGCCCGTGACCTGCCGGGGTACGTCGCGGGGCTCGGAGCGAGCGCCTGGGTCCTGGCCCGCACCGTCGCCCGGATCGGGCGCCTGCGGCGCGCGATCCGGCGCCCGCCTCGCCCGGCGGCGGGCAGGCGGGTCTGCTACCTGCGCACCGATCTGTGGAGCGGCGTCCCGGCGGGCGGGTCGGTGGCCCACACCGCCGGGGTGGCGGCCGGCTTTCGGGCCGCCGGCGCCGATCTCTTCTTCATCGGCACCTCGCCGCCGGGGCTCATCGATCCCGGCCGGCACCCGATCCACGTCGTCCCCCAGGGGCGCCTGTGCAACGTCTGCCGCGAGGTACCCCATTTCGCCCACTCGCTGCGCTTCGAGCGCGCCGCCGGGAAGATCCTCGGGACGCGGCCGGCCGACCTGATCTACCAGCGGTTCGACCCGGGAAACCACGCGGGCGTCGTGCTGTCCCGCCGGCTCCGGGTCCCGTTCGTCCTGGAGTACAACGGGTCGGAGGTCTGGATCACCGATCACTGGGACCGGCCCTACCGCCTGCGCTCCATCTTCGCCGGCCTGGAGGAGGTCAACGTCCGCCACGCCGATCTGATCACGGTGGTCTCGAGCGTGCTCCGCGACGCGCTGATCGGTCGGGGCGTCGAGCCGGATCGGGTCGTCGTCCGGCCGAACGGGGTCGACCCGGCGCGCTTCCGTCCCGATCTCGACGGCGGCGCGGTGCGCCGCCGGTGGGGACTTGGGGGCCGGACCGTGGTGGGGTTCATCGGAACCTTCGGCGTCTGGCACGGCGCCGCGATCCTCGCCCGCGCCGCCGCCAGGATCGCGCGATCACGCCCGGAGGCCCGCTTCCTGTTCGTCGGTGACGGGGCGCAGCGGGCGGAGGCCGAGGCGATCCTGGCGCGTGAGGGTGTCCGGGCCGCGACCTTCACCGGTCTCGTGCCGCAGGAGTCCGGACCGGAGCACCTCGCGGCGATGGACATCCTGGTCTCGCCGCACGTGCCGAACCCCGACGGCACCCGGTTCTTCGGGTCGCCGACCAAGCTGTTCGAGTACATGGCGATGGGGCGCGGCATCGTGGCGAGCGACCTGGAGCAGATCGGCGAGGTGCTGGAGGACGGACGGACCGCGCTGCTGGTGCCTCCCGGCGACGAGGCGGCGCTGGCGCGCGCGATCATCGCTCTGCTCGACGATCCGGACCTCCGCTCCAGGCTGGGGGCGCAGGCCCGCCGCCGGGCGCTCGAGCGTCACACCTGGGACGCTCACGTTCGCGGTCTCGTCTCGGAGCTTCGGAGGAGGGACCTGGTGCGATGGAGCTGACCCGCGCGATCCGGGAGCCGGTGGCCGCCGCCCGCGGCCTCGGGCACCGCGTCGGGCGCGCCGTCCGGCGGCTGCGCGACCTGACGCGGTACGCCCTGCCGTCGGAGAACGAGCTGCTCGGCGCCCTGGGGGGCAGGTACGGGACGTTCGAGGAGTTCCTCGCCGCTGCGGCGCGGGAGAGGCGGCGGCTGTTCGTCGTCGACATCCCGCGTGCCTACGCGGCGGAGTTCTTCGAAACCCGGCACCCCCGCAGGAAGGCCCGCATCCTGAGGGAGGCGGAGCGGATCTGTGCCCATCGCTTCGACCTCCTGGGGTCGGGGCCGGTCGACCTCGGAGCGCGGCTGCCTTGGCATGTCGATTTCAAGTCGGGGCGGCGCTGGGAGAGCGGCGCCTACTACGCAGACCTGCAGGAGGCGGTGCGCAGGGAGTTCGGCCGCGGCTGGGACGTGAAGGTGCCCTGGGAGCTGTCGCGCTTTCAGCACCTCCCCTGCCTCGGACAGGCCTCCTGGCTGTCCGGCGATGGTCGCTACTACGAGGAGTTCCGCTCGCAGCTTCTCGACTGGGTGCGCTCCAACCGCACGGCCCGGGGCGTGAACTGGACCTGTACGATGGACGTCGCGATCCGTGCGGTCAACTGGATCTGGGCCTACGGGTTCTTCCGGGACGAGATCCTGGCGGACCGCGAGACGGCCTCGCTCCTCTTCCGCTCGCTGTTCGCCCACGGCCGATTCATCGCGGCGAACCTCGAGCGCGACGTCCCGGCCACCAGCAACCACTACCTGGCGGATCTCGTCGGGTTGCTGTTCATCGGGATCCTGTTCCGAGGGGCGCCCGACGCCGACGTCTGGAAGGGGACGGCGGTTGCGGAGATCGTCAGGGAGAGCCGGAGGCAGACCTACGCCGACGGGGTGGATTACGAGGCCTCGGTGCCCTACCACCGCCTGACCACCGAGATGCTGCTCACGGCTCTCGTCCTCGCGGGCCGTTCCGGATTCGACCTGCCCGATCTGGGCGATGTGGTACGGGCCCGGGTGGATTTCGTGGCCCACTACACCAAGCCGAACGGGCTGGCCCCGCAGATAGGCGACAACGACGACGGCCGGCTTCAGGTGCTGGGCGAGTACGGCGCCGACCGCCGGGACCATCGCCACCTCCTGGCGGTCTCGGCGTGCGCCTTCGGCGACCGCGCCCTGATGACGCTCGCCGGCGGGCGGTGGGAGGAGGCCTTCTGGTTCTTCGGCGAGCGATTCGTCCGCATGCTGGAGCGCCGCCCTGAGGGGGGGCGCGTGAGCATCACCGGGGCGCATTACCCCCGGGGGCGCGTGGCCATCCTCAGGGCCGACGACCTCTACGCGATCCTCGACGCCGGCACGGTCGGCCTGGAGGGGTCCGGGGCGCACGCCCACAACGACACCCTGTCGGTGGAGATCCAAGCCGCGGGGGAGGACCTCGTGGTCGACCCCGGGGTCGGGGCCTACACCTCGAACCTGGGCCTGCGCGACCGATTCCGCGCGACCGCCGCGCACAACACGGTGCGGGTGGACGGCGAGGAGATCAACCCGCTGCCGGCGGAGCCGTTCCGCCTGCCCGGCGTCGACGCCCCCGCGATCCTCCGCTTCGCGTCGCGGCAGGGGTTCGACCTGGTCGAGGCCGAACACCGGGGCTACCTGCGTCTGGACGCGCCGGTACTGCATCGGCGCGTCCTCCTCCTCAACAAGAGGACGCGTCGGTTCGTCATCGAGGACCACCTGGTGGGCCACCACCGCCACCGGCTGGAGTGGTTCTTCCACCTGGATCCCCGGTGCGAGGCGGAGATGGACGCCGACGGCCGGACCGCCCGGTGCCGTGTCGGCGAGGTAGGTTTCGAGATCCGGGCGGTCGCGCTGCCCGAGGGGGCCGAGGGGCGGGTCGAGGCGGACAGTTTCTCGTGCTCCTACGGGCGGGTCGAGTCCTCGTCCCGCGTGCACTTCGAGTGGACGGGGGCCCTGCCGATCACCGTCCGCTTCGCGATCGCGCCCGGGCGGGAGGCCGGGCGGCGACGGGAGAGCCCCCCGGGAGGGGCGCGATGAAGCAGGTCCTGATGGTCGGCGGGAGGGCGATCGTCGAGGAGGTGGCGGTGCCGCGCGCAGAGCCGGGGCGCGTGCTGGTGCGCACCTCCCACTCCGTGCTCAGCGCGGGGACCGAGCGCGCCTCGCTCGGTGCCACGGCGGGACGCTCGCTGCTCCGGGACGCGACCGATCCGGCGAGGATCCGCCGGGCGATGGAGGTGCTGCGCGGGGAGGGCGCCGCCGGCGTGCTGTCCCGGATCCGGGCGCGCGAGGAGGCGCCGCCCCTGGCGCCGGGCTACGCGGCGGCCGGGACGGTCCGCGCGGTCGGCCGCGGGGTCGCCGACCTGCCGCCCGGCACCAGCGTCGCCTGCGCCGGGGCCGGGTACGCCTCGCACGCCGAGTGGATCGCGGTGCCGCGCAACCTGGTCGTGCCGGTGCCGCGAGGGGTGCCGCTCGACGAAGCGTCGTTCGCGACCCCGGGGGCGATCGCGCTGCAGGCGGTGCGGCGGTCGGGCATCGCGATCGGGGAGTGCGCGGTGGTGCTGGGGCTGGGGCTGATCGGCAACCTCACCGCCCAGATCCTGAGGGCGGCGGGCGCCCGGGTGATCGGCTTCGACATCGACCCGGGGCGCGGCGCCCGTTGCCGCGCCCTCGGGATCGAGGCGTTCGACCTGGCCGCGCGCGATCCCATGGAGGAGGTGCCGCGCGCCACGGGCGGGGGGCTCGCCGACTCCGTCCTGGTGTGCGCCGCCTCTCCCGGCTCCGAGGTGCTCCACCTCGCGATGCGCCTCTGCCGACGGAAGGGGAACGTGACGGTCGTCGGGGCCGTCGGGATGAGCCTCGATCGGTCCCTCATGTACGAGAAGGAGCTCGACCTGCTGATCAGCACCTCCTACGGGCCGGGGCGGTACGACCCGGCCTACGAGGAGAAGGGCGTCGATTATCCCTTCGCCTACGTGCGCTGGACGGAGAACAGGAACCTGGCTGCCTTCCTGGATCTGATTCGCGACGGCCGGGTGCGCGTCAGGCCGCTCATCGACCGGGTCTTCCCGATCGAGGAGGCCCCCGCCGCGTACGCGGCCCTGGACGTCGAGGGGCGGGAGGGCCGGCCGCTCGGCGTGGTCCTGACCTACGGTGGGCTCGGCGCGGGCGATCCCGTTGCGCCGAGGGCGGCGGCCGCGCCCGTCCGGCTCGTCGAGGACGGGACGCCGGAGGGCTCGGGGCGGCCGCGGCCAGGATTCGATCCGCTGCCGGACTCGAGGGGCGCGATCGGGGTCGGGCTCATCGGGGCCGGCGCCTTCGTCCGCGGCGCTCACCTCCCGGCCCTACGCGGCCGTCGGGATTTCGCGCTGCGGGGGGTGGTCACCGGGACGCCGCTGAGCGCGCGCGAGGCGGCCCGGCGGTTCCGCATACCAAAGGCGTCCACGGATCCCCGGGGGATCCTGGACGACCCCGAAGTCGATCTCGTCCTGATCGGCACGCGCCATCACCTGCACGCGGCCCAGGCCCTCGAGGCATTGCGCGCGGGCAAGCACGTCCTGGTGGAGAAGCCGCTGTGTCTCGACGAGGCGGAGCTCGACGCGTTGCTGGCGGAGGCCCGGCGGGCCCGGCGACTGCTGGCGGTCGGGTTCAACCGCCGCTACAGCCCCCTGACCGAGCGGCTGCGGGAGGTGCTGTCGCGCCTGTCCGGCCCGGTCCTCGCCGTCTACCGGGTGAACGCCGGCGCCGTGCCGCGCGCCCACTGGACGCAGGATCCGGAGCAGGGGGGCGGGCGGATCCTGGGGGAGTGCTGTCACTTCGTCGATCTGCTTCTGCACCTGATGGGCGGGGCCCTGGTTTCGGTGGAGGCCGGGGCCCTGCCATCCGACGGCGTCGACGTCGTCCGGAGCGATTCCTTCGCCGCGCGCCTCGACTTCGCGTGCGGGTCTCGGGGCGTCCTGGTCTACACCGGGCTCGGGGACCCCGGCCTTCCCAAGGAGCGTCTGGAGATCTTCCGCGGCGGGTCGGCCGTCGTCCTGGACGATTTTCGCAGCCTCGCGGTGTACGGCCGGGTCGGTGGCTCCCTCGACCTCGGTCGACAGGACAAGGGGATCGCGGCGCAGTGGGAGGCGATCGGGCGGGCGCTGCGCGGCGAGGGCGGAGGGATCATCTCGCTCGACGAGATCGAGTCGGCGACGCGCGCCACCTTCCTCCTCGACCGTGCGGTCCGGGGTCAGAGATGAAGGTGTTGATGTGGGAGCACTTCGCGCCGGGCGGGCCGATCCGGGTGGGAGGACACCATCTGGCGGAGCGCTTCCTCAAGGAGGGGGCCTGCATCGCCTGGTGCGTGGGACCGGTGTCGCCGGTGAACCTCCTCAGGTCGAGCGAGGAGACCCGCGCGCGGATGCGGCTGTGGCGCCGGGGCGGAGAGCGGCGGCGGGGCGGGGCGCTGTTCGCCTACGCACCGATGACGCTCGCGCCGTACCGCCCCTACCCGCTCCTCGACAGCCGCGCGGCGCACCGCCTCACGCTGCGCCGCACCCTGCCGCGGTTC
>JBHIBC010000095.1:0-8939 GCA_046758905.1 Acidobacteriota bacterium | reverse complement strand
CGACCTTCGCATCCATCTCCGCCGCCAACTGCTTGACCCGCTCCACCGTCAGCCTGTCCGCCTGAATGATCAGCGAGTTGGTCAGCGGCTCAGCCTGGAGGCTCGCCCCCCGGCGGGCGCCACGCCCGGTCCCGGAAGCTCCAGCCGGACCAGCCGCTTCGTCACCTTGGCGTAGGTGTTCAACCGGGCGATCACCTCCTGGCCGACGTAGCATCCCTTGGTGAGGGAGACGGCTTCGTCGAGCCGGGCCTCCCACGGGTTGTAGTCCTCGGTCAGCTCGCGCCCGGCGGCCGGCAGGCCCGACTCGATGCGCAGCGCCTCCAGGCAGGCCTCCCCGGCCGCGATCACCTCCCGGCGGGAGCCGAGGATCCTCCGCCGCAGCGCGTCCAGCGCGCCGCGCCGCACGATCAGCAGGAACCCCCCTCCGGCCAGCGGGTAGGTCGGGGCGACGGCCACCGGATCCTCGGCGCTCCCGACCCGCGCCGTGTGATGCCGGGGCCGGGCCGCGGCGGCCTCGCCGAACAGGGCGGCGACCGCCTCCGAGGCGCGGGCCCCGTACAGCCCGAGGATCCCGAGCGCGGCGCCACGGTCCTCCACGCGCACCTCCTCGCGGAAGGTGTACCGGTCGATCCACGCGGCCACCGCCGCCGCCCGGCCGCGCCCGGTGAGGCACAAGAGGTGGTCGCTCATCCGGTGGAGAGTCACCAGGTCGACGATCCGCCCCTTCGGCGTGACGAACACGGTCGGCACGCCATCCCCGTCGCGGAGGTCCCTGGTGGCGTTGGTGGTGAGCCGGTGCAGGAGGTCGGCGGCGTCCCTGCCGCTGATGACGAGACGGCCGAGATCCGAGCGGTCCGCGAGGACGGCGCTGGAGCGTGCCGCCCGGTACTGATCGGCCGCCCCGGCGGCCGGCCCGCCGGCCGGCGCGGGGTTCGCGCTCATCCGGCGAACTCGGCCTCGACGGGCCGCGGGAGGATCCCGGCCCGATGACCTAGGCGCAGCAACGTCTCCACGGCCAGACGCCCCTTAGGCCCGTAGTCGAGGGTGTAGTCGTTGACGTACATCCCGACGAAGCGGTCGGCGAGCGAGCTGGCCAGACCGCGCCCGAACTCCATGGCGTAGGTCAGCGCCTCGGCACGGTGCTCGAGGCCGTACCGGATGCTCTCCCGGAGGAGGAGGTCGAGCCGGGCGATGGTCTCCGGGCCGAGGTCGCGGCGGATGACGTTCCCCCCGAGCGGGAGGGGCAGCCCCGAGGTCTCGCGGTGCCACCACTCACCCAGATCGATCGCCTTGTGGAGCCGACTGGCACCGTAGGTGAGCTGCGCCTCGTGGATGAGCACCCCGGCCTCGCGTTCGCCGCGCGCCACCGCCTCCAGGATCCGGTCGAAAGGCATCACCTCCGTGCGCACCGCGCCGAGGGCCAGGCGCAGCACGAGGGTCGCCGTGGTCAGGCGTCCGGGCACGGCGATCGTCATCCTCCCGAGATCCTCTGGGCCGGCCGGGCGGCGCGTCACCACCACCGGCCCGTATCCGTCCCCCATGCTGGCGCCGCTGGACAGCAGCAGATAACGGTCGGCCAGGTGGGCGTAGGCGTGGAAGGAGACCGCGCTCACCTCGATGCGGCCCTCCAGCGCCCGCCGGTTGAGGCTCTCGATGTCCTCGAGCACCTGGACGATCTCGAGGCCCGCCGACGGAATCGCGCCCGTGGCCAGAGCGTAGAACATGAAGGCGTCGTCCGGGTCGGGGCTGTGCCCGACGCGGATCGTCAGTCCCTGAGCCATTCCGGCCGCTCCCACCCGTCTCGCCTCCGGCCGCCCGGGGGTCGTCGAGGGACCCGGAGGACCGCCACCAGGGCTGCCGTACCTCTCCTCCGGCCGCCCGGGGGTCGAGGACCGCCCATTATAGACCCCGGTCATCGGATCTCCGGCGACGGGCCGCGGCGACGGTCAGCGCGGCGCCGACCAGTGCCACCGCGCCGGCCCAGCCGAACAGCCCCTGGACCCCCAGGCGGTCGTGGAACAGGCCGCTCAGCGGCATCCCGAGGATGTTTCCGACGCCGAATGTGGACGAGGAATAGACCGCCTGGCCGCTGGCGCGACGTCGCTCGCCGAAAAGCCGATGGGTGTGGGTCACGGCCGCCACGTGGAACGCGGCGAACGAGGCGGCGTGCAGCGTCTGCGAGAGGGCGATCGGGAGCGGGTGGACGGTGAGCGCACAGACGGCCCAGCGGGCCGCCGCCAGCACCAGGCTCAGCGCGATGACCGGCAGGGGGCCGACCCGATCCAGGATCCTCCGCATCCTGAGCATCACGAGGATCTCGCACCCTACCGCGACCGCCCACAGCAGCCCGATCGCCAGAGGGGTGTAGCCCGCGCGCTCGAGGTGGATGCTGAAGAAGACGTAGTAGGGCCCGTGGGAGGCCTGCGACAGGACGCAGGCGGCCAGGAAGAGCAGGACGTGCGGCTCGCCGATCCTCCTGCCGAGCCCGCCCGCGGGACCGGCCCTCGCCCGATGGGCCGGGTCGCGCGGCAGCAGCAGGGTCGAGCCGACGCCGCAGGCCAGGACGGCCAGCATCGTGTGCAGCACCGCCCGCTCGCCCCACGCCCCGACGACGGGCCCGGTCGCGAGCGCCATGACGATGAAGGCGAGAGAGCCCCAGACCCGCATCCGGCCGTAGTCCGGTCCGCCGGCGTCCGAGATCTCCATGGCGGTCGCGTCCACGAGCGGGACCGAGGGCGCCCTGAGGATCGAGAACGCGCCCACCGCCAGCGCGATGCCGGTGAACCCGGTGACCCCGAGGAGCATCGCGCAGGCGCCGAACGACAGCAGGGTCGTGACGATCACCAGGATGCGCCTGCGGCCGACCCGCTCCGACAGCAGCCCGCCGAGCGTCGGCACGATGGCGCTCGACAGCGGAAGCAGCGCGCTGACCAGCCCTATCTGGACCGCGGTGAGCCCGAGCTCCTCCAGGTACAGGTTGAAGTACGGGAGGTAGACGCCCAGGACGCCGAACGCCGTCAGGTAGAAGAGGCTGAGGGCGAGGTAGGGCGAGGCCGGCATGGGGCGCGAGGATAGAGTCGCCCCACGGGGTTGTCAATCATCCCGCCGGAGCGGGTAAGATCACCCTATCGAGGTGTGAGGATGGCGCGAGAGATCGGCTCACGCAGGGCCTTCGCGGAGATCATGTCGTTGCCCGACGAGGCGATCGACCTAGCGCAGGCCTCGCTGTTGATCGCGCGCGAGGAGTACCCGGGCCTGCAGGTCGGGGATTACCTGGCCCGCCTCGACGGGATGGCGGGGGCGGTGCGCTCCCGGCTGCGCGGGGGCGAGGTGTTCACCGGCCGGATCGCCCACCTGAACCGCCTGCTGTTCGACGAGATGGGGTTCCGGGGCAACCGCGGGGAGTACTACGACCCGCGGAACTCGTTCCTGAACGACGTGCTGGACCGCCGTCTCGGCATCCCCATCTCGCTGTCCACCGTCTACATCGAGGTGGGGCGGCGGGCCGGGATCCCCCTCGCGGGCGTCTCCTTCCCCGGCCACTTCCTGGTCCGGTACATGGGGCGTGAGGTCGCCACGGACGTGCTGATCGACCCGTTCAACCGCGGCCAGATCCTGTCGGCCCGCGAGTGCCGGCGCCTCATCGAGGAGACGTTCCGGGGACAGATGGAGTTCCGCCCCGAGTTCCTGCGGCGCGCCCGCAAGCGCGAGATCATCGAGCGGGTGCTGAACAACCTCAAGATCATCTACCAGGGGCGGCGAGACTACCACCGGGCCTTGAACGCGCAGGAGCTGCTGATCTGCGTCCACCCCGAACGCCCTTCCGGGATCCGCGACCGCGGGCTGTTCTATTACCGTCTCGCCTGCTTCGCGCAGGCCGCGGAGGACCTGGCCTCCTACCTCGAGGCGGCGCCCGACGCGCCCGACGCCGCGGCGGTCCGGGCCCGCCTGGACAGCATCGCCCGGCTCGCGCCGCGCATGAACTGACCCGGGGGAGCGATGTGCGACCTACGTGCGGTCTTCGCCCGCGACGGGCCCCTGGCCCGATCCCTGCCGGGGTTCGAGCCCCGACCCGAGCAGGAGCGAATGGCCGCCGCGACCCTCGCGGCCCTGGACTCGGGACGACACCTCCTGGTGGAGGCGGGGACCGGCGTCGGCAAGTCGTTCGCCTACCTCGTCCCCGCCGTGCTGTGGGCGACACGGGGGACGGCGGCCGGGCCCGACGAGCGGCGCATCGTCATCTCGACGCACACCCGGGCATTGCAGGAGCAGCTCGTCCGCAAGGACCTGCCGGTCCTACAGCGCGCCCTGGAGCCTCTGGGGATCGCCTTCCGTCACGCCCTGCTGATGGGCGCGGAGAACTACCTGTGCGTGCAGCGGCTTGCTGAGGCGCTTGCCGCGGGCGAGGACCTGTTCGATCCCCGGGAGACCGCCGCCCTGCGGGCGCTCGCGCGGTACGCGGAGACGGGCCCCACGGGACTGCGCTCCGGGATCCCGATGAGGGTCCCCGACCGGATCTGGAGCCGCGTGCGACGCGAGCGCGATATCTGCCTGGGCCCGCGCGGCCCCTTCTGGGAGTCGTGCCTGTACCGCCGCGACCTGGCCCGCTCGCGCGAGGCGCACCTGCTGATCGTCAACCACGCGTTGTTCCTTCTCGACCTCGCCGCGGGCGGCTGGATCCTGCCGCCTCACGGTGCGGCGATCCTCGACGAAGCGCACCGGCTCGAGGAGGTGGCCTGCGCGCAGCTCGGGGCCTCGGTCTCCGACCGGGCGGTGGCGCGCCTGCGGGCCGACGCGGGGCTCCGGGACGGGACCGGACGGCGCGGGGGGTGGCGCCGGGCCCGGCGCCGGACCGCCCCGGCCGAGACGTCGGCCCTGCGGTCCGCGGTCGAGCGGGTGGACGGCGAGGCGAGGCTGTTCTTCGAAGAGGTCCGCCGGGAGGCCGCCGCCCTGCTCCCACCCCGCTCCCCCGCCGGGGGCTCAGGGGGGCGCGCGAACGGCCCGGGCCCGCCCGTCCGGCTGACCCGCCCCGGGCTCGTGCAGGATCGGCTGCGCGCCCCGCTGCTCGACCTCGAGGAGGAGCTCGACGCGGCCGGACGGAAGGCCCCCACCGCCGTCGATTCGATGGCCTTCGGCGCCCTCGCCGCGCGGGCGCGGGACCTGCGCGAGCGGCTCACCCTGTTCCTGACCCAGAGCCGGGGGGAGTCGGTCTACTGGGTCGAGCCGCCTCCGGGGGGCGGCGGCGGGGCGACGCTGCGCATGGCCCCCGTGGAGGTGGCCCCGACCTTGCGCCAGCGCCTCTTCGAGGGAGCGCGTTCCGTGGTCCTGACCTCGGCCACCCTGACGGCCGCCGGGTCGTTCGCGCACCTGCGGCGCCGCCTCGGGATCACGGCCGCGGAGGAGATCGCCCTCGGCTCGCCGTTCGACTTCCGCAGCCAGGTGTTGCTCTATCTGCCTCCCACCATGCCGGATCCGGCGGGGCCGCCGGGCGAGTATGCCCGCGCCGTCGTGGACGAGTGCCGCCGTCTTCTGCTCGCCTCCGACGGCGGCGCCTTCATCCTGTTCACTTCGTACGCGCTCCTGAACCGGGTGCACGACTCGCTCCGACGCGACCCCGCGCTCGAGGGGATGCCGCTGTTCCGGCACGAGCGGGGGGCCGCCTCGTCGATCCTCGACGCGTTCCGGTCGACCCGCCGGGGGGTGCTCCTCGGGACGCTGACGTTCTGGCAGGGCGTGGACGTCGCGGGCGAGGCCCTGCGCTGCGTCATCCTCACGCGCCTGCCGTTCGAGGTCCCCGATCACCCGCTGGCGCAGGCGCGTGCCGAGCTGCTGAGGGGCCGCGGGCTGGACCCTTTCACCGAGGACGCCCTGCCGGACGCCATCCTGACCTTCCGGCAGGGGTTCGGCCGGCTCATCCGCAGCCGCGAGGACCGCGGTCTGGTGGCGGTGCTCGACCCCCGCCTCCTCACCCGCGCCTACGGCGCCGCCTTCCTCGAGTCGCTCCCTCCCTGTCCGCGCACCGACTCCATGGAGAAGGTCCGGCGCTTCTGCGCCGGGGATCGTGGCGGGGCCTGAGCACCGCGCGCGGCCTGAGCTCCATTCAGGGCCTGAGCACCGCGCGGAGCCCCCGTCGGGATGAGCCCGGCGCCGGTCGCCGCCCGAAGTCTCAGTTGATCCCGCGGTCCCGGCCGCGCCAGAAGGGCGCGCGAAGGGCCTTCTTGTCGATCTTGCCCGACCCGGTGCGCGGCAGCTCCGGGAGGAGGTCGACGCCCCGCGGGCACTTGAAGCGCGCGATCCGCCCGCGACAGAAGGCGACCAGCTCCTCGGCCCTCGCGGCGCCCGGGGCGCTCAGGACCACCGCCGCCCGCACCGACTCGCCCCAAACCCGGTGCGGGACGCCGAAGACCGCAGCCTCCCGCACCGCCGGGTGGTCGTGCAGGAGGTGCTCCACCTCGGCGCTGTAGACCGTCTCGCCGCCGGTGACGATCACGTCCTTGGCCCGATCGACCAGGTTCAGCGAGCCGTCGCCGTTGAGCGTCCCCAGATCGCCGGTGCGGAACCAGCCGTCGCGGAACGCCTCGCGGGTGGACGCCGGATCACGCCAGTACCCGGGAGTGACCGTCGGGCCGCGAACCACGACCTCCCCGACCGTGGCGTCGTCGGGAGGCACGTCGGTCATCTCCCCGCGGGGACCGAAACGCACCACCCGCAGCCGAATCCCGCGCGCCGGCCGCCCGGCCCGCGCCAGCAGCCTCAGCCGCTCCGCGACGGGCAGGCGTCGCTGCCGGGCGCCGAGCAGCGAGAAGGTGAGGAAGGGAGAGGTCTCGGTGAGACCGTAGGTCTGCGCGTAGGGGCACCCGAGGACCTCGGCGACCCGCGCGACAGCGCGCCGCGGCATCGGGGCTCCACCGCTCAGCAGGAGGCGGAGCGAGGGCGGCTTTCGTCCTCTCCTCGCCGCCTCGGCGAGCAGCTCCGTCAGCATCGTCGGCACCAGGTTGGTGATCGTCACCCCTTCACGCTCGAGCAGATCGAGCACCGCGGCGGCCCCGTAGCGCGGCAGCATTACGTGCGTCCCCGCGACCGCGGTCACCGTCCAGACCGCCCAGGCGTCGGCGAGGTGGAACATCGGCGCGGCGTGCAGCCAGACGTCCCGTTCGGTGATCTCCAGCTCGTCCAGCGTCATCTCCACGTGCGCCGCCAGGTTCGCGCGCGTGAGGACGACGCCCTTCGGACGCCCGGTCGTCCCGCTCGTGTAATAGAGATGCGCGGCGTCGCCCGGCATGAGAGGATCGCGGGCCTCGTCCTTCGGGTCGAGGGGCGCGACCGCCCAGCCGCCCTCCATGGAGCGCGGCGCCTCGCCCAAAAGCGGCGCCATCAGCGACGGCTCGCCGACAAGCGCCCGCGATCCGCTGTGCCCCAGGATCCCGCGTTTCTCGGCGGGATGAAGCCGCAGGTTCAGGGGTACCAGGACGAAGCCGCCCTGCAGGGCCCCGAAATAGCAGGCGAGATACAGGTGGCAGTTGCGGAAGAGCGCAGCGACCCGGTCGCCGGCCCCCGCGCCGGCCCGCTGCACCTCCCGGACCATCCGCTCCGCGAGACGGCGGAGATCGTCGTAGCGCAACGCGGCGCCGGCGCATCTGATCGTCGGCGCCCGGGGTCGAAGGCGGCAGGCCGTGGGGAGAAGGTGGAAGGGATCCATGCTGTGCCGATCAGAAAATGCCCGACAAGCGTGGTGATGGATGTCCGCCGGCGATCCCGGAGCGGCGGGCGGCGTTCGCCCTCGGCCGGAAGGCGGCGGTGCCGGGCCTCGGGTCCGGGGCGTCTCGGCCTCTCGCCCTCCCGGCACGCTTCTTTCTTCCGCCTCCGCGGAGCTCATTCGAGGAGGCGTTCCGATGTTCGTTCCCTTCCGCTGTCCCTATCCAGCCTGTCAGGCCCATCGTCGTCCCCGGGGCCGGTTCTTCCTGCGCGACGGCCACTACCGCCCCCGCTGTCGCAGCCATCCGGTGCCGCGCTTCCGCTGCCGCGTCTGCCTGCGCCGCTTCTCCCGGCAGTCCTTCCGGGCCGACCGGTACCACAAGAAGCCCTCCCTCAACGCCCCCTTTCTCCACCTCATGGTCTCCTGCGTCGGCCTGCGCCAGGCCGCCCGGGTCCTCAAGGTCGCCCGCCGCACCGTGGAGCACCGCTTCGCGTGGCTCGCCCGCCACGCCGCCCGCTTCCAGATCCACCGCCTCTCCCGCGCCGCGCTGCCCGGCCCCTTTCAGCTCGACGAGCTCGAGTCCTTCGAGTCCAACCGCTACCAGCCGGTCACCGTCCCGGTCCTCATCGACCGCGCCTCGCTGTTCCTCATCGCCACCGCCGTCGGCCCGCTGCGCCGCAAGGGCCGTCTAAGCCCCCGCCAGCGCCGCCTCCGGGCCCGCCACGAGGCCCGCCACGGCCGCCGCCCTTCGCACTCCGCCCCCGCCGTCCGCCAGGTCCTCGCCCGCCTGCGCCCCCTCGTCCCCTCCCCCCGACCCGTCGTCCTGGACTCCGACCACAAGCCCCTCTATGCCCGCCTCGGCCGCGACCTCTTCGGCCGGCGCTTCCTCTGGCGCCCCCACTCCGCCGCCGCCCCACGGGACCGCTCCAACCCCCTGTTCCCGATCAATCACACCAACGCCCGCCTGCGGCACTTCCTGGCCCGCCTGCGCCGCCGCACCTGGTGCGTCAGCAAGCGCCGCGCCGCCTTGCAGGCCCACCTCGCCATCGCCGCGCTGTGGGCCAACTTCTGCCGCGGCATCACCAACCGCACCCGGACCACCCCCGCCCAGGCCCTCGGCCTCGCCCCACGCCCCTATCGCCTGGAGGAGGTCCTGGCCTGGAGGCAGGACTGGACGGCACTCCGCCACTTCACCCCTCCCTGACCCGATATCCCCCATCCGCACGCTCGTCGGGCATTTTCC
>JBHIBC010000094.1:0-9120 GCA_046758905.1 Acidobacteriota bacterium | reverse complement strand
ATCGACACGAAGTAGAGGTAGCCGCTCTGCGCGGGCTCCACCGCCGCCCGGAGGGCGGCGGCGCCCGGGTTGCCGATGGGCCCCGGCGGGAGGCCGAAGTAGCGGTAGGTGTTGTAGCGCGAATCGATGCGCAGGTCCCTCTTGCGGATGTTCCCCGAGTAGGCGTTGCGCATCGCCATCGCGTAGATCACCGTCGGGTCGCACTCCAGCCGCATCCTCTTGCGAAGCCGGTTGTGAAACACGGAGGACACCAGCGGGTTCTCGTCCGCGCGCGCCGTCTCACGCTCGACGAGCGAGGCCAGGGTCACCGCCCCCCGCACCGTCAGTCCCCGGTCCCGGGCCGCCTCGATCATCTCCCGGGTGAACACGTCGCGGAAGCGGGCCACCATCAGGTGGATCACCTCGCGGGGGCTCGTCCCCTTCCGCAAGCTGTAGGTGTCGGGGAAGAGGTACCCCTCGAGATCGACGGCCTCGTCGTCGAGGTCGCCGATCAGGGAGACGTCATGGAACGCCTCGACGAACTCCTCGTAGGTGCCGAAGCCCTCGCCCACGAAGCGCGCGAACAGCTCGTCGGAGCGCAGGCCCTCCATGATGGTCACGCGGTGATAGTAGACGTCGCCCGAGACGATCTTGTCGAAGACCTCGCCCGGGGTCATGGGACGGTCGAACGAGTACTCGCCCGCCTTGATCCCCCGCGTCCGCCCCGTCAGCCGCAGGTAGGTGAGCGCCAGCGGGAACCGCCGGACCACCCCGTGCTGCTCGAGCAGCCGGAGCGACCTCAGCGCTCCGGCCCCCTCGGGGATCTCCACCAGGGCGGAGCTGTCCCCGTAGCCACGGTAGGGCATCGAGGCCCAGATCCCGACGCGGATCCCCGTCGCGGCCGAGATCACGAGGAGCACCAGGCCGGCGCCGATCAGCAGCGTCCGCCAGGCGCGGTCGATCGACCACTGCCGGAGGGGCCTCATCCCGCACCCGTCACGCGCTGCGCGTCGAGGTAGGCCTGCAGGATGATCACCGCCGCCACCTGATCGATGACCTGCCGGCGGCGCGCGCGGCTCACGTCCCCCTCCAGCAGCGCCCGCTCGGCCTGTACCGTGGTCAGGCGCTCGTCCCACGGAATCACCGGCAGCCCGGTGGCGCGCCGAACGCGTGCCATGAACGACTCGGTGACCCGGGCGCGTCGGCCGCGGGTCCCGTTCATGTCCAGCGGCAGCCCCACCACGATGCGGCGCGCGCCGTGCTCGCGCGCCATCCGGTCGATGCTCTCCAGATCACGGTCCCACGAGCTGCGGGTCAGCGTCATCACCGGCCGGGCCGCGACGCCGAGGCGATCGCTCACCGCGACCCCGATGCGCCGGTCCCCGAAGTCCAGCGCGAGAACGGGGCCGGAACCGCCCCCATGGCCGCCAGCCACGGTCCTCCCGTCGCTCATCGCGGGTAAATTATATGGCCCCCAGGGCCGGATCAAGGCGGGCGCCGACACCCGGTGCCCGCCGCGCCCTCGGGCTCGCGCTCAGCGGGACACCCGCTCGTCGCTCCAGTGCCGGACCCTGGGGATGTAGGTCGCGGGATCGTAGTCGGGGCTGTTGTCCTTCGTGTGACAGGTGACGCAGGCCGCGGTGTCGGTGCGACCGTACTCTTCTGCTCGCTCCTCGGGATGGCCCTGGGAGGGGCCGTGGCAGGACTCGCACCCGACGTGGACCAGATGGGGTGTGGCGCGGGCGTTGACGAAGCCCTGCGGCCGCCCGAAGCCGATGGTGTGGCAGCGGACGCACTTCGGGTTGAAGTCCTGGCTCTCGCGCACGAGCACGTCGAACGCGCGCGCGTGTCCCGATCGCGACCAGATGGAGTACTCCTGCCGGTGGCACTCGGCGCAGCGCCCGGAGCCGGTGTAGCCCGGTCCGGTCGCGGACGGCCGGGTCGCGGGGGCGCCGCCGGCCTCGCCCGAGGCGGCCCGGAACGGGCCGGCCGCCTCCGCCCGCGCCTTGTTGTATTCGTTGACCGCCACCTTGGTCGACTCCATCAGCTGCGCCAGCACCGGGTCTTCGGGCCACTCCCGGGTCAGCCGGATGGTGGCTCTCCGGCTCGAGGCCAGATGGCCGTCCGGGCCGAAGACCATCCGGACCTCCCCCAGGTGCTGCCCCTGGTGGCCGACGTAGAAGATCCGCGTGTTCCCGAACCGGGTGTCCTCGGGGAAGTCGTCGTCGCGGGTCCGGGCGGGGCCGTACCCTCCCAGCACGAGATCGAGACCCCGCACCTTCCCCGGCAACCGGCGCGCCCCGTCCAGATCGAGGCTCACCAGCGCGATCACCACGTCGGCCTCGGCCATCAGCCGGGGCACGTACTTCGCCGCCGCGACGAACGGATCCGCCGTGACGATCCGCCGCCCCTCGGGTCCTTCCGCCATGAACGCCGGGTCGCTCTTGGTCAGCCCGATGAACCCGAGTCGGGCGCGCTGCACCTCGGCGCCCTCGCGCAGCCTCACCTCGCGCACCGCGGTGGGGGCGACCAGCGGCTCTCCCGTGTCCTGCCAGACGAGGTTGGCGGAGATGAACTCGAAGCGCGCCTCCTCCATCCTCTCCCGGAGCACGCCGTAGCCGTGCCTCAGCTCCGTCGGGCTCAGGTTGACGACCCGGTAGTCGAGCGCGTTCATCCCCTCGATAAGGGCGTCGGTCTGCATGCGGCCGGGCACATCGGGGTCCCCGGTGAAGCCGCCGGCGTCCACGAACAGGATCGGAGTCGAGGGATATGCCGTCCGGAAGAGCTCCGCATAGCCGGCCCGCCGGGCCAGGCCCCCCTTGGGGTTGCGCGGTCAGCCGCAGGGCTCGATCCAGCCGAGCACCTGCGCCGTGAAGACGAGATCGAGATCGGGCGCGGGGCCGCCGGGCAGCTGCGGCGCCTGAGGCGAGGACCAGGGGATCGAGCCGCCCTGCGCGACGGGCGAGCCGTCCCGGCCGGGGGCGAGGGCCAGGATGCCGGGCGCGAGGACGATCGGGAGCCATCTGCGAAGCGGGCTTCGTCTCACTCTTCGCCTCGTGGGATCGGCCGGTCGGCAGCTTGATGCGCGGGAATTATAGGGCCGGCGGGAGGGCCGGTCAAACGCGCCCCGGCCGCGCGTTGCGCGCCTGCCGCCGATCCGGTACAGTGGGCCCGTCCCGGACGGTCGCCGGCCGGGACCCGGCACGACCTTCTGGAGGGCAACCCCGAGACATGACAGAACCGCCCAAGGACATCCGGCTCCGGGCCCGGATCGACGACGCCGTGGCGGAGGGCATCTACGTCAACTTCGGCAGCATCGCCCACAACCGCTCCGAGTTCATCCTCGATCTCGGGCGGATCGTCCCGAGCCGCACGGACGTGAAGATCCTGGCCCGCATCCTGACGACCCCTCTCGTCGCCAAGCAGCTCTGCCGGGCGCTGTCGCAGAACCTCGATCAATTCGAGAAGCAGTACGGCGAGATCAGCGGCGGCGAGGAAGGCATGAGGCGCGTCGGGTTCTGACGGTGGCGCGGTCGAGGCTGCAGTTCTGGCACCTGCTGGTCGTCGTGCTGCTGGCGGCCATGCTCGGCACCGCGATCGGGGACATCCTGGCCCTGGCCTTTCCCGAGGGCGCCGTCGGCCGCTTCCTGTCCGCCGGGCTGAGGATCGGGACCGGCGGCCCCTGGGACCTCGACCTGCGCGTCATCCAGATCACGGCCGGGGTGTCGGTCCGGCTGACCGTCCTCGGGGCGGCGGGCGGCGGGGCGGCCCTCATCGTCTTCTTCCGCCGCCTATCGTAGCCGCCCGCGCCATGCCGCTCCGCCGGCTTCTGCTCGCCTCGGCCTCCCCTCGCCGCGCCGACCTGCTGCGACGCATCGGGCTCGACCTCGAGGTGCGCCCGGCCCGGGTCGACGAGACGCCCCGGCCCCGGGAGTCACCCGAGGCGCTGGTCGAGCGCCTCGCCCGCGCCAAGGCGCTGGCCCTGGACGACCTCCCCTCCCCCGCGCTGATCGTCGCCGCCGACACCATCGTGGTGCTCAACGGCCGCATCCTATCCAAGCCGGGCGGCCCTCGGGAGGCCCGCGGGATGCTCGCGCGGCTCGCGGGGCGCACCCACCGGGTGATCAGCGGGCTGGCCGTCCGGGCCCATCCGGAAGGGGAGCTCCGCAGCGAGGTCGCCGTCTCACGCGTGACCTTCTCGCCGATGTCCGGCCCGGCCATCGACTGGTACGCCTCCACCGGAGAGGGCCTGGACAAGGCGGGCGCCTACGCGCTCCAGGGGATCGGGTCGCTGTTCATCAGCGCGATCGAGGGCAGTTACACGAACGTCATCGGCTTGCCCCTGGAGCGGCTGTACCCGCATCTGCAACGGTTCGCGCTTCTCCCCTAGCCCGCGGGCGCCGGGCCGGCCCGCAGGCCCGCACCGGGCTTGCCGCGGCACCGGCCGAGCCCTAGATTTCCATGGACAGCCGCTCACGCGGTAGGTCGCCGCAATGCCCATCGAATCGGCCATTCTCGAGCCCTACGAGAGGCTCATCCCGATCCGCATCAACGGCCGCCTGTACGAGGTGCCCGAGAACAACACCCTGCTCCGCGTCCTGCAGTACATGAACCTGGACCTGGCCTACGGCAAGTACTGCTGGAACGGCGATTGCCGGAACTGCGCCTTCAGCTACGTCTCGCGCAGGACCGGCAGCGAGGTGGAGGCCCTCGGCTGCCAGATGCGCTGTTTCCCCGACATGCAGATCATCAAGATGCCCGAGGGCGTCGACCTGAACTGACAGGCGGCCCCGGATCTCCGTCCCCCCCGGGGCCGGACCACCGCAGCACCGGCCGACGCGCCGCGCCGACCTCGTCGAGCCTGCGGACGGGCGTGGTGTGCGGCGCGGTCTTCACCCGCTCCGGCTCGCTGCGCGCCTCCGCGGCGATCCGCCGCATGGCGTCGGCGAACGCGTCCAGCTCCCGGCGGCTCTCCGATTCGGTGGGCTCGATCATCAGCGCCCCCCGGACGATCAGCGGGAAGTAGATGGTCGGCGGGTGAAACCCGTAGTCCATCAGCCGCTTGGCGATGTCGAGGGTGCGCACTCCCGTCCCCTCGAGGTCGCGATCCGAGAAGACCACCTCGTGCAGCGAGGGCGCGTCGTACGGCAGGTGGTAGAAGGGCTGCAGCTTCTTCCGCAGGTAGTTGGCGTTCAGCACCGCAGCCTCCGCCATGCTCCGGAGGCCCTCGGGGCCGTGAGCCAGAAGGTACGCGTAGGCGCGCACCAGCATCCCGAAGTTGCCGTAGAAGGACCGCACCCGGCCGATGCTCCGAGGCCGGTCCCGCCTCAGGCTCACGCGCCCGCCCTGCTCCTCGACCACCGGCACCGGCAGGTACGGCTCCAGGAACCCCCGGACGCCCACCGGGCCGGCCCCCGGGCCGCCGCCGCCGTGCGGCGTGGAGAAGGTCTTGTGGAGGTTCAGATGCAGCAGGTCGACGCCCATGTCCCCGGGACGCGTCCGCCCCGTGAGCGCGTTCATGTTGGCTCCGTCCATGTACAGCAGGCCGCCGCGGGAGTGGACCAGACGTGCGATCTCCTCGATCTCCCCCTCGAACACGCCGAGGGTGTTCGGGTTGGTGAGCATCAGCAGGGCCACATCTTCGCGCATGCGGGCCCGCAGGGTCCCGAGATCCACACACCCCCTGTCGTTGGAGGGGATCTGGTCCACGCGGTACCCGGCGAGCACCGCGCTGGCCGGGTTGGTGCCGTGAGCCGAGTCCGGGATCAGCACCACCCGTCGGGGATCGCCGGCCTCGCGGTGGTGCGCTCGCGCCATCATGATGCCGGTCAGCTCCCCCTGCGCGCCCGCGGCGGGCTGCAGGGTGAAGCGATCCATGCCGCAGACGGCGCACAGCGCGCGCTCGAGCCGGTGCATCAGGCGCAAACATCCCTGGGCCATCTCCTCCGGAAGCAGCGGGTGGGCGTCGGCGAACCCCGGCAGGCGCGCCACCAGCTCGTTCACCTTGGGGTTGTATTTCATCGTGCAGGAGCCCAATGGGTACGGGCCCAGATCGATCGCGTAGTTCAGCCGAGACAGCCTCGTGTAGTGCCGGACGACCTCCACCTCGCTCAGCTCGGGGAGCCCCTCGACGGCGCCGCGCGTGTAGCGCCGGTCGAGGTCGAACCGTCCGGCATCGGGGATGTCCAGCGGCGGGAGGGCGTAGCCGCGCCGGCCGGGCCGCGACAGCTCGAACAGGAGCCTCTCCGGCTCGCGCAGGTTGCGCGGATCGATCATCGCCCGAGCCGCCCCAGCTCTTCGGCCAGCCTGTCGATCTCCGCCCGGGGGTTGACCTCGGTGACGCACACCAGGAGGTCCCGCTCGGCGCCGTCCGCGTAGAGCGACAGCGGGACGCCCGGCACGATGCCCCGCTCGGCCAGCTCCCGCACCGCGGTCCGGGCGGGCACCGGCAGGCGCACGACGAACTCGTTGAAGATCGGCGCGCCGTAGGGGATCCGGCAGCCGCCCGCCGACGCGATCCGCTCAAGGGCGTACGCCGCCCGCGCGTGATTGTGCACCGCCAGCTCGCGCAGGCCTTCCCGCCCCGCCAGCGCCAGGAAGATGGCGGCGGTGAGGGCGCACAGTCCCTCGTTGGTGCAGATGTTGGAGGTCGAGCGCTCGCGCCGGATGTGCTGCTCGCGGGTCGACAGCGTCAGCACGTAGCCCCGGCGGCCGTCGAGGTCCCGAGTCTCGCCGACCAGCCGGCCCGGCAGCCTGCGGAGGAAGGCGCGCCGCGCCGCGAGGAAGCCGAGGAAGGGACCCCCGTAGGACAGGGGCACCCCGAAGGCGTGCGCCTCGCCCACCACGATGTCCGCACCCTGTGCCCCGGGGCCCTTCAGGAGGCCGAGACAGACCGGCTCGGTCACCACCACGATCAGCGAGGTCCCCGCCTCGCGTGCCGCTCGGGCGAACGGCTCCACCTCCTCCAGGCAGCCGAAGAAGTTGGGGTGCTGGATCACCAGAGCGCCGGCCCCCCCCTCCAGGGCCCGGCGTGCGCTCCGCACGTCCGAGGTGCCGTCGGGGCGGTGGCCGAAGGTGTCGATCCGGACGCCGAGGTGGGCCAGGTAGGTCCGCACCACCTGCAGGTACTCGGGGTGGACGAGATCGGAGAGCACCACCCGGCCCCCGCCGCGGGCGCGCTCGGCCATGAGGATCGCCTCGGCGAGCGCCGAGGCTCCGTCGTACATCGACGCGTTGGAGACGTCGAGATCGGTCAGCTGGCAGATCAGCGTCTGGTACTCGAAGATCGCTTGCAGCGTCCCCTGGCTGATCTCCGGCTGGTAAGGGGTGTAGCAGGAGTAGAACTCGGCGCGCCCGATCAGGTGGTCGATGGCCGAAGGGGCGAAATGCCGGTACGCCCCGGCCCCGAGGAATTGCGCGGCGGGGCCGATCCCGCAGCCCTGCGAGGCGAGCGAGCGCAGCTCACGGACCAGCTCCATCTCGGACAGCGGGCCCGGGACGTCGAGGCGACCCCGGAAGCGGAGCGCCGGGGGAATGCTCGCGAACAGCTCGTCCACGCTGCCCGCGCCGATCTCCCGGAGCATCTCCTCCCTGTCGATGTCGGATAGGGGGATGTAACGGCTGGCGTCTCCCATCTCAGTTGGCATCGTCCTGGATGAACCTGCGGTACTCCTCCGCCGACATCAGAGCCTGGATCTCCTCGGGGTTCGCCAGCTTGACCTTGACCAGCCAGCCGTCGCCGTACGGGTCGCCGTTGATGGTCTCCGGCTTGTCCGTCAGCACCCGATTGGCCTCGATGACCTCTCCCGACGCCGGGGCGTAGATCTCGGAGACCGCCTTGACCGACTCGACCGTGCCGAGCTCCTCCCCGGCCACGACCGGGGTCCCGGCGGCCGGCAGCTCGACGTAGACGATGTCGCCCAGCTCGGACTGCGCGTACTGGGTGATCCCGATGGTGCCGACGCCGCCCTGCACCGCCAGCCACTCGTGCTCCTTGGTGTATCTGAGGTCCTCGGGGTAGTTGTCGCTCACCTGACTCAAGACGACCTCCTCAGCGAGAGCGCCGGTAGAAAGGCGTGGGGACGATCTCGGCGGCGGCGGCGCGCGCGCGGATCCGGATCTCGACCGGCGTCCCCGGACCCGAGAGGGTCCGGGGGACGTAGGCGAACCCGATCCCCCGCCCCACGGAGGGGCCGAGCGTGCCGGAAGTGACAGGTCCCGCCGGCCGGCCGGCGACGGTCAGCTCGTGCCCCCGCCGCGGGACGCCGCGGTCCGTCATGCGGAAGCCGGCGAGCACTCTGTCCGGGCCGGAGGCGCTCTGGCGCTCCAGGACGTCCCGGCCCAGGAAGTCCCCCTTGTCCAGCTTGACGATCCATCCGAGGCCGGCCTCGATGGCCGTCGTCGACTCGTCGATGTCGCTGCCGTACAGGCGCATGCCCGCCTCCAGCCGCAGAGTGTCCCGGGCTCCGAGCCCGCAGGGCAGGACGCCCCGCTCGCGACCCGCCTCCAGCAGGGCGCGGAACAGGCCGGCGGCGTCCCGCGGGTCCAGGTAGATCTCGAAGCCGTCTTCGCCCGTGTACCCGGTCCGGGACAAAAGAGCCCGGGCGCCGCAGAGCGTGGCCCGGGCGAACGCGAAGCGCGGGATGCTCTCCGGGTCGATGGAGGCGCGGTCCGCCAGCAGGGCGGGCGCCTCGGGCCCCTGCACCGCTATCTGGGCCCAGCGGGAGGAGACGTCGCTCACCTCGACCCGCCCGGAGGCGTGGCGCCGGATCCAGGCGAAGTCCTTATCCGTGTTGGCGGCGTTCACCACGAGCAGAAACCGGTCCGCGTCGAGCCGGTAGACCAGGATGTCGTCGATGAATCCGCCCGCGGGATTGGTGAGCGCCGAATACTGAGCCTGCCCCGGCCGGAGGCGGGCGGCGTCGTTGCAGGTCAGCCGCTGGAGCGTGGCCATGGCGTCGCTCCCGCTGACCTCGATCTCGCCCATGTGGCTGACGTCGAACAGCCCGGCCGCGCGTCGCACCGCGTGGTGCTCCCGGAGGACGGAGGAGAACTGCACCGGCATCAGCCAGCCGGCGAATTCGACCAGGCGCGCCCCCATCCCGCGGACCTGCACCTGTCCCGTCGCGGCCTCCTTCTGAA
>JBHIBC010000093.1:0-9354 GCA_046758905.1 Acidobacteriota bacterium | reverse complement strand
GGGAGTTCGGGTCGGGGAGGCCGATGCCGATGACCGGGACGTCGATGTTCGGCAGGAAGGCGAGCGGCAGGCGAGCCAGGGCGATACCGCCGATCACCATCACGCTCAGCAGCGCCATGAAGGTGGTGACCGGGCGGTTGATGGCGAGCCGGGGCAGGCTCACTCGGTCACCTCCCCGGGGTCGGGGCCCTGCCGCCCGAGCGGGAACGGGCTGATGCGATCGGTCTCGGCGGCGGCGCCGTACGCCCGCAGCGGGAGGCCGCCCGCGGGGGCGGTCCCGCCGGCCCACCGGCCTCCGGGGGCGCCGGCCCCGGCCGCCGCCGCGGCGGCGGCCGCCCGGTCGCCGGCGTAGGCCTTGCGGTCGAGGATCGAGTAGAGGACCGGGATCACCACCAGCGTCAGGACCGTGGCGACGGTCAGGCCGCCGATCACCGTGATCGCCAGCGGCGCGCGCAGCTCGGCCCCCTCCCCGAGGCCGATCGCCATCGGGGTCAGGCCCAGGATGGTCGTCGAGGAGGTCATCAGCACCGGGCGCAGGCGGGTGAGGCCGGCCTCGATCAGCGCGTCCCCCTTCGCGAGGCCCGCCTCGCGGCGCTGGTTGACCGCGTCGATCAGGACGATGGCGTTGTTGACCACGATCCCGGCCAGCATGACCGCGCCGATGAGCGCCACGACGCTGATGGTGTTACCGGTCAGCGCCAGCGCCACGATCGCGCCGATTCCCCCGAGCGGCACCGTGAAGATGACGACGAACGGGTGGACGAACGACTCGAACTGCGACGCCATCACCAGATAGACGAGGAAGATCGCCAACGCCATGGCCATCAGCAGCGAGCGCAGGGAGCGCTCCATCTCCTCCTCCTGGCCGCTCAGGGCGGCGGTCACGCCCGCCGCGAGGACCCGGCCGCGGATCGCCTCGCGCACGTCGGCCGCCACCGCCGCCATGTCGCGCCCCGACAGGCTGCCGGAGATCACGATGGCGCGCTTCTGACCGATGCGGCGGATCTCGCTGGGCCCCTCCGCCAGCGCCACGTCCGCGACCGATTTGAGGTAGATCGGCACCCCGTCCTTCTGGGCGACGATCATGCCGTGGACGTCGTCGATCGAGGCCTCGCGCAGTCCCACCGAGCGCACCAGGATGTCGATCTCGCGATCCCCCTCGAGGAACCGGGTGGCGACCTCCCCCTGGACCTTGTTGCGGACGGTGCTCGCCACGTCGAACAGGCTGAGCCCGAGCCGGGCCAGGCGATCCCTGTTGAAGGTGACCTGCAGCTCGGGGTTGCCGATCTGGAGCGACGATTTCACGTCGACCAGCCCCGGGATCGGCTCCACGTCCCGCCTCAGGACCGCCGCCGCCTCCTGCAGCTCCCCCAGGTCGTCGCTGTACACCTCCAGCTCGATCGGCGTCCGGAAGGAGAACAGGGTCGGCCGCTCGAACTCGAACCGGGCGATCCCCGAGGTCTCCAGGCGCCCGCGCAGGGCCGCGATCACCGCCGCCTCGTCCGCCCGGGTGGCGTCGGGCCTCATCCGCACCTGCAGGCGGGCCGTGTTCTCCCCCTCCGTGCCGGTCCTGGCGAAGGACAGCCCCGCGCCGCCGACGATGGTGGAGTACCTGTCGACCCTCGGCTCGTCCTCCAGGACCGACTGGACCTCCTGCATGTAGCGATCGGTCGCCTCGAGCGGCGTCCCCTCGGGCAGCTCGACCTTGAAGCTGAACTCGCCCTGCGAGAAGGCCGGGATCAGGTCGATGCCTAGGTCGCGGCCCAGGACGACGGCGCCCGCGAAGGCCAGCAGGGCGGAGGCCAGGACGAGGCTCCGGTTCCGCAGGGCCCACCGCAGCGTCGGCGCGTAAGCCCGCGTCACCGCCCGGAGGCCCGCGTCGAACAGCCGCGACAGGGGACGTGCGCCCATCGCGACGGTCGAGACCGCCAGCCCGAACAGCCATCTGATGAACAGCAGGGCCGCGGAGGGCGCCCGGACGAAGGTCGCGCGGGCCGCCCGGCGCACCCGCCCGCCCGCGGCCGGGACCCCGGCGCTCCCGACCGGCGCGTCGCCCGCGGCGGGACCGCCGCCCCCCATCAGCGCCGCCATCATCGGGATCAGCGTCAGCGAGACGACCAGGGAGGCCAGCAGCGCGAACGACACCGTCAGCGCCTGGTCGCGGAACAGCTGGGCGGCGATCCCCTCGACGAACACCACCGGGGCGAACACCGCCACCGTCGTCAGGGTCGAGGCGATGACCGCGCGGCCGACCTCCGAGGCGCCTCCCTGCGCCGCCTGCAGGCCGGCCTCGCCCCTCTCCCTGCGCCTGTAGATCGACTCCAGCACGACGATGGCGTTGTCGACCAGCATCCCGACCCCCAGGGCCAGCCCGCCGAGCGACATGATGTTCATCGAGGTGTCGGTCTCGTACATCAGGAAGAACGTCGCGACGACCGAGATCGGGATCGACACGCCGACGATCACGGTGCTGACGAGATCCTTGAGGAAGAACAGCAGGACCACGATGGCGATGATCCCGCCGAGGATGGCGTTCATGACCACCTGGTTGACCGACGCCTCGATGAAGCGCGACTGGTCGACGCCGGTGACCACCTCGATCCCCTCCGGCAGGCCCTCCCTGATCCGCGTCAGGCGCCTCTGGATGGCGCGCGCCACGGTCACGGTGTTGGCGTCCCCCTCCTTGTACAGCGCCAGCTCGACCGCCTCCTTGCCTGCGAAGCGGCTGACGACCTCCCGCCGCTTGTGGCCGCGCTCCACCTCGGCCACGTCGCCCATCGTCACGTTGCGCCCGTGGACCGAGAGCAGCACGGTCCACATGATGTCGTCCAGGTCCCGGAACTCGTTGCGCGATCGGACCAGGTACCGGGCCTCCTCCTCGTACAGGCTTCCGCCCGCCTGGTTGATGTTCTCGCGCCGGAGCCTGTCGTTGACGTCCTGGATGCTGAGCCCGAGCAGGGACAGCTTCCCCTCGTCGACGCGAACCTGGATCTCCTCCTCGTACCCGCCGTTGACCTTGATGGCCGCCAATCCCTCGGTCGACTCGAGGTCCTTCTTGAGCACCTCCTCGGCGAGGTAGCGGAGCTGGTAGAGGTCGTCCGCGCCGGTGAGGTACAGGCGGACCACGGGGTCGTTGGCGGGGTCGAAGCGCAGGAGCACCGGCTTCTCCGCCTCGCGCGGGAGCCTGACGAGGTCCAGCTTCTCGCGGACGTCGATGGAGGCGAAATCCATGTCGCGCCCCCACTCGAACTCCAGCGTCACCTGCGACAGCCCCGGGCGGGAGATGGAGATCAGCCGCTTGACGCCGCTGACGACGCCCACGGCCTCCTCGATGGGGCGGCTGACGAGGGTCTCGATCTCCTGCGGGGCGGCCCCGGGGAGGCGCGTTTCCACCGTCAGGCTGGGATAGGAGATGTCGGGCAGAAGGTTGATCGGCAGGCGCTTGAAGGCGACGAAGCCGAACACCACGACGGCCACCGCGCACATCGAGACGGTGACGCGCCGCCTGAGGGAGAAAGCGATGGGGCCCATCCTCTCAGCCGCGCGGCGGGCCGGCGTCCGGGGCGGTCAGGGCGGAGGCCTCGGAGGTCGGGATGACCTTGATCGACGAGCCGTCCTTGAGGCCGCCCTGCCCGGCCACGATCACCTGCTCGCCGGGGTCGACGCCGGAAACCGCCTCGACCCAGGCGCCCTCCTCCAGCCCGAGAGCGACGCTGCGCCTCTCGGCGACGCCGCCGTTGGCCACGAAGACGTAGGCCTCACGGAGCTCCCGCAGGACCGCCTGGCGCGGCAGCAGCACCGCCTCCGGGCGGGTCTGGCGGACGATGTCGATGCTCACGAAGGCGCCGGGCCGCACGTCGCGCGGCGGGGACTCAGCCTCGATCGTGATCTTCACGGTGCCGGTGGCGGTGTCGACCACCGGGCTGATCTGCCGGATGCGGCCCTGGAAGCGGACGGCCTCGTCGGCCTTCAGGGTGATCCGGACGTCGCGGCCCTCCCGCAGCCCGAGGACGTCCTTCTCGGGCAGGTAGATCCGGGCGATCAGCGGGTCGAAGTCGGCCACCGTGAACAGGGCATCGCCCATCCGGATGTTCTTGCCGAGCATCACCTCCCGCCTGGTGACCCGTCCGTCGAACGGCGCCCTGATGTTGGTCTTCTCGAGTCTCCACTCGGCCTCGGCCAGCTCCTGCCGGGCGATCTCGTGCTCCATGGCGATCCGGTCGAACTCCTCCCGGCTCATCAGCTCCTCGTCGACGACCCGGACCGCCCGCTCGTAGGCCAGCCGGGCGTTCTTCGCCCTGACCTTGGCCTTCTTGAGCGCGATCTCCTGATCATCCTTGACGAGCGAGGCGAGGATCTGGCCGCGGCGCACGCGGTCCCCCTCCTCGACCAGCAGCCGAGCGACGCGGCCCTCGGCCTCCGCCAGGATCTGCACCTCGTCCTCGGCGACCAGGTTCGCGGTCGAGGTGATGTACGACGACACCCGACCGACCGAAACCCGCTCGACGCTGACCGGGATCGGCGTCTTCTCCTTCCCGTTCCGCTCGCCCTCCTCGCCCTCCTCGCCGCCGCTCGCCGCCTCGTCCCCGGTGTCGTCGCCGGCCCCGCCCTCGGACGACTTCCTGCTGGCCAGCTTCACCGGCGCGCCCGCGGCGTTCGTGTCGGACAGGTCGGTCCCCTCCGCGACCAGCGCGGCGCCGTCCGCCTCCCCGCTCGATCCGGAGAACAGGACGATTCCGGCGACGCCCCCTGCGAGAAGGATGAGAATGACGCCGACGAGGAGGATCAACCCGCTGCTGGTCAACGCGACCTTCATGCTGGATTCTCCGCACGAGATTGGGACGGCCGACCGGGCCAGCCACCGCCCTCATTCAACGGAGGGGCACGCTCTCCGGTTCCAGGATTCCGTGGCCTGGCCTCGGGCGCGCAACCCTAGCGCTCCCCGCGAGCCGGCCGCCGGGGTTCGGCCGATCGCCCGGAATCCCACGAGGTCGTAGTCTAAGTATTCTACACCGAAGACGCACGCTCGTCGGGCATTTTCCGTTGTGATAGGCTCAGCCGCCGGCGTCTCCCCGCGGCGCCGAGCCCGGAGGACATCCCCCGTTGCCGACCCCGATGCGCCCGAGACGACGCCCGTCCGCGCGGCGCCTCCCGCGGGTGCGCACCGGCCTCGAGGTGCTGGCCCGGGCCCGGCCGCGCTGGCAGCGCGGCCGGGGGGTGGGCCTCCTGCTGCACCCCGCCTCGGTCACGCCCTCCTTCGTGTCGGCGCGCGACGTCATCCGCGACCTGTGCGGGAAGGGCCTGCGAGCCCTGTTCGGCCCCCAGCACGGCTTCGCCGGCGAGAAGCAGGACAACATGATCGAGTCGGCGCACGCCGTGGACCCCGATCTCGACATCCCGATCTACAGTCTCTACTCCGAGACCCGGTCGCCCACCCGCGCGATGCTGGACGGGATCGACCTGCTTCTGGTCGATCTCCAGGACGTGGGGACCAGGGTCTACACGTTCGAGTGGACCACCGCACTGGCCCTCGAGGCCTGCGCCTCGACGGGCCGGAGGCTGGTGGTCCTGGACCGGCCGAACCCGCTGGGCGGCGCAACCGTCGAGGGAAACCTGATCCGCCCCGGGTACACCTCCTTCGTGGGCCTCTCGCCCGTCCCGATGCGCCACGCCCTGACCCTCGGGGAGTTCGCCGCCCTGATGAACCGGCGCCTCGCGGCCCGGGCGGAGCAGGGCCCCGGACGGCCGGGCCCGAGGGGGGACGGCATCGGGGTGTGCTGCCCCGGGCTGTGCGAGCTGAGCGTCGTGCCGATGGAGGGATGGCGGAGGCCGATGCTCTTCCCCGACACCGGGCTGCCGTGGGTCCTCCCCTCGCCCAACGTGCCGTCGTTCGAGACGGCGCTGGTCTACCCCGGCCAGGTGCTCCTGGAGGGGACGAATCTCTCCGAGGGCCGCGGGACGACGAGGCCGTTCGAGATCTTCGGCGCCCCGTACCTCGACCCGCGGAGGGTGAGGAAGCGCTTCGAATCGCGCCGGCTCCCCGGGGTGGCGCTCAGGGAGCATTGCTTCGAGCCGACCTTCAACAAGTGGGCCGGGCGGCTGTGCCGGGGATTCCAGATCCAGATCACCGACGCCGCCGCCTTCCGCCCCTACGCCACCACCCTCGCGCTGCTGCAGGACATCATCGCCGTGCACCGCGATCGCTTCGAGTGGCGGGAGCCCCCGTACGAGTACGTCACCGACCGGCTCCCGATCGACGTCCTGTCGGGAGACCCGGAGGTGCGCGACGCGCTCGAGTCGGGGGGCGACCTGCGCGCCTTAGAGCGCTCGTGGCGGAAGGAGATCGCCGGCTTCGAGCGGGAGAGCGCGGCCGTGCGCCTGTACCGCTGACGGCCCGCGCCGATTCGGGTAGAATCGCGCCATGCCGCGTCCGCCCGAGGTGCTCTACCTGTCGCGCGCCGAGGTCGAATCGCTCGGCCTGGCGATGGGCGAGATCATCGAGCGGCTCGAGGCCGCCTTCCGCGAGAGGGGACTCGGGCGCGCGGAGATGCCACCCAAGCCGGGGATCCGCCCGGGGCCGCCCGCGAACGACAATTTCATCCACGCCATGCCCGCCTGCATCCCGTCGCTCGGGGCCGCCGGCATGAAGTGGATCAGCGGCTACCCCGGCAACCCGCGGCGGGGCCTCCCCTACATCTCCGGCCTGCTGATCCTCAACGACCCCGAGACCGGCCTCCCGGTGGCGGTGATGGACGCCACCTGGATCACCGCGACGCGCACCGCCGCGGCGACCGCCGTGGCCGTCCGGCGCCTGGCCCGCCCGGATGCCGCCTCGTTCGGCATCCTGGGCTGCGGGGTGCAGGGGCGCAGCAATCTGCAGGCGGCGGCCGAGGTGCTCCCGTCGCTCGCCGAGGTCCGGGCCTACGACATCGAGCCGGAGGCCCGTGCCCGCTACGTCAGCGAGATGCAGGCCCGGATCCCGCGCCTGCGGTTCGTCACGGCGCCGACGCCGCGCGCCGCCGTCGAGGGCACCGACGTCGTCGTCACCGCCGGGCCGATCCGCGCCCGCCCACGGCCGAGCATCGAGGCCGCCTGGCTGGGCGAGGGCGCCCTGGCCGTCGCCCTCGACTACGACTCCTACCTCACGCCGGAGGCGATGCGCGCCGCGGACCGCTTCTACACGGACGACACGCGGCAGATCCTGCACACCCGCGCCGAGGGGGTCCATTTCAAGGACATCCCGGACATCTACGCCGACCTGGGAGAGGTGGTGGCCGGGCTCAAGGACGGCCGGCGCTCGCCACGGGAGCGTCTCGTCTGCGTGAACCTCGGCCTCGCCCTAGAGGACATGGCGACCGCCACGCTCGTCCTGCGGCGCGCCCGCGAGCGCGGGCTCGGCGCCCGACTGCCTCTCTGACGGCCTCCGGCCGCGGCCGTGACCACCCGTGGAGGGGGAGCGCGGCGGGCCGCGCCGCCGACCGGCGATGATATGCTGGCTTGGCCCCCGCCCCCGGTGGAACCGCAGGGAGAGGGGCGGGCGGATGGAGCCACGACGAGGAGAGCGATGACCCCAACCCCGAAGACCTCCGCGGCCGCCGGGACCGCCGCCCGCCTGATCGAGCAGGCCGAGACCTGGAGCGCCCGCAACTACCATCCGCTGCCCGTCGTGCTGACCCGCGGCGAGGGTGTCTGGGTCCACGACACCGAGGGGAAGCGGTACATGGACATGCTGTCGGCGTACTCCGCCCTGAACCAGGGGCACCGGCACCCGAAGATCGTCCGGGCGCTCAAGGAGCAGACCGACAGGATCACGCTCACCTCGCGCGCCTTCCACAACGAGCTGTTCGGCCCGTTCTGCGAGAAGATCTGCCGGCTGGCGGGCAAGGAGATGGCCCTGCTGATGAACAGCGGCGCCGAAGCGGTGGAGACGGCGATCAAGACCGCCCGCATGTGGGGGTACCGGGTCAAGGGGGTTCCCCGGCACAGGGCGGAGATCGTCGTCTGCGAGAACAACTTCCACGGGCGCACCACGACCATCGTCGGCTTCTCATCCGAGCGGCAGTACCGCGACGACTTCGGTCCGTACGATCCGGGCTTCCACCTGATCCCGTACGACGACATCGACGCGCTGCGGCGCGCCATCACCCCGGAGACGGTCGCCTTCCTGGTCGAGCCGATCCAGGGCGAGGCCGGCATCCTGATCCCCTCCGGGGGCTACCTCGGCAAGGCCGCGGAGGTGTGCCGGGAGAGCAGGGTGCTGCTGATCGCCGACGAGATCCAGACCGGTTTCGGCCGCACGGGCCGGATGTTCTGCTGCGAGCACGAGGGCGTGGCCCCGGACCTGTACGTGGTGGGCAAGGCCCTAGGCGGAGGGGTGCTCCCGATCTCGGGGGTCCTCGGGCCGCGCTCCGTCCTCGGTCTGTACCGTCCGGGCGACCACGGCTCGACCTTCGGCGGCAACCCGCTCGCCTGCGCCGTCGGCATGGCCGCCCTCGACGTCCTCGTCTCGGAGCGCCTCCCGGAGCGCTCGGCCGAGATGGGCGACTACTTCATGGGGCGGCTGCGGGAGATCGGATCGCCGAAGGTCAGGGAGGTCCGCGGCCGGGGGTTGCTCATCGGCGTCGAGATCGGGACCGCGCACGGAACGGCCCGACCCTACTGCGAGAGGCTGATGGATCTGGGGATCCTCGCCAAGGAGACCCACGAGCAGGTGGTCCGCTTCGCCCCGCCGCTGGTGATCGGGCGCGAGGAGATCGACTGGGCCCTGGAGAGGATCCGGAGCGTCCTCGTCTAGGCTCGTGCGGCCCGAGAGCGCGCCATCCCGGCCAGGCGTCCCGGCCGCTTCCCCGGAGGCGGCCGGCGGGGGCGCGCCGCCGGCCAGAACCGCCGCCTTCACCCTCGCCTACGTCGTCCCGATCCTCCTGCTCCTGGCGTGGCGTGTCCTGCCGCTGGCGGCCGGCTCCGAGACCCTTTACCTGCGGGACGTCCTGAACACGCACTTCGAGATGAAGTCGGCGCAGGCGGCGGCGATGCGGCAGGGCCGCATCCCGATGATCGACCCGTTCCGCGCCGGCGGGCAGCCGCTGCTCGGCAGCCCGAACGCCGTGCCGCTGTATCCCGACAACGTGCTCTACCTCGTCGGCCCCACGCTCTGGGCCCTGAACGCCCACTTCTGGCTGCACCTCCTCATCGCCCCCCTCGCCGTCTTCTGGATGGCGCGCGGCTGGGGCCTGGGGCGCGAGGCGGCCTGGGCGGCCGGGGTCTGCTACGCCTTCGGCGGCTACTACCTGTCGCTGCTGAGCTTCTACAACCTGATCGCCGGAGCCACGCTCGCCCCCGCCCTCCTGGCGGCGT
>JBHIBC010000092.1:0-9355 GCA_046758905.1 Acidobacteriota bacterium | reverse complement strand
CGCTCCGGTGCAGACCGACGACGCACTCGATGTGGCGCGTCTGGGGGAACAGGTCCACCGGGACGATGGAGCGCGGCACGAACCTTCCGCGCTCCCCCAGGGCTCGCAGGTCGCGTGCCAACGTCCCGGGATCGCAGGAGACGTACACCATCCGCCTTATCCCCGCGCCGGCGATGAGGCCCAGGCTCGCGGCGCTCAGGCCGGCGCGCGGCGGGTCCACGAGCAGGGCGTCCCAGCGCCCCTCGCGCAGCAGCCCGGGCAGGGCCTCTTTGACGTCCCCCCCGACGAGCCGCACGTTGTGCAGGTCGGCGGCCTTCAGGTTCTCGCGGGCGGCGGCGATCGCGTCCCTGGATCCCTCCACCGCGGTGACCGTGGAGGCCCGCCGCGCCACGGCGAGGGTGAACAGGCCGACGCCGCAGAACAGCTCCAGGACCGACCCCCCGGGTGCGGGGTCGAGCGCCGCCATCACCTCGCGCCGCAGCGCCGCGGCGCCGGCGGCGCTGGGCTGGAAGAACACGGAGGCGGGGACCCTGAACCGGTCGCCGTCCACGACCTCGAACAGGTGATCGCGACCGTCGAGGATCGACTCGCCGAGCGGACGCCCGCCCCTCTCCGTCTCCCTCCGGATCACCCCCACCACGCGCGGGAAGCGCCGCCTGAGCTCGCGCGCCAGCCCCCGCAGGGCGGGCGGATCCCCGCGGGCGGTCTCGATGCCGAGCAGGATCTCCCTGGTCCCCCGCGCCTCCTGCACGCTGAGCCGCCTGAGGAAGCCGCGCCGGGCCCGACGATCGAGAGGCCGAAGCCGCAGCTCGCGGGCCCTGGTCGCGGTCCATCGGACGATGTGGTTCGCCGCCCGCGACATGAGGTGACAGGTGCGCAGGTCGAAGACCGCATCGCTCCGCCCGCTTCGGTGCAGCCCGAGGATCGGGCGGCCGGCTCGGTCGAGGCCCCAGTCGAGGTCCATCCGGAACCTGTACTCCCAGGGCTCCGACCCCCGCGCCACCTCGCCCACGGCGGGATCCGGAAGGCGGGCCACCCGCTGCAGGATCGCGCGCAGCTGCGCGGCCTTGGCGCGCCCTTGCGCGCCGGCCGCGAGGTGCTGCAGATCGCACCCGCCGCACTGCCCGTAGTGCTCGCACCGCGGGACGACGCGGTCCGGAGAGCAACGCAGGACCGAGCGCGTGACCGCCTCGGCATAGCCCGACCGGACCCGCCGGACCTCCGCCTGAACCCTCTCCCCCTCGAGGGCGCCGTCCACGAACATCACCAGGCCCTCCCGACGTCCGACGCCCCGGGCCCCGAGCGCCAGGTCGGTGATCTCGAGCTCGATCCGCTCGCCGGGGCTCAGCCCGACGGGCCGCCGCTCCCGGCCCCTCGCTCTTGCTCCCATCCCGTGTCTCCGGGCCGCGCGGTTGCGGGCCGATCGCCGCGGACCTATATTCAAGCGGCCGCGACACCTAGGGCCCACGAGGAGTCCATGAGCCGATCGCAGGCGGCCGCGCGCCGATCTCCGGCGCCCGACGCCACCCCCGAGCCCGACCGGACCGGGCCGCTGCGCCGCGGTCGGTCGATGAAGGACATCATCCCGAAGGATACCTGGACCGTCTTCAAGATCATGGGGGAATTCGTCGAGGGGTTCGAGGCCCTGCGCCCGGTGGAGCCCGCGGTCTCGATCTTCGGCGGCTCACGGGTCCGCAAGGGGACCCGCATCTACCGCAAGGCGGTGGAGGTGGCCCGGGCTCTAGGGCGCGACGGCTTCTCGATCATCACCGGCGGCGGGCCGGGGATCATGGAGGCCGCGAACCTCGGGGCCCGGCGCGGGGGCGGCGCCTCCATCGGGCTCAACATCCGTCTGCCGTTCGAGCAGGAGCCGAACCGCCACCTGGACACGCTGATCCACTTCAACTACTTCTTCGCCCGCAAGGTCATGTTCATGAAGTACGCCTGCGCCTACGTCGTGTTCCCGGGAGGGTACGGCACTCTCGACGAGGCCTTCGAGGCCCTGACCCTCGTGCAGACCAACAAGATCGACAACTTCCCGGTGATCCTGGTGGGCCGCGATTACTGGAAGGGGCTGCTGCGCTGGATCGTCAGGGAGATGCTCGGACGGAAGATGATCGTCGAGCCCGATCTGACGCTGTTCACCGTGACCGACGACGCCCGCGAAGTGTGCCGCCTGGTGCGGGAGGGATACCGCAAGCGACTGCAGGCCAACGGCCCGGCCGCCCGGCGCTAGGCCGGCCGATCCCGCCTCAGTGGACCCCCCCTCCCTCCTCGGAGCGGTCCAAGAGCGGCCGGCGGCCGGCGAAGCCGTCCGGGATCCTGTGCCAGTGCGCCACGCCCGGCTCGCCGACCTTCCAGCACAGGAACACGATCTCGTTCCCGTACAGAGCGGGGAAGTCGACCAGGCCGGCCTCCGGGCCGTTCACCAGGCAGCCGCTGGCGTGGATCCTGTCCATGATCTCCCGGACCTTGTCGAACAGCCGCGGTGCGACGCCGCGCTCCTCGAGCAGATCCGACAGCTCCGGGCTCGCGGCCGACGAGCCGGCGCGCTCGGCGACCTGCCGGATCTCGGCCCGGATCTCCCTGAAGGTCGCGACCATCTCCTCGACGGCCGGCCGGATCCGCGGCAGGAGCGCGTTCGCCTCCTCCACCGTGAACAGCTTCACGCTCCTGGCGGCGTCGGTCACTTGCGGCTTCCCGCTCATCATCGATTCTCCACGGGGGTCGATTCTAGCCGCCGTCGCGCCGGCTTACAAGTCCGGCCCACCCCGCCGCACGAAGAGGATCAGCCGCACCCCGGGGCGCAGGTCATACTCCTCGCGGGCGAATCCCGGGCCGAGCCGCGCAGCGACGGCCTCCGCGGCGTCCGCGCGCGCGATCACGACGTCCGCCCGGGGGCCGGGGACCCGCCCGCCGTAATAGGCCACCCTCTCGAAGCGGCGCAGGTACCAGTTCAGGGGGAGGTAGTCGGGCGAGACGATATCGATCGGCATCGACCGTCCGCGCGGATCGCGCGCCGCCGCCGCCTCGATCGCCGCGACCAGGCGCAGCGCATCCCGGCTCGTCTGGACGTACACCAGCGGGCTCGCGGGATCGTCGAACCGTGCGAAGCAGAGCGAAGCGGCGCGCCAGGCCGACAGCGACACCGGGATCGCCAGCGCGGCGGCCGCGACGGCGCGTCGCGGCCGTGACGCGGACGCTACGAGAAGCCGCCCGAACGCCCCGCCGCCGGCCAGCGCCAGGGGCAGGATGATGTTCAGCCCCAGCCAGGGCGTCTTGTACGGGATCAGCGAGTGGACGACCAGCAGGCCCGCGCCCCACAGCAGCAGGAAGCGCGCGAAGCGCCGCCCCGGGCGCGCCGCCAACCCCGCCGCGCCGAGCGCCCCGGCGAGCACCGCCCACTCCTCACGCGCCAGCAGGGCGGCGAAATACCACCACGGCTTCTCGTGCCCGCTCGCCGCGACGGCGCGCCGCCCCCACTGGCCGATGGCCGCGAACGGGCCCAGGAGGCCCGCCGGATCGGCCAGGAAGTGGCTGTAGAGGAGCGAGGACACCAGGACAAAGGCCGCCAGGGCCCACACGACTTGGCGGCGGTCCGGCCGCTTGAGCCCCGCCCCGCCCGACAGCAGCAGCGCGGCCCCTAGGGCCAGAAGGATCAGCGCTGAGGTCTCCTTGGTCGCGACCATCCCCGCGGCGGCGCCGCCCGCGGCGGCGATCCACGCCGCACGGCCCGCCGGCGAGGGCCCCCGAGCGCCGTCCCGCCGCAGCCCGCGCGCCACAGCCACGACCAGCAGCAGGGTGAAGAAGACCAGGTAGGTCTCGTGGATGTTGTCGCGCGCGTAATAGACCATCGAGGGCGAGACCGCCAGAAGGAGCCCGGCCGACGCCGCCCCGGGGCGACCGAGCGCGTCCTTGAGCCCCCAAGCCATCGGCGCGAGGGCGGTGCCCAGCAGGGCGGGGGCGATCCGGAAGGCCCACGTCGTATCCCCGAGAAGCCCGATCGCCAGGGCCGTCAGGTAGAAGAGCAGCGGCCCATGGAAGTTGGACGGATCGTAGCGGTACGCTCCCTCCTCGAGCAGCCGCATCACGAAGATCGCGTTCGACCCCTCGTCGTGGTGCAGGGGCCGCAGGTCGAGCGCCGCGAGCCGCAGCGCGCCCGACAGGGCCAGCAGCGCCCACGGGACCAGCCGTTCCCCGACCCTCACTCGACGATCCTGTAGAGCACAGTGCCGCCCCGCTCGAGCACCCTCCGACCGACGGCGTCGAACCGCTCCGTCACCTCGGCCCCGTATCGCCGCTTCTCCCGCTCGCCGACGACCACCCAGCTGACCCGACGGCGCCGCAGCAGGGACCGCGCCCTCTCCGAGCCGGGATCACGGTAGATCGCATCCACCTCCGCGCGGCGCGCGAGCACCGGCCCCCAATCGCCGCGCCACCCCGCCTCGTGGTTCGCCCAGCCGAGCACGGCCGGGACGCCGCTGAACGTGGAGATCCGGGATGACCAGGTGTAGGCCTCCCCGACTTCCTCGAGGAGGACGTCCTCCGGCCCCGCGTTCCCCTCGAGCCAGGCCGCGACGGCCGCGTCCCCGGGCGAGCGCGCCCGGAACAGGTCGGCCGCGCCGGCGCCGGGCCGAAGCGCGGCCGCCTCGGCATCGTCCCCCAGATCCGCCGCCGCCTCCCTGGCCGCCAGCCAGCGCCGCGTCCCCAGCACGGGGTAGACGCCGGACAGCGCCGCGACCAGCAGCAGCGCCGCGAGCGCCCGCCGCCGGGCCGAGGCGAGCATGGCCCCCGCCAGCGGCGCCGCGGCGGCGCCCAGCAGCAGCCACGACAGCCGGTAGATCTTGAAGACCGTGTTCATGCGGAACAGCGGGGTGGAGTCGAAGATGTCCCTCACGAACACGACCTCGCACGCCGCGGCCGCGAGCAACGCGGTGCCGGCGAGCCCCGCCGCGACGCGCGCTTCGGCGGTCCACACCGGCGCCCCCTCCTCCCTCTCGGCCCGCCGGCGCCGGGCCACGGCCGCGGCGAGCAGCAGGAGCAGAATGAACGGGCCGAAGGCCGCCGCCCACTCGAGCGGATCGCTGCGCTCGCCGACCCAGGCGAGGCGGCGGCCCCACTGCTCGAATCCCGCCAGGAAGGGAAGGAAGGGCAGAGCCCCCGCCAGGGCGAGGGCGGGCACCGCGGCCGCCCGCAGGGCCGTCCGTGCTCCGCGGGCCAGCGCCACGGACGCCGTGCCCGCGACGACCAGCACCGTGAGATCCCACGCGTGCGTGGCGAGGGCCGCCCCGGCCGCGATCGCGAATCCCGCGCCGCGCGCCGCCCGCGCGGCCCGTGCGCCGCCGCAGCCCGGCCGACCGGCCGGCGCGAGCCCCTCCGCAACCGCGAAGCTCAGCGCGCACGCGAAGACCGGCAGCCCGATGACGTACGGATGGAGGTCGCCCCACAGCAGGCTGAACCAGGGGAACTCGGTGATCGTCCCCTCGATGGCCCGGGCCGGGCCGAACCAGTCGAAGCCCCCCGGGCCAACCCCCCGCGCGGCCTGGAGCATCCAGGCGAAATTCCCCGCCCCGAGGACCAGAAGGGCGGCCACGAGCCCTCCGGAGCGGCGCCGGGTGAGCGCCAGCCCGATCCCGAACACCGTGACCCAGAGCAGGGCGTGCACCAGCGCCACGACGGCGGTGAAGCCCTCCGAGGGATCCAGGCCGGCGGCGCGCAGCAGGAAGCCGGCCGTCGCGTAGCCGAACCCGTAATAGTTGGCGGGCTCCCCCGCGAACCAGGGGTCGGGCGCCGGCAGCCCGGTCGAACGGAGGTGGGCCTGCAGGAAGGCGTAGTCCATGAAGCGCTCGCTGTCCGGGTCGACCGCCGGGTTGTGCGACTGGACCCATGAGAACAGTAGGATCCCGGAGACGAACAGCGCCTCTCCGGCGAGCGCCGGCGAGGCCCACCGGAGCCGGCCCCGCCGCGGCGCGTCGCGCGCCGTCCCCCCCGGCCCCGCTGGGACGCCGGCGCGCAGGAAGTTCAGGATCCGGGGAAGCCGAGCGATGAGGGCCAGCAACGCGATGGAGGCGGCCGCCGCGGTCGCGCTCAAGGGGGTACGGCTCAGGTCCACGAGGACGAAGGCCACCCAGGTCGAGAGGATCAGCCCGAAGCAGCGGCTCGCGGCGTGGCCCCGGTCGGGGAGGTGCCCCAGGGCGCGTCGGAGGATGGGCCGGACGGCCCAGCCGCACAGCGCGACGACGACGTACAGGCGCAGGATCGGGTGCATCGCTGAGCGCGCCGGATGCCGGACGGCTCACGCCGCGCGCCCGCTGCCGCTCCGGAGGAATCGCGCCCGGGCCGGCCGACTCACTCACCCATGAACAGCAGGTCCAGGCGGCGGGTGCGCGGTCCGTCGAGCTCCACAAGGAAGAGGCTCTGCCAGGTGCCGAGCCTCAGATCGCCGTCGACCACCGGCACCGTCGCCGAGCTGCCGATCAGAACCGCGGTGAGGTGGGCGCGCGCGTTATCGTCGATCCGATCGTGGTGGAAGGGCTCCTCGCGCTCGAGGGGCTCCAGCAGGCGCGAGGCGACGCGGACCAGATCCTCCCGGAGCCCCCTCTCGTCCTCGTTGACGCACACCCCGCACGTGGTGTGCGGCACGCTCACGACGCCGATTCCGCTCCCGACCGCGCTCCTCTCGAGCGCCGCGCGCACCTTGCCGGTGACGTTGACCACCGCCACCCGACCCGGCGTCCGCACCTCGAACGAAGCGCGGGAGATCTTCACCCCGTCCCCTACTCCGTCCCGCCGAAGAACCACGACCACCCGAAGGTGACGTCGAACGAGAAGAACCCGTCGCGCGGCGTCACCTGTCCGTCGCCCCTCCACTCGTAGATCTGCGCCTTGAACTTGAAGCCGGAGTTGGGCGTGGTCCGATACTTGAAGCCGGCGCCGATCAGGAAGAAGGTCGCCGTGTCGTCGCCCAGATCATCCCGGTCTACGTTGATCCGCCCGACGCCGTAAGTGCTCTCCACGACGACCTTCTCGTGCCCCTTGATGAAGTGGCTGTGCATGTAGGCGACGCTGTACTTGAGGACGTCGAACTCGACGTCCTCGAGGGCCGGATCGTCCTCGGGGTTCCTGTGGTCCCCCGTGCCGGAGTCGATCTCCACCTGGATCGCGTGCTGCGCCTTGACGTAGTAGGCCCCGCGGAGCCCGAACCCCGGGACGTCCTCGATCAGGGAGTCGTTGTCCAGGGCGGCGTTGAAGACGTACACCCCGACCTCCCAGGACCTGTCGCTGACGAACGCGGCGGCGTCCCCCGCGCCCAGGATCATCCCCAGCGGCACGGCCACCATCGCGATCCCCGCTCGCTGCCACGCACGTCGCATCTGCCTTGACCCTCCTCATCACGCGATCGCGGGCCGCGGGACCCCGGGGCGGCGCGCCCCACCGGCCGTTCCCCGCGCCGATCGGCAAGAACGCAGGAGTATCCCCCCACTGCGCCGACTGGATCAACAGGAAAATGCTCCGGCCGCTGTATTGACACCCCGGCCCCCGCCGGTTTAGACAGGCGCTCGCATGCCGCGCACCGAGACGAACCGCCCCCTCCGGGCCGCCGCGATCCGCGCCCTCGCGCTGCTCGCGGCCTCCCAGGCGAGCGCCCTGCTGGCCGTGGAGATCCGCTCGATCGGCGCGGTCCGGATCGTCCCGCCCGGCGCGGGATCGGAGCACCGCCAGGTCTTCACCCCCGAGCGCCTCCGCGATCGCGTCGCCCGCTTGGTGGGGACCGAGTGCGACCCCCCCTCCATCGAGGAGTACGTGGCGCTCCCTTACCGTTTCATCGGCTTCGTGCCCTCGGTGAAGGCGAAGTGCGACGAAGGAGAGCTGTCCCTGCTGATCCGCGAGAGCAGCTACCGGATCGCGCTGATCGCCTTCGACCCGGTGGAGCTGGCCCGCATCGGGGTGCGGCCTGATCCGCGGGTCGAGGATCCGCGCCGCCTGTACACCATCCCCGAGGGGCCCGAGCGGGCGGTCGCACGCGGGCTGCTGCGCACCCGGGAGGGCGATCTCTACAACCACGAGCGTTACCGCAGCGACAGCGACGCGGTCGGCCGCGCCGGCTACACCATCGCCTTCATCCCCGGCCCGCCGACCGGCGTCGAGACCTATCCGGCGGGCGCCTACCTGATCCGCAGCCTCACGCCGCGCGCCGACGGCGCGCCCGGCCGGCGCGGCAGGACCAATTACATCGGCGGCACGGCCGCCTTCGGCCCGCGCGAGCGCGCCTCGGTGGGCGCCGTCTACCGCAGACGCCGACTGTTCGGCCGCTCCGACCTGCTCACCTTCTCGCCGGATTACAGCACCGCCTTCGGGGCCGACCTGACCTACCGCGCGCCGCTGATCGCGGACCGCGACAACCCACGCCGGCTCTACGATCTGGAGTTCGCGCTGTTCTCCGAGTTCCGAAACAACCGGGTCCTGAACGGCATCGAGACCGACCAGCGGCGCAACGGCGCGACGGTGACGCTGGGCGCCCGTCCGCTCGGGCTCCCCGCGAGCCACGACCTGAGGCTGCTGCTCGGCGTGGCGCACCAGCGGATCGACTTCGACGAGCCGGTCCCGGGAGTCGAGGAGTCGGACCTGACGGTCCTGAGCGCCGGGATCACCTACGAGTGGCGCCACACCGACCGCTGGCCGAGCATGTCGGCGCGGCGCGCGCCGCGCCTCGACGTGTCGCTCGACGGGGCGGGCGGGCAGCGCAGCTTCGTGCGGGGCGGCCTCGACGCCACCCTCCACCCCCGCCTGCCGTCCGGACTCGAGTTCGACCTCCACCTCAGCGGGGGATTCCTGAACGGGGACGTCCCCGGGTTTGAGCTGTGGTCGCTGGGGGGTGCGACGACCGTGCGGGGGTTCCGTGAGGACGAGTTCCTCGGCCGGAACATGGCGGCGCTGCAAGCGGAGATCTGGCTGCCGTTCGTGCGGCCCCTGCCGGAGCGGGCCTCCCGGGCCGGGGCGCCCTTGCCGGAGCCGAGCGAGCTGCCCCTGCAGCCGCGCGCGGCGCGGCTGCTCAAGTGGGCCGTCTTCCTGGACGGAGGGTACGTCTCCGGGATCCCTGGGGCCGGCAATGAGGCGATCTTCGGCGCCGGGCTGGGGCTGCGGTTCGTGGTCCCCCGGCGGCCCCTGGTGATGCGCCTCGATTACGGGTGGGGCCTCGGCGGCCTCGGGGACGACTCCCACCCGTACGTCTCGATCGGGTACCGTTTCTGACCAGGTGCGATCGGGTGTAGTCGTCGCCCGGTCCGCGGTGGCGCGGATCCGGGGGCGAATCCGCGCCCCGGCGGGCCGGAGCGGCGGCCTGGGGCCGGCCGCC
>JBHIBC010000091.1:0-9583 GCA_046758905.1 Acidobacteriota bacterium | reverse complement strand
GATAACCCCCGGGACGCCCTCTCGGTGGCGGCGGCCCTGCGCTCGCCTTTCCTCGGCTGCGACGACCAGGATCTGTTCCTCTACGTCGCGGCGGAGCCGGGAGGCTCGTTCGATTACCTGCGCGAGGCCGAGCGGCTGCCGGAGGGCTCCCCGCTCGGCGACGCCTTCCGGTTCCTCTCCGATCTCCACCATCTCCGGAACGACCGTTCCCCGGCCACCACCGTCGACGAGATCCTCCAACGCACCGGAGCGCTGGCGCTGCTGCTGCTCGGCCCCCAGGGCGATCAGCGGGTCGCCAACCTGGCCAAGCTGGTCGACCTCGCGAGACAGCACGAGATCGCCAGCGGCGGCGGCTTCCGGTCGTTCGTGGCCTTCCTGTCGTCGATGGTCGAACAGGAGCACCAGGAGGCGGAATCGCCGACCGCGGAGGAGGACGCGGCCCTGGTGCGCCTCATGACGGTGCATCAGGCCAAGGGGCTCGAGTTCCCGATCGTCGTCCTGGCGGACGCCGCCGCCCGGCCCGGCCACGCCCGCGGCGTCCACCCGGACCGCCGGCACGGTCGCTACCATTTCTCCCTGTCGCTGGACGAGGGGGGGCCGCGCGCCGGCTCCTGGGGCTTCGAGGAGGTCGACGGGAGGGAGAAGGAGTTCTCCGCGGCGGAGCAGGTCCGGCTGCTGTACGTGGCCGCCACGCGGGCCCGGGACCACCTGATCATCCCGGTGGTCCCTCCCGCGGGCAGGTACGACTCGTTCCTGAAGCTCCTCCGCGAGGCCGGCGCCATACCGGACGAGCTGCGCCCCGGGACCTGCCCGGCCCCCGGCTCTGCGGCGGCGCTCTGCCGCGTCCTCGACTGCGCCGGGCTCGACACCTCCACCCCCCCGCCTCGGCAGTTCAGGCTGGACCGGGACCTCCCGGAGCAGGCCGCGCGGGCCGACGAGGCGCTGCTGCTCGAGCGCTCGGCGTGGAAGGAGGATCTCGGCCGCGCTCTCGCCGCGGCGGCGCGCGGCCGGCCGATCCGGGTCGCCTCCGCCCTGGAGGGGCGCATTCTCGACGCCGCTTCGGCGGGCGGCGAGGCCGCCTCCCTGCGGCCGGGCGCCGCGGGCTCCGGCGCCCGCCCCCGGGAGCGCCGGCTCCTGGTGGGCGCCGCGGTCCACGCGGTGCTCGAGGCCGTGCCGCCGGTCGGGGCGGCCGCGGAGATCCCCCTCCGGGCGGCTCTCGCCGCGGAGGCGGCGCGCGCCGGGCTGACGGAGGAGGAGAGGCGCGAGGCGGAGCGGCTCGTCCGGGCCGCCTACCGGTCCTCCCTCCCCTCCCGGGCGGCGCGCGCCGGCCGCTGCGAGGTCGAGTACCCGTTCGCCGTCACCATCGGGGAAGAGGAGGGCGAGCCGGTCCTGCTCGAGGGCCGGATCGACCTGCTCCTCGTCGGGGACGACGGCTGCGTGGTGATCGACTACAAGACCGATCGTCTCGGCGACGGCGCGGACTCGGAGCGGATCCTCGCCGAGCGCGTCGCGCTCTACAGGCCGCAGGCGGCGGCGTACGCCGCGGCCCTCGCGGCCGCCGGCGCCCGGGTGAGGTCGGTGGTCCTGCTCTTCCTCGATACGGGGCGCGAGGTGAGCCTCGAGGCCGACCACGCCCTGCTGGCCTTGGGGCGCCGCGCCGCCCTCAGCCCGCCGCCCCCCGGGAGGACGGACCCGCCCCGCGGCTGAAGGCGCTCTCGCCGGGCGAGGTGGAGGGCGACGCCCGCCGCGTCAGTATCTCTCGGATGATGCCGAGGAGCCGGATCGAGTCGCCCGGGTGCCGGGCGGCCGAGGACCACCAGGGCTCGCCAGCGGTGCCGTCCGGCCGGGCGTGCCGGAAGCCGCCGAGCAGCGCCAGGCGGATCGACCCCGAGGTCGAAACCTCGCGGCTCATCTTCAGGCTCTGGGTGTAGGGCACGACGACGTCCGAGCGACCGTGGAGCAGGTACAGGTCGACGTCGAGCGGACCCGACAGGCTCCGCGAGGGCGACAGGTCGTCGAGCACCTTACGCAGGTCCGGCCCGGCCGCGCGGAGCAACGGCTCGAACCGCGCCGGGTCGGAGTTCATGACCAGGTCCAGGAGGGCCCGGGACGGCCCGTGCAGCGCCGGGAGGAGGTCGTCGATGGGCGCTTCCGGGTCGGCGATGCGCCGCCGCGCGATCCCGATCAGCGCCCCGCGGTCCGCGGGGTCGGCGATCGTGCCCGCGTTGGCGGCCAGCAGCACCCAACGCCCCTGCGGGAGGGTCTCCCCCTCGTACTCCGCCGCCCCGTCCCGGTGCCGCCCCGTGGTCAGGAACAGGAGCACCTCGGCCAGGTCGTAGTAGCCGCCGAACAGGACGGCGAACTCGACGCCGGGCGGGCGCCGGTCGATCGCCAGGAGCACCGGTCCGGCCGAGTAGCTGAACCCGACCACCCCCGTCGGAAGGGCCCGGGCGGGGCGCCCGGCGCCGGAGGGCCCCTCCGGCCCGCCGGCGCAGGCGCGGAGGCGGCCGACGGTCCCGATCGCCGCCCGCACCTCGCCGATGTCGCCGCGCCCGGCGCGCAGCGCCCGCATTCCCGGAAAATCCGGCACCATGACCAGGAAGCCGCGGCGTGCGAAGGCCCGCCCGAGCGCGTGCAGCCGGGTATCGCCTCTGCCGGACTCGATCAGGCCGTGCACCAGGAGGAGCCGCGCCCGCGGCGGCCCGGGGTCGGGACAGTATAGGTCGGCCACGCGGCGCGTCCCGTCCGGCCCTTCGTACTCGTGAGACAGGGGCGCGCCGGCCGGTCCGGAGGCGAAATCCCCGCGGCCGATGGCCCACACCTCCGCCAGCAGCGCGACCGACTCGGCCGTCAATCGCCCGCCCGGGCAGAGGGCGAAGCCGCCCGCGGCCAGGACGATCAGGGCGACAGACGCTGGTACCCACCGCTTCATGGCCCGGCCTCGACGGAGCCGCCGCATCGCGATGCTACAATCGGTCGCCCTTTCAGGACAACCGACCCCGTCCCCTCGGGTCCGGAGGGGACGGCATCGATGGGAGGTCCACGACATTGTGCTATCGACTCGCGCCCGGTCTCGTCCTCTCCGTCGCCTTGTGCGCCCCGCCCCTCGCGGCGCCGGAAGCCAGCGCCGCAGAGCCGATCCTGATCCGCGGGGGCACGCTGCTGACCATCACCGACGGCACGATCGAGGGCGGCGACCTGCTGATCCGGGACGGGCGGATCGCCGCCATCGGACACGCCCTCGAAGGGCCTCCCGGCGCGCGGGTGATCGACGCCCGCGGGCGCTTCGTGATGCCGGGGATCGTCGACACTCACTCGCACATGGGCGTGTACCCCTGGCCGGAGATCGAGGCCAACGCGGACGGCAACGAGATGACCGACCCCGTGACCGCCGACATGCGGGCGGCGGACGCGATCCACACCGAGGATCCGGAATTCGAGAGGGCTCGGGCCGGCGGGGTGACCACGGTGCAGATCATCCCCGGCAGCGGCAACCTGATCGGCGGCGAGGGGCTCACCATCAAGCTCAGGCCGACGGTGGACCTCGAGCGCCTGCGGTTCGAGGGCGCCCCGCAGGGCATCAAGATGGCCCTGGGGGAGAACCCGAAGCGGGTGTACGGGCGCCGCGACGCCGCTCCCTCCACCCGGATGGGCAATCTGGCGCTCCTGCGCGAGGCGTTCACCCGCGCCCGCAACTACCAGGCCAAGTGGGAGGCCTGGAACGCGGGCGACCCCCTCGCGCGGAAGGCGCCTCCGGATCGGGACATGGAGCTCGAGGTCCTGTCGGACGTCCTCGAGGGACGCGTGCTGGTCCACGTCCACAGCTACCGCCCGGCGGAGATCCTGCGGTTCCTGGAGGTCGCGGACGAGTATGGGTTTCGCGTCGCCTCCTTCCAGCACTGCCTCGAGGGGTACAAGATCGCCGACGAGCTGAAGCGGCGGGACATCGCGGTCGCCACCTTCGCGCACTGGTGGGGGTACAAGGTTGAGGCCTGGGAGGGGATCCCGCACAACGCCGCCATGCTGGCGCGGGAGGGGGTCCGGGTCAGCATCCACTCCGACTCCGGCAACCTCGTCCAGAGGCTGTACACCGAGGCGGCCGTCGCGGCGCGCTACGGCCTGTCCGTCGACGACGCGCTCAGGGCGATCACGCTGAACGCCGCCTCCGCCCTCGGCGTCGACGACCGGGTGGGATCGCTCGAGGTCGGCAAGGACGCCGACATCGCCATCTTCACGCGCCACCCGCTCGACGTCTACGCGCTGGTCGAGACGACCCTGATCGACGGCGAGGTGGTCTACCAACGCCCGGAGATCCCGACGCCGGACTCGGTCCCGCCCGCGCCCGACTTCCCCGAGGGTCCCTCGGCGCCGCCGCCCGGGGAGCTGGTGCCGGCGCCGGCGCCGGTGAACGACGCGGGGCTGTACGCGGTTGTCGGGGGGCGGGTCTTCACCATGGACGGGCCGCCGATCGACGGCGCGACGGTGGTGGTCGAGCGCGGCGTCATCCGGGAGGTCGGCGCGGGGCTTGCCCCGCCCCCGGGCGCGACCGTCATCGACGCCACGGGGCTGTGGGTCTTCCCCGGCTTCATCGACTCGAGGTCCTATCTCGGCCTCAGGGAGATCGACTTGGTCCAGGCCATGCGGGACGAGGACGAGGGGAGCGACCCGGTGCTGCCGCACCTCCGGGTGCTCGACGCCTACAACCTCGAGAGCGCCGCCATCCCGGTGACGCGCGTTCATGGTATCACCTCGGCGTTCATCGCCCCCGGCGAGGGGAACGTGATCGCCGGGCTGGGGGGGCTCGTGGGCCTGGCCGGCCGCTCCCCCGCAGAGGCGCTGATCGCGGAGGATGTCGCGCTGGCGGTCAACTTCGGCGAGCCGCCGAAGGGCCGCTCCGGGCCGCGCCATCGGTCCCCCGCCACGCGGATGGGGATCGCCGCCGTGCTGCGCGGAGCGCTCTCGGGCGCCGCGAACTACCGCGCCAAGTGGGAGCACTACGAGGCACGCAGGAAGGCGCGCGCCGACGGCAGCATCGCCGCGGGGAGCGGACCGCCCGTTCCTCCCGACAGAGATCTCCGGATGGAGGCGCTCCTCCCGGTCCTGGACGGGAGGCGGCCGCTCTTCGCCCGCGCGCACCGGGTGGACGACATCCTGACGGCGGTGCGACTCGCGGACGAATTCGACCTCAAGTTGATCCTGAGCTATGGGACAGAAGCCTATAAGGTCGCAGATATTCTCGCCGCCAAGAACATCCCGGTCGTGGTCGGTCCCGTCTCCACCCAGCCGGAGCGGGTCGAGACGCTCGGGGCCATCTACGAGAACGCGGCGCGCCTGCACGCCGCCGGCGTGAAGATCGCCTTCCAGTCGAGCGGCTCTCTCGATGCCCGCATGCTGCCGTACGAGGCGGCGCTGGCCGTCGCCTACGGGCTGCCCTGGGAGGAGGCGATCCGCGGGCTCACGGCCAACGCGGCGGAGATCTTCGGCGTCTCCGATCGGATCGGCCGCCTGGCTCCGGGGCTGCGCGCCGATCTGATCGTCACCGGAGGGGATCCGCTGCAGCCCGTCGCCCGCCTCCGGCACCTGATGATCGCGGGCCGGCCGGTCCCCCTCACGACGATGCACACCGAGCTGTACGCGAAATGGCGTTGATGGCGGCTCACGAGCGCGGGGCACGGAGATGATCGGGGGCGGCGCGCGCGGCCCGGTCCGCGGCACGCGGGAGGATCCCGGAAGGTCCGGCGCCGGCGTGATCTACACCTGTCCCATGCACCCCGAGGTCCGGCTGGAGGGGCCGGGATCGTGTCCCTCGTGCGGCATGGCGCTCGAGCCCCTGTCGGAGCAAGCCGGCGAGGAGGACAGCTCCGAGCTGCGGGAGATGACCCGGCGGCTCTGGATCGGCGCGGCCCTGACGGCTCCCCTGTTCCTGATCGCCATGTCCGAGCTGATCCCTCCACTCGGGGCGCTGCTCGCCCGGGCGGGCCGCGCCCCGGCCTGGGCCCAGTTCGCCCTGGGCACGCCCGTGGTGCTTTATTGCGGCTGGCCGTTCTTCGCCCGCGGCTGGAGCTCCCTCGCCGCCCGTCGCCTCAACATGTTCACCCTGATCGCCGCCGGCACCGGGACGGCCTATCTTTACAGCGCCGCCGCCACCATCGCCCCGGGGATCTTCCCGGAGGCGTTCCGGACCGCGGGTGAAGTGCCGGTCTACTTCGAGACCGCGGCGGCGATCACCGTCTTGGTGCTGCTCGGCCAGGTCCTCGAGCTGCGTGCCCGCGGGCGCACCCGCGGCGCGCTGCGGGCCCTGCTTGACCTCGCTCCCCCGATGGCCCGCAGGGTCGGCGACGACGGCTCCGAGACCGATGTCCCCCTGGACCGGGTGGCGCGCGGCGACCGGCTCCGGGTCCGCCCGGGCGACAAGGTGCCGGTCGACGGACGGGTGCTCGACGGGAGCAGCTACGTCGACGAGTCGATGGTGACCGGCGAGCCGGTCCCGGTGCTCAAGGGTCCGGGCGACGGCGTCATCGGCGGAACCGTGAACGGCGCCGGGAGCTTCATCATGCGGGCGGAGCGGGTCGGCGCCGAGACGGTGCTGGCGCAGATCGTCAGCCTGGTGGCGGAGGCGCAGCGCAGCCGCGCCCCCATCCAGCGCGTGGCGGACCTGGTCGCCGCCTACTTCGTGCCGGCCGTGATCGGCGTGGCCGTCCTGGCGGCGATCGCCTGGAGCCTCCTCGGTCCCGAGCCGCGCATGGCGCACGCGCTGCTCGCGGCGATCGCCGTGATGATCATCGCCTGCCCGTGCGCGCTCGGCCTGGCCACCCCGATGTCGGTCATGGTCGGCACCGGGCGCGGGGCGTCGGCCGGCGTGCTGATCCGCAACGCGGAGGTCCTGGAGGTCCTGGAGAGGGTGGACACCCTGGTGGTCGACAAGACCGGGACGCTCACCGAGGGCAGGCCGCGGCTGACCAGGGTCGTGGCCCATGGCGGGATGAGCGAGGACGATCTGCTGCGCGCCGCGGCATCGCTGGAGCGCGGCAGCGAGCATCCGGTGGCCGAGGCGATCCTGAAGGAGGCGTCCGCGCGCTCGCTGGCCCTCGGGGCCGCCCGGGAGTTCCGGGCGCTGCCCGGGCGCGGGATCCGCGGGACGGTCGACGGCCGCGCGGTGGCGGTCGGCAGCGAGGCGCTGATGCGGGACGTAGGCGCCGACCCGGGTCGCGCCGAGCTCGCCCGCCGGGCCGAGGCGCTCCGGGAGGAGGGCCACACCACGCTCTTCGTGGCGATCGGCGGCAGGCCCGCAGGGTTGCTGGCGGTCACCGACCCGATCAAGGAGTCAACCCCGGAGGCGGTGCGGGCGCTGCGCCGCGAGGGGCTGCGCATCCTGATGCTGACCGGAGACCACCGGGCGAGCGCCGAAGCGGTCGCGCGGCGGCTCGGGATCCGGGAGGTGGTCCCGGAGGTGCTCCCCGATCAGAAGGCCGCCGTGGTCCGGAGGCTGCGCTCCGAGGGACGCTCGGTGGCCATGGCGGGCGACGGGGTCAACGACGCTCCGGCGCTTGCGAGCGCCGATGTCGGGATCGCCATGGGGACGGGGGCGGACGTGGCGCTGGCCAGCGCCGGCGTCACGCTGGTCAAGGGAGATCTGCGGGGCATCGTCCGCGCCCGGCGGCTCAGCCGCGCGACGATGCGTAACATCCGCCAGAACCTGTTCTTCGCGTTCGCCTACAACGCCGTCTGCGTGCCCCTGGCCGCCGGCGCGCTGTACCCGTTCTTCGGGCTGCTCCTGAGCCCGATGGTCGCCAGCGCGGCGATGAGCCTCAGCTCGGTGACGGTGATCGGCAACGCGCTGCGCCTGCGGCGCCTGCGGCTCTGAGCGCGGCGCCCCGGGCGGCCGCGACTACTCCATCGGGTCCGGCTGTTGTAGAGTAGTCGGGCTCTTGAGGCTCAACCGGGTCGGGCCGCGCCGGCCGGCAGCGCCGGATCGACGCGCCTTCCGGCGGCACGCGCGTCCCGGCCCCTACGAGGAGGAATCGCGATGCACCCGTTGTCGACCCGCTCCGCACCGCCACCCGCCCGTCTCCTGCCCGCGGCCGCCGCCGCGGCGCTCGCCTGCCTCGTGTCGCTTCCCGCGCTCGGCGCGGACGAGCTGCCGATCGGCGCCGCGGGGCCCGACTTCCACCTCAGGGGCACCGACGGGAAGACGTACTCCCTCGACTCGGTGGCCGGGCTCAAGGGGACCGCGATCATCTTCACCTGCAACCAGTGTCCCTACTCCAGAGGCTATGAGGATCGGCTCATCGATCTGGCGAACGCCTTCCAGCCCGAGGGGATCCACTTCATCGCCATCAACCCCAACGACCCGGCGAGGGTCCCGGGAGACGCGTTCGAGCAGATGGTGGCCCGTGCCGAGGAGAAGGGATTCCCCTACCCTTACGTCGTCGACGAGACGCAGGAGGTCGCCGCGGCCTACGGGGCGCGCGTGACCCCGCACGTCTTCCTCCTCGACGCCGACGGGAGGCTCGCCTATCGCGGCAGGGTGGACGACTCGCTCGAGGAGAACGACGTCACCAGCCGCGACTTCCGGGCCGCCCTGGAGGCGCTCGCGGCCGGGAAGCAGGTGCCGGTCTCCGAGACCAGGGCGTTCGGCTGCAGCGTCAAGTGGAGCCGGAAGAGGAGCTGAGCTCGCTCGCCGACCGCCCAGCCTTGACCCTCCGTCCGGCCATTGTGTATAAGGACGCGGGTGCGGGCCGATCGTCGTCCCCTCCCGCCTCGCCGCACCGTCGCACAGGGGCCGCACATGTTCGTCTCCAAGAAGATCTTCCTGACCAAAGGGGTCGGCAGGCACCGGGAGAAGCTGACCTCCTTCGAGATGGCGCTGCGCAACGCCTCGATCGCGCACTTCAATCTGGTGCGGGTCAGCAGCATCTTCCCGCCCGGATGCAAGATCATCCCGAAGACGCAGGGCCTCAGGTACCTGCGGCAGGGCGAGGTGGTGTTCTGCGTCATGAGCCAGGCGGAGACCAACGAGCCGCATCGCCTCTGCGCCGCGTCGATCGGCATCGCGATCCCGGCCAGGCCCGGCCGGCACGGCTATCTGAGCGAGCACCACTCGTTCGGCCAGACCGAGGACGCGGCGGGCGACTACGCGGAGGACCTGGCCGCCCAGATGCTGGCCACGATCTCCGGGGTGGCGTTCGACCCCGACATCTCCTACGACGAGCGCAAGGAGCTCTGGAAGATCAGCGGCGAGATCTACCGCAGCATGAACGTCACCCAGTCCGCCGTCGGCGACAAGCGGGGCTGGTGGACGACGGTGGTCGCCGCGGCCGTCCTCATCCCCTGACACCGAGGCCGCCACAGCTCGCGCCTCCCTCCGCGGGCGCCCCGCCGGCGCCGCGACGCCGACTCCGCCCGCGACCGATGTCGCGGCGCTGTTGACCGCCCCGGCGCCCGGATATACTTTAGGCGGGACGTCGAAGGCGCGACGGGATGAGGAGCCGGACCCCATGACGAGTCCAAAGAAGGCCTCTGCCGACAGGAACGCCCACGAGCGCGGGCTCCAGGGAAAGGCGGTCGCCGACAGGCCGTCCGC
>JBHIBC010000090.1:0-9917 GCA_046758905.1 Acidobacteriota bacterium | reverse complement strand
GGCGCGTCGCTTGGCCGGATGCGGGCGCTGTCCCGGCGGCTGGACCGCGTGAGCCGGAGCCTGAGGCGCTCCGCCGCTCGCCTGCGCCACGCGACGCGCCACGCCGTTCAGGCGCGCCCGGGCCGATAGCCGGCGGCGCGCCCGATGCCCTCGATCTACCTGGACCACGCGACCACGACCCCCATCGCCCCCCAGGTGCTGGAGGCGATGCTGCCCTTCCTCGGGGAGCGCTTCGGGAACCCGTCCAGCCCTCATGCCTTGGGCGCCGACGCCCGGCGGGGGATCGAGGACGCGCGCGCCGCCGTGGCGGCCCTGCTGCGCGCCTCGCCGGAGGAGATCCTCTTCACCTCCTCGGCCACCGAGGCGAACAACCTGGCCGTCAAGGGGCTCGCCCTGGCACGGGGGATCGGCCGCGGACATCTCGTCGCCGCGGCCACCGAGCACATCTCGGTGCTGCACCCCCTGCGCACGCTCGAGAGATGGGGGTACGGGCTGACCCTCCTCCCGGTCGATCGGAGCGGGCGCATCGACCCTGACGACCTGCGCCGCGCGCTCAGGCCGACGACGATCCTGGTCAGCGTGGCGCACGCCAGCGCCGAGATCGGGACCCTCCAGCCCCTGGCCGAGATCTGCCGGGTCGCCCGGGGGCACGGCGTCCCGGTCCACTGCGACGCCACGCTGACCACCGGGCACCTGCCGTGGCCGGAGGGAGAGGATCGGCCCGATCTGATCACGGCGGCGCCGCACCTCTTCTACGGCCCGAAGGGGATCGGCATCCTGCGGCTACGCCGCGGGACGCGGATCGCGCCCCTTATCGAGGGAGGCGCGCAGGAGGGCGGCCTGCGGGCCGGCACGGAAGCGGTCGCCGCGGCGGTCGGCGCCGGCGCAGCGGCGCGGCTGGCGATGGCCGAGATGGGACGCCGCGGCGCGCGGCGCAGGCGGCTCGCGGGCAGGCTCGCGCGGCTGCTCGACGAGCACCTGCGTGGGTTCGTCTGGACCGGCCACCGCACCGATCGGGTTCCCGGTCATCTCAGCCTGTGCGTGCGCGGCGTGGAGGCAGAGGCGATGTTGTCGGCGCTCGACGAGCGCGGCATCGTCGCCGCGAGCGGCTCGGCCTGCACCACCGAAGTCCTCAAGGCATCGCACGTGCTCGAGGCGATCGGGCTGGGCCCGGTCCTGGCCCGCGGGGCGCTGACGCTGTCGTTCGGGGCGGTGAGCCGCGACGGCGACCCCGAGGAGGTCGCCGCGGCGCTTCCGCCCCTGGTCGAGAGGCTCCGCTCGCTCAGCCCCATCCCGACCGAGTGAGGCGGCTCACTCGTCGATCGGGTTCAGGACCAGCCCGGTGGGGACCTTGGGATGGAAGTAGGTCGACTTCTGCGGAAGCCGCAGGCCGCGCCGCGTGACCTCGATCACCTGCTCCATCCGGGTCGGATTGAGCAGAAACCCCGCCTGCGCGCGGCCCTCCCCCATCCTCCTGAGCAACTCGGGCCCGTCCCTCACGTAGTCGAGGTGCGCCTGCCGCTCCTGCGCCTCCGGCGTGATCCCGAGGATCCCCTCCATCACCAGACGGTGGAGCAGGATGACGTCGAGCCGCCGCAGCGGCGGCGGCACGGACGCGATGGAAGGGTGGTCGAGCCCCGCTCCCTCCTTCCACTCGACGAGCCAGCCGCCCCTCTCGCCGCGCACGACCAGCCCGAAGACGCCCGATCGTCCACGCCCCCCATCCACCGCGGACCTCAGGGCCTCCGGCGATCCGAGCGGCCGCAGCGCGAAATACTCCCCGAGCCGCTCCCGGAACCGGCTCGGGTCCCAGCCCTCGAGCGAGTGCACCAGCCGGTGGATCGGGAAGATGGCGAGGCCCGGATCCTCGAGGCTGCAGAAGAACGCGAGCAGGTGGTCGGCGTCGCCGCGCCCGGCCCTCCTGCACTCCTCCTGGTAGGCGAGCGAGGCCTCGTAGCGGTGGTGTCCGTCGGCGATGATCGCCCAGGCGTCGCGGAGGCGCTGTCCGAGGGCCTCCAGCATCTCCCGGTCGGCGAGCCGCACGATCCGGATGAGAGTGCCCTCGGGGTCGCGGGCCTGCTCGTACACGGGAGAGGCGGCCGCCTCGCGCGTCATCCGCCACACCCGCCCGTCCGGATCCGGGTGGATCAGCAGAATGGCGCTCAGGTGGGTGCGGGTCGCCCGCAGGAGCCGCTGCCGGTCCCGGCGCGGCCCGTCCAGCGTACGCTCGTGCGGGATGATCGTTCCGGCGCCGTACGGCTCGAGCCTCAGGCGCGCGAAGAATCCGCTGCGGGTCCTCTCCTCCCCCGTGGGAGCCGTGAATCGCTGCTCGCAGACGTAGACGGCCGGCGCGCCGTCGCGCACCAGGACGCCCGAGTCGACCCATCGGCGGAGCAGGCCGGCGGCGCGCGCATAACGGTCGCCGCCGCGGCCGTCCTGCGGCAGATCCAGGTGAACGATGTTGTTCGGGTGCCGCGCCGCGATACCCGGCCGGCGCTCCGCCGGGATCACGTCGTAAGGAGGGGCGATCAGATGATCGAGTTCGGCGCGCAGGCGGGGCGCATAGGTGAGAGCACGGAACGGGGAGATGACCGGCACGGCGTCCCCGTCAGATCGGCTCGATCCGCAGGCTCTCCTCGAGCCGACGCAGGAACGCCGCCTCGATGACGCCCGTCGAGCGCCGGTCGACCAGCACGCGGATCCGCTGGCGCTTGTCGAGCCCCATCACCAGGATGCGCGCCCGGATCCTGAGCTCCGCCCCGCCCTCGCCCCGGCCCACACCGGCCTCGATCGAGACCTTGCCGACCCGGACCTTCTTCAGCTGGATGACGTGGCTGTTCGGCCCGAACCGCATCGGGGGCTCCGCCACCTCCTCCGGAAAGTCCTTCGCATCGAAATCGACGAACGCCGTCTTCACCACCCGCGCGGCCTCGTCGACCTCCTCCGGAGGGTAGCCCGCCTCCTCCAGGGTCTTGAGCAGTCCGCGCCACAGCTTCTTCTTGCGGATCTTGTAGACGCGCGTCCGAAACGGCCCGATGGCCTCGGGATGGGCCTCGCCGTCCTCCCGCATCTCCGGCCGCTGCTGAGCGGCGGGAGGCTGTCCCGCCGACAGGATCCCGAGCGCCGCGACCAGCGAGGCGACCGCGAATCCACGCCTCCGGCGGATTCGATCCGTCATGCCCGGCTCCCCTCCCGGACCTCGATGAGACCGGCCCGCGCTTGAAGTATAGCATGGCGTTCGGGGGTCTCCGGGGCGCGGGGCGGGGAGCGGGTTTCTTGACTTTTCGCGATCCCCGCGTAAGATCGAGAGCGTTCCGAACGGCGGACGAATCTGACGAATGCGGCGCGTTCGCGCCCTCACGAGGTGCCCCGGGTCATGATCGCATTGCGCCGGTCGCTTCACGCCCTCTCGGCCCCCCTCCTGGTCCTGGGGCTGGCCGGGTTCGAGGCCACCACGACACAGGCCGACGACGACCGGGTCACCGACATAGCGCGCATCAAGGACGTCGACTTCGGGGGGCTGTCCGAGGAGCAGAAGCGGCTCGCCCTGAAGATCATGAACGAGCACGGCTGCAACTGCGGCTGCGATCTGACCATCGCGCAGTGCCGCGACCGCGACCAGTCCTGCCGCCGGAGCCTGATATTCGCGCGCACCATCCTGGACACCATCCGCGAGGGACGCGGCGAGGCCGAGGTCGTGAAGGTGTTGAAGGCGAAGGCCGACACGTTCGTGGAGGCCAGGCTGCCCGACGACGCCGGCGTGATCTACGACATCGACACGACGCGCAACCCGGTGCGCGGCCGCCCCGACGCGCCGGTGGTGATCGTCGAGTTCTCCGACTTCCAGTGCCCGTACTGTGCCGGGGTGCAGGGGACGCTCGAGGCGATCCTGAAGGCGTTCCCCGATGAGGTGCGGCTGGTCTACAAGCAGTATCCCCTCAACATCCACCAGTACGCCCGGCAGGCGGCCGCCGCGTCGCTCGCCGCCCACGCCGAGGGCAAATTCTGGGAGATGCACGACAAGCTGTTCCAGAACTACACCGCGATCAACGAGGAGAACATCAAGCGGTGGGCGGACGAGATCGGGCTCGACATGCAGGCGTTCGAGAAGGCGATGCTCACGGGCAAGTACGAGGCGGCGGTGCAGAAGGACATCGCCGACGGGACCGGCGCCAAGGTCCTCGGGACCCCCACCCTCTTCGTCAACGGCAAGCGGGTCCGCGATCGCTCCTTCGAAGGGTTCAAGAGAATGATCCAGGAGGCGCTCGCGGCCGCGCGCGCATGGTCCCCGCCGGAGAAGACCGCGGCCGGAGGCGGCGACTAGCACCCCGGCCGGCTCACTCGCGCAGCTCCCGAAGCCTCCGCCGGACCTCCTCGGCCCCCGGCTGATCCGGGGCGATCTCCAGCGATCTCTCCAGGTGCCGCGCCCCCCTCTCGGGATCGCCCAGCCGGTCGGCGTAAAGGATGCCGAGGCTGCGGTGCGCGTCGTGAAGCGTCGGGTCGATCCGGATCGCGCGCTCGTAGGCCCGCACCGCGCCGGCCACATCTCCCTTCTGCGCCAGCAGGTAACCGAGGAAGTTGGCCGCGCGCGCCGAGGGCGGCCGCCCGGATGCCGCGGCGCGGAACTCCCGCTCCGCCATGGCGCGGTCCCCCTTCCGGAGCGCCACCTCCCCGCGGCCCCTCCGCGCCTCGGGGAGGTCGGGGTCGAGCCGGTAGGCGGTCTCGAACTGCCGGTCGGCCTCGGCCGGCCGGCCGGCGGCCGCCAGCGCGTCGGCGAGGTTGATCCGCAGGACGGCCAGACCGGGGTCGCAGTCGACCGCCCTCCGGAGGTGGTCGATCGCCACCGCGATCTCCCCCCGAGCGAGCGCGATCGCCCCCAGGTTGTTCCAGGCGCGGCAGGCGCGCCGGTCGATCTCCAACGCCTCGCGGAAGGCCTCCTCCGCGCTCAGAGGGTCGCCCAGCGAGCGGTAGGCGGCCCCCAGGTTGATCCAGGCGTCCGGCAGGGTCGGGGAGCGCGAGACCGCGGTCTTCAGGAACCCCAATGCTTCCAGCGGCCGTCCCCGCTGCAGGACCGCCATCCCCAGGTTGATGCGGGCGTCGTTGAAGTCCGGATAGATCGACAGCGCGGCGCGGTACTCCTCCTCGGCCCGATCGTATTCGGAACGCCTCAGGTGGGCGTTGCCGAGGTTGAACCGGATCCGGGCGCTGCGCGGCGAGACTCGGGCGGCGCTGCCGTAAAGGGCGAGATCGTCCTTCCAGTCCGGAATCCGGGCCCGCGTGCGCCAGGAGGCGGCGCCGACGGCCACCGCCGCGACCGCGGTCGCGATACCCAGGAGCCGGCCCGGGATGGAGGCCAATGCCCACCCGGCCAGCAGGCACAGCCCCACGCTCGGCAGGTACATCAGCCTCTCGGCCAGCAACGTGCCGATGAAGATCACGAGGTTGGTGGTCAGCGAAGACGAGACGGCGATCCACCACAGCGCCAGCGAGCAGGTCGGGGCGCGACGCAGCAGGGCGGCGCCCCCGGCCCCGACCGCGACCACGACCAGCAGTCCGCCCAGAGCGTACGGATCGGCCGGCGAGTCGATAACCGCGATCTGGTCGTACGAGTAGTCGGCCGACAGCTCGGCCGGCCACAGCATCAGCCCCGCGTAGCGCGCCACGACGCCGAGCGCCGTGAGGCGGCCGGCGAGCGGGCCCGCAGAGGCCGCCGGGTTATCGACGAACGGGATCGACGCCCCGATGCCGAGCGAGCCGAGCACGGCGTATCGGGCGGAGAGGTACGCGAGAAGAGCCGTCGCGTGGCCCACGTAGAGGATCCGGCGGCGCACCGCCGACGCGCCCGCCACCGGAGAGGTCAGATCGACGAGCAGGCAGAGGACGGGGGCGACGACCGCCGATTCCTTCGAGCACATCCCCGCGAGCGCCGCCCCCCACGCGGCCGCCGCCCAGGCCCGTCGTCCCGGGCCGGGGGCGCGCAGGGCGCGGCGGTGGCACAGGACCGCTCCCAGGACGCCGCAGGCCGCCAGGAGCTCGGCGCGCCCGACCACCCCCGCCACCGCCTCCACGTTCAGCGGGTGGACGGCGAACAGGGCCCCGGTGACCAGGGGGCCGAGGCGGCCCGGCAGCAGATCCAGAGCCAGCCGGGTCACGAGCAGGACAGCCAGGCCGTGCAGTAGGACGTTCACCAGGTGGAACCAGCCCGGCCTCAGGCCGCCAGCCAGCGCGCGGTCGACCGCGAAGCTGGCGCCGGTGAGCGGTCGATACAGCCCGCCGCGCAGCCCGGGCGCGTTCCAGTACGGGGAGGCGAGGAGGCGGGGGAGGTCCCGGAGGTCGCGCATCAGGGGATTGGCCTCGATGACCGCCCGGTCGTCGAACACGAACCCGCACCGCGTTGCGGGAAGGTGGGTCAGGATCGCGAGCAGAGGGCAGGCGATGAGAGCCAGGCGCCGCCCCGTCAAGGGGCGCCCGCCGTGCCCGGAGCCCGGTCGTCGACGAGCGTCGCCTCCAGCAGCCGCACCTCGCGCTGATTCGCGCCCGACTGGTGCACGCGGCCCTCGAGCCGGGTCCGGGCCTGCGCCTCGATCTCGACGCCGGTCAGGTAGTCCGCCATACGGTGGACCCAGGTGCCCTGCCGGTTCAGCAGGTCGAAGGCCATGTAGACGTCATAGACCCCGGGGTCGAGATCGAAGTCGAACCTCTCGCCGAGCGTGACGCAGCGGTAGCGCTCCTCCCAGTAGGGCACCAGGGTATCGGGCCGGACCCGGCCGGCCTTCCCGCGGACCACCGGGCCGCCGCCGACGCCGGGGCCGACGCCGCTGGGGCGGGGCGCCTGTCCGAGCTTCGCGGCGGTGCGCCAGGAGGCCGTCTTGATGATCGGCGACTCGAAGAGCATGATGGGCGATCCGGGATCGTCCTGCCGGATCGCGGCGATGGTGAACTGGTAGCCGAAGGTGAGGACCTCGCCCTTCCTGCGGTCGTCCCACGGCCGCTCCTGCGGGGGGCGCACGGGACGGTCGTCCGGCAGGGTGCACCACCTGCGATTGCCCTCGAAGACGATCGACAGGCGCCCCTTCCCCTCCGGCGGCCCGTGGGGGAGCCGGGCAGCCTTGAAGGTCACCGGCCTGTGCGGGGGAGCCTGGATGCCGGGGGCGGGCTCGTCGTTCTCCCGCTGCGCGGCCGGCCCCGGAGCCAGCCAGGGCGCCGCGAGCAATGCCAGCAGGAGCGACGTCACGGCGGTTCGGATGGGCGGGGCGGCTCGCGTCATGGTTAATCGGCGGACCCGGAGCGGCGCGACGGAGGAGCCGGCGAGAAGTCCGGGCCGTCGGGCCGCCCCTTCGGGAGATCGAATTATACTGCCACCGGATCGGGCCTCCAAGGGGGTGGCGAGCGCCGCGCCCGGCGCCTGATGGACGCTTCCCGGAACTGCCCGTGTTCCAGCTATCTGGGTTGACGGACGCGGAGCTGGGAGTACTCGCCTCCAGCCGGTGTGCGGGGATGTTCGCGGAAAGATCTCCAAGGCGTGGTCAACTGCTTCAGGAAGGCGGGCAGTTCCGGGAATCTCATGCCTTTTCCCTTCCGTTCCCCCCGCCGGTACCGGGGCCGTCCCCGCTCCCGGCGCGGCTCGGCTTCACCCGTTTCCCCGGATCTACATATGCCCCCCCATGTGGGACGACAAGGCTCGGGGCAATATCGCCTAGGTGTCGGGAGAATGCCACGTGGCCGGGAGTTTACGCAAGATGTGGGGCCATGTCAAGGGGGCGACCCAATTTCTAGTAGCTCACGCGGCGCCGACGAGCAGGCCTTAGAGGCCCTCGAGTTCCCCGAAATCCTCGACATGCTGCGGGCCGAGACCGTCACCCCCCGCGGCGCGTCCCTGGCGCCGGCCCTGCGTCCCTCGGGCGACCCCGGCGCCGTGCGCCGCGAGACGGAGCTGACGGCCGAGGCCGCCCGCTATCTGCGGGAGCGCGGCGCCCTGCCGTTCGGCACCGTGCCGGACGCCGGAGCGTCCCTGGAACGCCTCGGCGTCGAGGCGAGTCTCCTCCCGCCGCTGCAGGTCCTCGATCTGCTGTCGCTGATGAGGAGCGGGCGGGATCTCAAGGCGGCGCTCAGGGCGGCGCGCGAGGAGTTCCCGCGCCTGTGGGAGCTGGGGCGCGACCTTCCGGACCTCGGCAACCTGCTGCGATTCCTCGACGGACGGATCGGCTCTTCCGGTGAGTTCGAGGATCAGGCCAGCGATGAGCTGCGCTCCATCCGCCAGGATCTCCGGCGACGCACCGAGCGCCTGGGCGCGCTGCTCGAGGAGATCACCTCCCGGCCCGAGGTCCTGCGGGCGCTGCAGGACGACTTCGTCTCGATCCGCAGCGAGCGCCACGTGATCCCCATTCGCGCCGCCGCCCGCTCCGCTCTGCAGGGGATCGTCCACGGCGTGTCGGGGTCCGGAGCGACGGTGTTCATGGAGCCGCTGGAGACCGTCGATCTGAACAACGAGATCGTGACGCTCCGGGAGCGCGAGTCGGCCGAGATCCGGCGGCTGCTGCAGGAGTACTCCACCCTCCTGCGCGGGCGGCTGCCCGAGCTGCGGTCGCTGTGGGAGGTGGTGGGGCGCCTGGACCTGGCCATGGCGCGGGCCCGCCTCGCTCGGGTGATGCGGGCCCGCGCCGCGGAGCTGTCCGCGTCCGGCGAGCTGATGCTGCGCCAGGCGCGGCACCCCCTGGTGGAGACGAGCCTGCGATCCGCCGGGCGGGAGATCGTGCCGCTCGACCTGCGGCTTCCAGCGCGGACGCGGGTCCTGATCCTCAGCGGGCCGAACACCGGCGGGAAGACTGTGGCCCTCAAGACGGTGGGGCTGCTCGCCGCCATGCACCAGTCGGGCCTGATGGTCCCGGCGGAGGCGGCCCTGCTCCCGGTCTACAGCGGGATCTTCATCGACATCGGCGACCGCCAGTCGATCGCCGACCAGCTGAGCACCTTCTCGGCGCGCATCCGGACCGCCGCAGCGATCGCGTCGGCCCTGTCACCCCCGGCCCTGGTGCTGCTCGACGAGGTCGGCACCGGCACCGATCCTGACGAGGGGGTGGCGCTCGGCGCGGCGATCGTCGATCACTACCGGCAGCGCGGGGCCACGGTGATCGCGACGACCCACCTGGAGGCGATCAAGGCGTACGCCGCCGCCACCGAGGGGTGCGCCAACGCGGCCATGGAGTTCGACGAGACGACCTTCGCCCCGACCTACCGGCTGGTTCCCGGGATCCCCGGCCGCAGCGGCGCTCTGGAGATCGCCGGACGCCTCGGGCTCCCGCAGCCGATCCTCGAGTCCGCCCGAGCCCGCCGCGGCAGCTCGGCGGAGATGGTCGAGACTTACCTCGCCCGCCTTCAGGGCATGTCGGCGGAGCTCGATTCGCGCCTGCGCCACGCCGCCGAGGAGCGGGACCGTCTTAGGGTCGAGCGGGAGAGGTTCGGCGCGGAGATGAGGGACCGCGAGGAGCGGCAGCGGCAGGCGATCGCGGCGGAGATCGAGCTGGCGCTGCGCTCCATGCGGGAGGAGGGCGAGCGGTATCTGGCGACGCTCAGGGAGCGCGAGGTCGCGATCCGGATGCGTCTTCAGGAGGAGAGGGCCGCGAGGCGGATGCGGAGCGCGGCGCGCGACCTGATCCGCCGGGTCGGCGGCGCCGCCGCCCGGAGCACGGCTCCGGCGGCCTCCGAGGTGAAAGCCGGGGCTTGGATCCGCGTCGAGGGGATGGGGGTGAGCGGCACCGTGGAGGCGGTCCATGGGCGGCGCGTCGTGGTCCTGGTCCGCGGCAAGCGCGTCACCGCCGCCCGCGCCGACTGCCGTCCGCTGCCGGGCGGGCCCGGCAGCCCGCCCGACCGGGGAGCGCGGGGGCCGCGGCGGGTGAGCTTCGAGCGGGCGCGGCGCG
>JBHIBC010000089.1:0-10220 GCA_046758905.1 Acidobacteriota bacterium | reverse complement strand
GGGGCGGACGGGTGGTCGAGCGTCTGCTGTTCCGCAGGGAAGCTCCCGCCGCCGCAGAGCCGGACGCGTGGCCCGAGGGGGATTAGGCCGCGCCCGCCCCACCGGCCTCCGCGCGCCGGGTCCCGCACAAGGACCCCCCCCCACGGCGTATAATCCGTGCGTCATGCTCGCGCGACAGGACGCGAACCCGCTCCGACGGGGTGCTCGCCGACGCCCACGGGCGCGTGGCGAGGAGCCTGCGCATCTCGGTCACCGACCGGTGCAACCTCCGTTGCCTGTACTGCATGCCCGCCGGGGCGATCCGATGGTTCGAGAAGAGCCGGCTCCTCAGCTTCGAGGAGATCCGGCGGGTCGTCGAGGTCCTCGCCCGCCTCGGGGTCCGCGACGTCCGGCTGACCGGAGGCGAGCCCCTGCTGCGCCGCGACCTGCCGGTGCTGGCGCGTATGATCTCGGCGGTGGACGGGATCGAGGAGCTGTCGGTCACCACCAACGGGCTCCTGCTGGCCGCCCTGGCGGAGCCCTTGATGAGGGCGGGCGTTCAGCGCTTCAACGTCCACATCGATTCGCTCGACCCCTCGACCTTCCGGGAGGCGAGCCGCCGGGATGCCTTCCATCGGGTGCTGGATGGGCTGGAGGAGCTGGAGCGGCTGGAGCTGTACCCGATCAAGGTGAACGTGGTCCTGATGCGGGGGATCAACGACCACGAGATCCCCGGGTTCGCCGAGCTGGCCCGGCGCCGCCCGTACCGGGTCCGCTTCATCGAGCTGATGCCCCTCGGGGGCGGGGAGCCGTTCGAGATCGAGCGCCTGGTGCCCGGCGCCGAGGTGCGCCGGCGGATCGAGGCGACCCGGCCGCTTTTGCCGGTGGGCCGGGACCGGCCCAGTGCGCCCGCCTCGGTATTCCGCTTCGCCGACGGACAGGGCGACATCGGGTTCATCAACCCGGTGACGGAGCCGTTCTGCGGCGACTGCGACCGCGTCCGGTTGACCGCCGACGGCATGCTGCGCAACTGTCTGTTCTCGCGCACCGAGACCGACCTCAGATCGATCCTGCGCTCCGGCGCCGACGACGGCGAGATCGTCCGCGCCGTGACGGCCGAGGTGGGTGCCAAGGGGCCCGGAGGCTGTGTCGATCTGTCCCAGTTCCATCGACGCCGCCTCGCCCGCAAGATGTGGCAGATCGGGGGGTGAGGCTCCGGCCCGCCGCGCCCCCGGTGCCCGGCGCGCCGATGTGCTATCCTTCGGCGCCCCGGAGGAATCGGTGACCGCGGCCAGCGCTGTAGCCACGGGCCTGTTCACGAGCGCTGCGGCGGGCATCCTGGCCTCGCTTCACCTGGCCCCTTTCGGGGAGCTGAGGCGCCTGTTCTTCGCGCTCAACGCCGGCATCGCCCTGCTGTTCCTCTGCCTGGCTCTGCCCTTCCAGGGCTCTCCGGCCGCCGCGGGCCCGACCGCGGTGCTGATCGCCAGCGCGGCCGCGGCCGCCCTGGTGATCGCTTACGTGGCGGCCCTCTACCTGCCGCGGGCCGGATCGGGGAAGCCGCTCCTCGGGCTGGCGGCGGCCGCCGCGCTGGCCGCGACGGGGCTCGACGGGTGGGGCGCGGCCGGCCGCGGGTCGCGCGGATGGCTGTTCGGCGCCAACGCCCTGGCGGCGGCGGCCCTGCTGGGATCGGTGATCGTCGCCATGATCCTGGGCCACTGGTACCTGGTGCGATCGCGCCTGTCCGCCGGCCACCTGGTGCGCTTCGCCCGGCTCGTCGCCGGGGCGATCGGCGTACGGGCCGTGCTGCTCGGGGCCGGGCTGCTGATCTACGGCGCCGGCTCGCCCCTCGGACCGGGCGGCGTCCTCAGGGACGTGGCCGTCGAGCGCGGATTCTTCTTCTGGCAGCGGGTCGGGTTCGGGCTCATCGGGCCGGCGGTGTTGGCCTACATGATCCACGAGACCGCCCGCATCCGCTCCACGCAGTCGGCGACGGGCATCCTGTACCTGGCGGTCATCTTCGTGCTGATCGGCGAGTTCCTCGCGCGCTACCTCACCGTCGCGGGGGCGGGGCCGATATGAACGTCCGGGCCGTGCTGAGCGGGGGGCGCTCGATCGCCTTCGTCTGCGAGCGGTGCGGGCGGCCCGTCTACCGCGCGATCGACGCGCCGACGAGAAGCGCCGCGTGTCCCGCCTGCGGGACGGAGCATGCGCTGAAGGGGATCGGATCGTCCTCCGGCGACGCGCCGCTGGGCGCCTGCCTGCGCTGCGGTCTGGAGAGGCTTTACGTCCAGAAGGACTTCAACAGGAAGATGGGGGTCGCGGTGTTCGGCGTCGCGGCCGTCCTCAGCGTCCCCACCTGGGGCCTGAGCCTGTTGGTCGCGACGCTCGTCGATCTCGGGCTCTACTACCTGCTCGGGGACGTCGCGATCTGTTACGGGTGCAATACGCAGCACCGGGGCTTCAGGAGAAACCCCGCCCACGGCCCCTTCGACCTTCACGTGGCGGAGGGCATCGACCGCACCGTCAGCGTGCCGTAGGGTGACGGCGCCGAGGAGAGCATGAGCAGCCGGCCGGAGGTTCAGCAGGGTCACACGAGCGTCGCGCCTCCCCCCGAGGACGAGAAGAGCGACCTCCGGGTCGTGCTCCAGTTCTTCGTGGTCCCGATGTCCCTGGTGGCGGTGCTGGTGGTGGTCTTCTTCGGCCTGCAGATGCTCCGCAGCCGGCGTCCCGATCCAGCCGCGGCGCTCGACTCGTTGCGCCACTACGAGGGGTTTCTCGCTCGCATCGTGGGAGACCTGAAGCGCTGGCAATACGGCTACGATCTGTCGGTTCTGCTGCGCGGCGAGGACGCCGACTCCATCCGGCGGATGGTGCCGCAGATCGCCGAGGGGTTCCGCGAGGCGGGGCGCCGGGACGATCCCGAGCTGCGCCGCTACCTGACCCTGGCCCTGGGGCTCTCCGCGGATCCCCAGGCCGTCGGGCCGCTGTGGGAGGGGCTGCGTGACGACGATCCCCAGACCCGCCTGTACGCGACCTGGGGGCTGGCGAGGGTGGGAGGCGCGGCGGTGCTGCCGGCCCTTCGCGCGGCGGCCCGGGACGCGGACGCCGGGGTCCGGAAGATGGCCGTCTTCGCGCTAGGGCAGCTCGGCGACCGCGGGGCGCGGGGCGTCCTGCGCGCGGCGCTGCAGGATGCTGAGGCGGACGTCAGGTGGAACGCGGCGCTGTCCTTGGCGCGGCTCGGGGACGAGGCCGCGGTCCCGGTCCTCCTGATGCTCCTGGAGGACTCCTTGGAGCCTCCTCCCGAGGGCGAGGATCCGGCCGGGGCGGCCGGGCGGAGCGAGCGCGCGGTCAACGCCATCAGGGGCCTCGCGATCCTCCGGCCGCCGGAGGCCGTGGGGCTGCTGCGACGGGCCGCCGATCTCGAGGACGACCGGCGGGTGGCGGAGGCGGGCAGCCTGGCACTCGAGGCGTACGTCGCGGAGACCACGGACATTCCTTGACAGCGGCCGGCGCACGCTCTACGATGATATGGGATAAATTCATTCCGGTATCGCCCCGCAGGCCCCTGTAGGTCGCCGGAGCCCGCGGCCGGTGCGGACGGAGCGATGGTCAGACGATCCCGAGGGCCGGACAGGTACAATGAGACCGTTCTGGACCACTACCGGAACCCCAGGAACGTGGGGGAGATCGAAGGGACCGCTGCGGTCGGACAGGTCGGCGACCCGGCCACCGGGGATGTCCTGAGGCTGAGCCTGCGGATCGAGAACGGCAGGGTGGTGCGGGCGAGGTTCAAGAGCTTCGGCTGCACGGCCGCCATCGCGGCGGGAAGCGTCACGACGGTGCTGCTCGAGGGGCGGTCCCCCGAGGAGGCCGAGGCGGTCACCAACCGGGAGGTGTCCGAGGCGCTCGGCGGCCTCCCCGAGTCGAAGTTCCACTGCTCGGTTCTGGCCGAGCAGGCGATCCGCGAGGCGGTGCGGCGGTACCGCGAGGCGGCGGACAGGGGACGATGAGGATAGACGATGCCACTCGCGGGTAAGCCGGTGCGGCGCGTCGCGAGGCGCGGCCTCCTGGCCGCCACCTACCTGCCCTCGATCCTCAAGGGGATGTGGATCACCTTCCGTCACCTGTTCCGGCCGAAGGTGACGATGCAGTACCCTGAGGAGAAGTGGAACATGCCGGAGGGTTTCCGGGGGCTCCCCGCGCTGGTGCGGGACGACGACGGCCGGGTGAAATGCGTCGCCTGCTTCCTGTGCGAGTACGTCTGCCCGCCCAAGGCCATCGAGATCGAGGCCCGGGAGATCGACACGGGAGTGGAAAAGGCGCCGAGGAGGTTCGACATCAACATGCTGCGCTGCATCATGTGCGGCTACTGCGAGGAGGTCTGCCCCGAGCAGGCCATCTTCCTGACCAAGGAGTACACGACGGTCGGCCTGAGTCGCGACGAGATGATCTTCCCGATGGAGAGGTTGCTGGAGATGGGGGGCGTCCGGCACGACCCGATCAGGAAGTGGGGGCGGCTGACCGGCGGCGCCGGGGCCACGGCCCGGGCGGAGCCGGCCGCGGCCGGCCGGGCGGCGGCGCGATGACCGAGAAGGCAGCGGCGGATGCCGGTGCGGCCCTCGCGAAGGGGATCCGCGAGGCCGGGGAGGAGCGCCCCCTCGAGCAGTGGGTGCTGACGACCCGGCTGGCGGATTACGTCGCCTGGGGCCGCAAGAACTCGCTGTGGCCGATGCCGATGGGGCTGGCCTGCTGCGCCATCGAGCTGATGGCGGTGGTGGCCCCCCGCTACGATCTGTCGCGCTTCGGCGCCGAGGCCCTGCGGTTCTCGCCGCGCCAGGCGGACATGATGATCGTCGCCGGGACGGTGACCAAGAAGATGGCCCCCGCGGTGAAGCGGATCTTCGACCAGATGCCGGAGCCGAAGTGGGTGATCGCGATGGGCGCCTGCGCCTCGTCGGGCGGGATGTTCCGCTCGTACTCGGTCACCCAGGGGGTGGACGAGATCATCCGGGTGGACGTCTACGTCCCGGGTTGCCCGCCGCGCCCGGAGGCGCTGATCGAGGGAGTCATGCAGGTCCAGCGGCTGGTGCAGGAGCGGGCGCGCGCCGCGAGACGCGGGCGGGGCGGGTCGCGCGAGCCCGCGGGCGCGGGCCCGTAGCCTCGGATGCAGGGCCCCTGCTCGTCCCTCACGGCCGAGATCCTGTCCGAGATCGGCGCGCGGGGGCCGATCCCCTTCGCCCGCTTCATGGAGATCTGTCTCTATCACCCGCGACACGGGTACTACACGCGCGGGCTCGGCGGCGGCGGCCGCGACTACGTGACGAGCAGCGGCATCCACGGGGCGTTCGGGACCCTGGTCGCGCGACAAGTCGAGCAGATGTGGCGGAAGTGCTCCCGCCCCGATCCCTTCACGTTCGTCGAGTTCGGCCCCGGGGAGGGACGTTTCGCCGAGGACTTCCTGCGCGCCGCGTCGCGCTCGAGGGGCTTCGCGCGCGCGCTGCGCTACCTCCTGGTGGATCCCAGTCCCGCGCTTCGGGCCCGCCAGCGGGCCCGCCTGGGCCGGCGGACGCCGGTGCGCGTCGAGTGGGCCTCCCCGCGGCGGCTGGAATCGGAGGGCCCGTTCGTCGGCTGCCTGTTCGCCAACGAGGTCGTGGACGCCTTCCCGGTCCACCGCCTCCTGGGGACCCCGCAGGGGCCGCGCGAGATCCACGTGGACGAGCGGGACGGCGCCCTGGTGGAGGTGCTGGCGCCTCCCTCCACCCCCTCGCTCCAGCGCTTCCTCGATGAGTCGTGCATCGCGCCGGAGGACGGGCAGGAGGTCGATCTGAACCTGGCCGCCCCGCGCTGGATGGCCTGGGCGGTGGGGCTTCTGGAGCGGGGATACGTGCTGATCGTCGACTACGGATACGAGGCGCGCGGGCTCTACCATCCCGCGCGCCGGCGCGGGACGCTGCTCGCCTACCACGGGCACCGCACCGGCGAGGACTTCCTGCGGAATCCCGGCGAGCAGGACCTGACGGCGCACGTCGACTTCACGGCCCTCGCCCGCGCGGCCGAGCGCGCCGGGGCGCGCCGACTGGGCCTGGTGTCGCAGGCGAGGTTTCTGCTGGCCCTCGGGGCGCTCGACCTGTGGTCCGACCCGGAGATTCCCGCCGCGCCGGAGTCGACGGCGGTGCCCGGGGACCGATCCCGCGCAGCGCGCCTGGTGCGCGCGCTGCGGGAGCGGGAGGCGCTCAAGGAGCTGATCCTGCCGCAGCGCATGGGCGAGCGCTTCCAAGTGCTGGTGCTGAGCGCGGGTGAGGCGCCGGGGGATCTGTCCGGCCTCGCGGCGCCGTGGGAGGGCCGCCCGCCGTCCGGCCTCGGGCGCCGGACCGCGGAGGCCGACCGGTCTGCGGCGGGATAGGGACAGCGCATGTCGGAAGATCGGATCGACGCCGCCCGCGTCCTCGAGGCGCTCAGGACCGTCAAGGATCCCGAGCTCGGGACCGATATCGTGGCGCTCGGGATGGTGGAGGATCTGGCGGTCGGAAAGGGGCGTCTCTCCCTCACGGTCAACCTCACGACTCCCGGGTGCCCGCTCCGGGACCAGATCGAGAAGGAGATCCGGGCGGTCCTGTCCGGCCTGCCGGGGATCGAGACGATCGACCTCCGGATGGGGGCGAAGGTCCGCCGCAGCATCGAGACGACGGGCGACCTCATCCCGGAGGTGGCCAACACCGTCGCCGTGGGCTCGGGAAAGGGAGGGGTCGGGAAGTCGACGATCGCCGCCAGCCTGGCGCTCGCCTTCGCGCGCGCGGGGGCCGCGGTCGGTCTGCTCGACGCCGACGTGTACGGCCCCAACCTGGTCCAGATGTTGGGCGTGACCGCGCGCCCGGAGATCCGCGACAAGACGATCCTCCCGGTCGAGGCGCACGGGCTGAGGCTGATGTCGATGGCCTTCTTCCTGAAAGAGGATCAGCCAGTGATCTGGCGGGGGCCGATGCTCCACGGAGCGATGAAGCAGTTCCTGGGCGACGTGGCCTGGGGGAAGCTCGATTACATGTTCATCGACATGCCGCCGGGGACGGGCGACGTGCAGCTCACCCTGTCCCAGGTCATCCCGCTGACCGGGGCCGTGCTGGTCACCACGCCGCAGGACGTGGCCCTGTCCGACGTCCGCAAGGCGGCGGCGATGTTCCGCACCGTGAACGTGCCGATCCTGGGAGTGGTCGAGAACATGTCGTACTTCAACTGCCCGCACTGCGGCGAGCGCGCCGAGATCTTCAGCCACGGCGGCGGCCGGAGGGCCGCGGAGAAGTTCGGGACCGCCTTCCTCGGGGAGGTCCCCCTCGACATCCTCGTGCGCCAGGGCGGTGACGACGGGCGCCCGCCGGTCGTCTACGACCCCAAGTCGGGCCCCGCCCTCGCCTTCAAGGAGATCGCCGAGAAGCTGGCGGCGATCATCAGCGTCGCCACGTACCGGAAGCACGAGACCGAGATCGCCGCGCGCACCTGAAGCGCGGGGAGGTCCGCGTGAGTCGACCCCATCCCGAGCTGCCTCGCGCCCCGTCGGCTGGAAGGGCACTCCGCCTCGCGGCGGGGCTGATGGCCTGCTCACTCGCGGCCGGAGGGTCGGCGTCGCCGGGAGCGCGGGCCGGGCCCGAGGACGTGGTGGCGCGGGTCAACGGCCGGGCGATCCTGCGGCGCGACTTCGACCTCGCGGTGCAGCGGCAGTTCGCGGGGAGACGGTCCGGCCCCGTGGGACGGGCCGAGCTGGCCGCCGTCAGGAAGACGGTGCTCGAGCGGCTGATCGACAGCGAGCTTCTGTATCAGCGGGCCGAGCGCGCCGGGGTCGCGGCGGAGGACGAGGAGGTCGCCGCGGCGCTGCGGTCGTTCCGGGCCGGCCTCGAGGCCTCCGGAGGGCTGGAGGCGTTCCTCGAGGAGCACCGCATGTCCGAGACCGAGCTCCTGGAGCAGATCCGCCGGAGCCTGATCGTGGCCCGGTTCATCGACACCGAGGTCGCCGGCGACATCGAGGTCGGGGACGAGGAGCTCCGCAGGTACTACGAGCGGAATCCGGGGGAGATGCGGCGCCGCGAGGCGGTGGCCTTGAAGCAGATCGTGGTGCGGGCGCCGGCCGATGCCTCCCCGGCCGCCCGCCTCCGGGCGCGCGAGAAGATCGAGGCGATCCTGAAGGAGCTTCGTGCGGGAGGGGATTTCGCGGAGCTGGCGCGCCGGCACTCGGAGGGCCCCGGCGCGGATCGCGGCGGCGACGTCGGCCTGCTGATCCGCGGGGCCGGCGCTCCTCCGGCGATCGAGAGGGCCGCCTTCCAGCTGGCGCCGGGCGAGATCAGCGACGTCGTCGAGACGCGCCTCGGCTACCACATCCTGCTGGCGGGGGAGCGCCGGCCCGCCGGCGCCATCCCCTTCGGGGAGGCCCGGGAGAGAATCCGCAAGCGCGTCACGGCGATCGAGCGCGAGGCGCGGATCGAGGCCTACGTCGCCTCGCTGCGCGAGGCGGCGCGGATCGAACGACTGCTCGAGGGAGGGCCATAGACGGACCATGATGATCCAGCTCGCCTCGCTTGTGGGAGCGGCCCTGCTCCTCCTCGCCTACGCGGCGCACCAGGCCGGCAGGCTGGGGCGCGAGTCGCTCGCCTACCATCTCCTCAATGCCGTAGGCGCCCTGGTGCTCTGCGCGGTGGCGATCGAGACCGTTCAGATCGGGTTCATCGTCCTCGAGGCCGTCTGGACGGCCATCAGCCTCGCCGCCGTCGTTCGGGTCGCGCGAGGCCCCACGCAGGGGACCTGAGATCCGACGGATGGCCCGCGGCCGGGAGCCCCGCGGGCGGTGTGGTAAGATCTCCTGTTCATGCCCAGGCCGGTTCCGCGCGCCCGCGCGGCGATCGGTGCAAGCCGGAGGCGACGGATGGAGACGAACGGACGGCCGCAGGTCGGATCGAGGGCGCCCGCGTTCGCGCTGATGGGGACGGGGGGCAAGCGGGTGTCGCTGGAGGATTTCCTCGGCAGGAAGAACCTCGTCCTCTACTTCTACCCCAAGGATGACACCCCCGGCTGCACGGTCGAGGCGCGTGGCTTCCGGGACGCGGTGGGCCTGTTCGAGGCGCGCGATACGATCGTCGTCGGCGTCAGCCGCGACAGCCTATCCTCCCACGAGAGGTTCTCGTCCAAGCTCCGGCTCCCGTTCCTGCTGCTCAGCGATCCGGACTCCGAGGTCTGTAGGGCGTACGGCGTCTTCGGCAAGAAGAGCTTCATGGGCCGGGAGTTCCTGGGCATCCACCGGACCACCTTCGTCATCGACAAGAGGGGGACGATCCGGATGGTCTACCCGCGCGTGAGGGTCGGGGAGCACGCCGCCGAGGTCCTGAGGTTCGTCCAGGACGAGCTGTCCTGACCTGCGGCGGGGCCGTCCGTGCCACACGTCGTCCTCGAGGGCCGGATCAGCATCGACGACTGCCGGCGCCTTCTCGGCCCGTTCCTCGTCCGCGAGGGGGACCGGATCGTCAAGGGGGGACGCCTGTACCTCGAGCGCGGCGGCCGGGAGGCGCTCGTCGAGACCCTGGTCGTCGATCGCGGTCACACGCAGAAGTTCTTCATCCAGCTGTGCCTGAGGGAACGGGGGCTGATCGTGCGACTGGAGCCGCTGACCGATCCGGAGAAGACCCCGGGCGTGCGCCGGGCGATCGCCGTGGTGGCGCACCGCATCCGACGGGGCACCGGCTGCTCCTACGGCACGACCAACATCGAGAACGAGCTGATTCGCGGGGAGGGATGATGGCGATCAAGGGGCGCTGCGGCCCGGCGGCGGAGGTTCCGCCGGGAGCCGGCAAGATGGTGCAGGTGGACGGGCACGTGGTGGCCATCTTCAATTTCCAGGGGACCCTCTACGCCCTCGACAACACGTGCCCCCACCAGGGGGGACCGCTCGGCGACGGGTATCTGGAGGAGTCGGGCGCGGTCTCCTGCCCGTGGCACGGCTGGACCTTCGACGTGCGCACGGGCGTCTCGCCGATCGACCCGGAGGTCAGGGTGGCCTGCTACCCGGTCCGCGTGGAGGCGGGGCAGATCATCGTGGAGATCGAGTGAGCCGCGCGTAGCTCGCGCGGTGGATGATGCGCCCCTCCCGCATGTACTTCACCTCGTAGTTCGTCTGTCCGTCGGCGTCGATCGGGAAGAGGGGGTCCTCCCGCTGCACCAGCGTGGTGTGCTCGCGCAGCACGTCGCGGATGAGCGCGAAGTAA
>JBHIBC010000088.1:0-10398 GCA_046758905.1 Acidobacteriota bacterium | reverse complement strand
TGTTCCTCGGGGCGGGCTCGGTGATCCACGCCATGGCGGGGGAGCAGGACATCCGGGGCATGGGGGGGCTCCGGTCGCGCCTGCCGGTGACCCACCTCACCTTCGCCGTCGCCGCCCTGGCGATAGCCGGGATCCCGCCGCTCGCCGGCTTCTTCAGCAAGGACGAGATCCTGTGGTCGGTGCTGGCCGGGCCGCGGGCGGTGCCGATCCTGTGGGCGGTCGGCGTGCTCGCCGCCGGGATCACCGCGTTCTACATGACCCGCCTGTACCTCCTGGTGTTCGCCGGCGCGCCGCGCATGGTCGCCGCGACCCGCGGGCGCCTGCACGAATCGCCCCCGAGCATGACCGTCCCGCTCGTCCTGCTGGCCGTCGGCGCCGCGTCGGCGGGCCTGCTGGGCGTGCCCCGCTTCCTCGGCGGCGGTCGCGTTCCGAACCTGATCGAGCGCTGGCTGGCGCCCCTGTTCGGCGCGCCGGCCGGCGCGGCGGCGCATCACGGCGCCGCGGGGATCTCCGAGTGGGGCGCCCTCGGGACGGCGCTGGCGATCTCGGCCGCCGGGATCGGCGCCGCCTGGCGTCTGTTTCGCGGCGGCCCGCTGCCGGCGGGCGCGCGCTCGCCCGCCGTCCGGCTGGTGAAGGGGAAGTTCTTCGTGGACGAGGCGTACGAGCGGATCGTCCTGCGCCCGTACCGCGCCGCCTGCCGCCTCGCCGACGGGTTCGACAACAGGATCGTGGACGGGCTGGTGAACGCCGCGGGGACCGCCACCGACCTGACGAGCCAGCTCGTCCGCCTGGCGCAGACCGGCTATGTCCGCAACTACGCCTTCGTCTTCTTCCTCGGGACGGTGGCCATCCTCCTCTGGGCGCTGAGCTAGGCACGCCTGGGGACGGACGCTGAGGGAAGCATGCGGTTGGGCCCCGAGATCGCCGCGCTCCTGCCGATCCTGATCCCGGCGCTCGGCGGCCTCTGGGTTCTGATGCTCGTGGCGCTGTCGCGCGGCCGCGACCTGCGCTGGCCGGCGGCGCACGCCGTCGTGCTGCTCGGCTTCTCGGCGGTGTCGGCGATCCTGATGCTGTCGGGCGGCGGGCGCCGCGAGGTCCTGCAGGGCGCCGTGCTGATCGACCCCCAGGCGCTCCTCTTCCACCTGATCTTCGTGACCGTCGCGCTGCTGACGATCCTCACTTCGGTGTGCCACCTCGACTCGGCGGGGGCATCCCACGGGGAGTATTTCGCTCTGATCCTGTTCGCGGTCTCCGGGATGACGATGATGGCCGCCAGCGAGAGCCTGCTGACGCTGTTCCTGGGCCTGGAGGTGCTGTCGATCTGCCTGTACGTCCTGGCCGGCTTCACCCGCGAGCGGGTGTACTCGATCGAGGGGGCGCTCAAGTACTTCCTGCTGGGCGCCTTCTCGACCGGGTTCGTCCTGTACGGGATGGCGCTCTTCTACGGGGTGACGGGCCGCATCGACCTGCGCGGCATCGCGGAGCGCCTGGCGATGATCGGCGACGGGCCGGTCGACCCCCTGATCCTGATCGGGTCGGCGCTGCTCCTCATCGGGCTCGGGTTCAAGATCGCCGCCGTCCCGTTCCACTTCTGGGCGCCCGACGTCTACCAGGGGTCGATGGCGCCGGTCGCGGGCTTCATGGCCGCCGGCACCAAGGCGGCGGCCTTCGCGGCGCTGGTGCGGGTCCTGGAGGTGGGGCTCGGCGATCCGGCCGTCCGGGGCCGCTGGATGGCGCTGCTGTCGGCGATCGCGATCCTGACCATGGTCGTCGGCAACCTCGTGGCCCTCGCCCAGCGGAACATCAAGAGGATGCTCGCCTACTCCAGCGTCGCCAACGCCGGCTACCTGCTGGTGGCGGTGGCCGCGGGCGGCCGCACCGGACAGGGGACGCCGATCGTCCTCTTCTACCTCGCCGCCTACGCCTTCATGACGGTGGGCGCCTTCTCGGTGGTGGCGCTGATGGCCCGGGCGGGCGAGGGGGAGCTGGGCTCGGAGATCGCCTCCTTCGCCGGACTGGGGAAGCGCCGGCCGGCGCTGGCCGCCGCCATGGCGCTGTTCATGCTCTCGCTCACGGGGATCCCGCCGACGGGCGGCTTCATGGGGAAGTTCTACGTCTTCCGCGGCGCCGTCGACGCCGGGATGTACGGGCTGGCGGTGGTCGGCGTCCTGATGTCGGTGGTGGGGGCCTTCTACTACCTGCGGGTGGTCGTGCAGATGTACCTGCGCGAGCCGGGCGCCAACGACCCGCCGGCCGCGGCGGCACCCGCGGAGGCGCTCGCCATCCTGATCGCCGCCGCCGGCACCTTATGGATCGGCCTGTTCCCCTCCGGCCTTCTCCGACTGGCCCTGAGCGCTCTCTAACTGACTAGAAAATGCCCTAACTTTAGTGCGGACGCGGACCTGCCAAGTCCTTTGGATCCAAAGGGTTCTTTCGGGATCCAGCGGTTGTGGCCCTGGGCGACCGGCATCGAGGCGCAAGGGCGGAGTCTCGCGGCGTCCGGGTCGGCGGGCGGCGTCCGATCACCACGGTTGTAGGGCATTTTGATGTCCTTGACCGCAAAGTGCGACTATAGTATAGACAAAGGCCGGTGCTGCCCCAGCCGCGACCACCATGGCCATCAGGGCGATCATTCCCACGTGGCGTGACCCGCTGACTCCGCTTCCGGTGCGCCCGAGCCCGGTGGCGCCGCGTCTGCCAGAAAGACGCTTCGAGGTTGTCGCCCCGGACGACTGGCCCCCCGAGAGGAGGGAACCCCAGCGCCCCTGTCCGGCAGGATTCCCCCTTCGTTGAAGCGCCCGGCGTTCATCGATCATCCGGCCGACGAAGCGATCGTGTGCGGACTCGAGGACATTGAACTTGCTTGGGTCCTGAGCAAGGGCGCTTCAGGCTCCAGCTCGAACCGGGGGTCATCGCGTACTGTCATCGCAGGTGCCGCTTCGCTGATCTCCGGTCGAGAAGCACTTCGATACGAAGCTGAATGAACCTATGGTCCAGAGAGATTCTCAGGCCGCACGCCGGCGTCGATGAGCGGCAGATGAATGCCGACCGGGAAAGGTACAGGAGGGACTTCGAGGCCCTTGGTGCCTGTCCGCCCGATCACTCGGTGACCAAGGCGCTCGCCTTCATCCCTCCTGAGAGCTCCGTCCTAGAATTCGGCTGTAACACGGGTTTTGTGTCCAAGCTTCTCGTGGCTAGAGGCTGCACGGTCATTGGCGTCGAGCTCGACCGATGGGCCGCAGATCAAGCCCGGGAGTCGTGTCAGGAGGTTGTGGTCGGGGATGTATCCACGATGGATCTCCGGGAAGCACTTAAAGACAGGAAGTTTGACGTTGCTCTTTTTGGTGATGTGATAGAGCACATAGCCGACCCACAGCCTGTGCTCGAAGGGGTTAAGGGTCTGCTGCGAGCGAACGGGTTCATCGTGATATCGGTCCCGAACATCGCGCACTGGTCCGTGCGGCTGGGGCTGCTCCAGGGCAAGTTTGAGTACGGGCCGACAGGGATCCTCGATGAAACACACCTGCGGCACTACACACTGAAGAGCTTGCAGGATCTCCTTCATCGCAGTGGTTATGATGCTGTCGGAATTGACGGCGTACGTCAGCGCTTCACGAAACGAATAGCGCGCGGTTGCCTCAGGGGCATTCCGTTCTGGGGACGCCGATACTTGTACTCCGTGCTATCGCAAGATGACGCTGCGATCTTTCAGTACATCGTCAAGGCGAGGCCCTCGAGATCTCTTTCCGCTCCGACTGGAGAACGCGCATGACTGTTGGAGGAGAAAGATGCTGAGCGTGGTCATACCTACTTACGGCAAGGCCGTCATCCTGGGAAGGGTTCTCGAGTCGCTATTTCTCCAGGAGGGGGTCCGGGATGATCTCGAGATCATCGTGGTAGACGACGGATCTCCGGACGAGACGGAGAGGATCGTCGGCCTCACAGCTCGAAAGGCGACTGTGCCCGTGCACTACGTGTCGCAGGCCAACCGAGGTGTTTCCGCTGCAAGAAACCTGGGGGTGCGCCGGGCCAAAGGAGAGTGGATCCTCCTTCTGTGCGACGACATCGTGTGTACACCCAGGGTTGTCGCGGAGCATCGTCTCTGGCATGACCGTTTTCGGGGCCCGAAGAGCGTGGTGTGTGGACCGGTGATGTGGCCACGAGATCTGCCTGTGGATCGATTCATGACGTGGCTCGACAACGGAGGGCCGCAGTTTCAGTATTACAAGCTGAAAGGGCAGACCGAAATCACATGGAGGAACTTTTATGCCTGCAATGTGTCGTTGAGTACCGAGAGCCTCCTGGAAAACCCCTTCGACGAGGAGATCAAGTACGGCTTTGAGGACACCGAACTCGGTCTGAGGCTGAGCGAGCATGGCCATCGCTTTTATTTCAATGAGTCTGCGCTCGGATACCACTACCATACCCGGGATCTGCGGGCATTCAGGAAACGGCAGACTATGACCGGTGCGTCGCTCTATTATGCCCGCCGCAATAATCCAAGAATGCGATTGCACGTCGGCCTGCCCAGCGTGTCGCGCTGCAGGCGCGTGAAGACCTTGCTGAGAGGTTCGTGTCTGCCTCTGCTGAAACTGACGGGCCAGTGGCGAATGGTCGAGAAGTACTGGAAGGTGGAGCTCGATATCGCACTGCGGAAGGGATATCGTGCAGCCGAGCGCGCCGATGGCAGGAAGCATCGGGGATCGCTGGCACCGGTCAAAGCGGCTCCCGGTGGTTGAGCGTGCCGCTGTACGAAGCTCAGCCGGCGCAGTTTCCGCGACGATCAGTTTCGCGCTGAAGCGCCCGAGGCTCTCCGGCGACTGATCGAGCCGGCCAGAGCCGACCCGGAGGCTGCGCCGTCCCGGGTGGCCGGCACCTGCTGCCGCATGTGGCCGTTGTCGGGATAGGAACGGACCAGCTGCAGATAGCCCCGGGCGTGCCCATCTCGGGACCCTACGCGTCAGCCGGACGAACACGGGGGCAGCGTGCCTGCCGCAAGCCGGCCCGGCAAGAGAGCGCGAGTCTCGGGAACGAGTCTGTCCTGTCTGCCGCGCCTCTCAGCCGGCGGGCCTCGCGAGGCGGCGATTGAGCCACCGCCTCACCTTCCCCGGAGGCCCTCGCCAGGCGGACCGGGGCGCTGAGCTGGGGCCGTCGACCTTCTCGAGGACCATCCGGAACTTCTGCACCTCGATGCGGTTCCTCCGCCCGGTCTCCACGAGGATCGCCTTCCAGGAGCCCCGGATCATCCCCGGATAGATGGCGCGGTACTCCGGGTCGGTGAAGTACAGGACGCTGTTCTCGTTCCAGTACGAGGTGTGAGTCGGGTCCTGGGCCCACCCGCGCGCGTCGGTGGTCGGGACCAGGCAGTCGAGCCGGCCCCCTACCTTGAGGACCCTGTTGGCCTCTTCCATGAAGTGGATGACACCGTACCGGCGCACCGGCCGCCGGATGGCGCCCAGCAGGGCTCGGAAGGCCTCGGCGTAAAGGCCCCGGTCCGCGTACGACTGCGACCGGCTGAGGCCCTCCGGGTCAGGTTCCTCGTACCACTGTCGCAGGTGCTCCGGAAGGTCGGAGCAGACGATCTCGTCCACGCTGCCGTCGGCCCAGGGCCAGGGCTTCTCGAGGTCCGCGACGACGTCCACGCCCTCGAAGAGCTCGAGGTCCACGTTGATGTAGCCGGGCCTCGGGCGCCGGTTGCAGCCGAGGTTCAGCCGCACGGGCGCTCCTCCTGCGCGAGTATGACACCGGCCGGCCGGAGGGGGAAGCGGGGCCGTGACCTTGCGCAGCCCGCGACCGCCTCTCACCAGCGTGCCCAGGCGGCGCCCGGCGATGAGCGCCCGGAGCGCGATCCGCTTCCAGCGCGGCTCCCGCCGGTCGAAGTAACGGACCAGCGAGTCGAGGAACTCGCGCTCGCGGGCGGTCCGGGGGAGCTGCCGGAGGCTGGCCCTCCCCTGGTGGAAGGCGGAGATGGCGTTGAGCACGTGGATCTCCCTGCCCGACTCCCAGATGCGGCGGCTGAGGTCGACGTCGTTGAAAAAGATCGGGTAGCCCTCGTCGAAAAGACCCCCGATCTCGGCGGCCAGCGCCCGGGGGATCACGAAGCAGGCGCCGGGCGCCTGGTCGATGACCGAGACGCCGGTGCGCGGCAGGTCCTCGCGGTTGTAGCGGCGCTGATGGCGCCGGCCGAGAAGATGCTCGTCGAGGCGCTTGCCCAGGCGGGTCCAGTTGAAGAAAACGGTCCCCAACGTCGGGAAGGCGCGATGCATCGGCTGGCGCTTACCGTCCGGCCCCAGAAGCGTGCAGGAGACGGCGCCGACCTCGGGATGCCGGCGGAGATAGTCGACCATGCTCTCGAGGGCCAGGCGCCGGAGGACGACGTCCGGATTGAGGACGGCGAGGTACTCGCCACGCGAGGCCGCGCAGGCCTGGTTGCAGCCCCGTGCGAAGCCGGCGTTCTCCGAGTTCGCAATCAGCTGCACGCGCGGGTCGCCGCCGAACTCCGACTCGACCATGGCGGCGCTGCCGTCCTCCGAGGCGTTGTCGACGACGATCACCTCGACCGAAGCGCCGCCGGCCGCGGCGAGGATGGAGTGGAGGCACTCTCTCAGCAGGTCGCGCGTGTTCCAGGACACCACGAGGGCCGAGATCTCGACGGAGTCGTCCCGTCGATCGCCACCGCGGTTGGGTGCGGCCTGCCGTGGTTCGGGCATGGGGTCAGCGGCCGGGGCCGGGCCAGCCGCGACGATATGTAACACGTTTCCGCGGGAATGTCGACGGGCCCTCGGGGGCCGTGCTTGACTCGGCGACCGCCGCCCGGTACATTGTCCAGTTTGTGAAACGAGGCACAAGGTCGCGGCGCGGCCGGGGGGCCGGCGGCAGGTCTCCCGGTGGCCGGCGCGGCCGGGGGGCGGGCGGCGGATCGCTCCGCGGCCGCCGCGCCCGCCGCCGGGGCTCCCGGGCCCCGGTCATCTCCGACCTCACGGCGCAGAGGCTGTCGATCTACCTCCGTTGCCTCGACGACCTCGGGAAGGGCGGCGTCGAGACCGTATCCTCGCAGCATCTCGCCGAGCGCTTCAGCCTCAACTCGGCGCAGATCCGCAAGGACCTCGCCTGCTTCGGTGAGTTCGGCGTGCGCGGGGTCGGGTACGTGGTCTCGGATCTCAAGAGGAACCTGACCCGCATCCTCGGCTTGGTCAAGAACCGCAAGGTGGTGATCGTCGGGGCCGGCAACTTGGGCATGGCGCTGGCGGACTACGGCGGGTTCAACCGGGAGGGGTTCTCGATCGCGGCGCTGCTGGACAACGACCCGCGCAAGGTGGGCCGCGCGTCGCGGGGCGGCGTGCCGATCCTGGACGTCGGCACGCTGCCGAGCCTCGCCCGCCGCGAGCGGGTCAGCATCGCCGTGCTGGCGGTGCCCGCGCAGGTGGCGCAGGAGACGCTCGACTGGGTGACGCGGTCCGGGATCCGTGCGGTCCTCAACTTCGCCCCCACGCGCCTGCGGGCCAGGCCGGGGGTCACCCTCAAGGTGGTCGACCTCAAGATCCAGCTGGAGAACCTCGCCTTCCACCTGGCGCGGGCCCGCGGCGCCTGAGCCGCCGGCGCCCGCCGCAGTGCCGCGCGTCAGCTGATCCGGCCGCTCCCGCGCCGCCGGATGGGGAGCGGGGATGGCCCGGGCCCGCCCCCGTGCTGGATCTCCTGCCGTCCCCTATGATAAAAAAGGACGTTCCCTCACCAGGAACGGGGATTAGTTTCACATATGGGATGGAGGGGCTGGAGCACGAACGGCGCACCCCTCCGACCAGGGAGGCTGGCACCATGGGTAGCGTTGCCGTCAAGGAGACCCTCAACCCCTTCGAGATCGCTCAGGCCCAGTTCGACACGGCCGCCGATCACCTCGGCCTGGACAGGTGGCTGCGCGAGGTGCTGAGGAGGCCGAAGCGGCAGCTGGTGGTCGCCATCCCGACCAAGATGGACGACGGTTCGATCCACGTGTTCGAGGGGTACCGGGTGCAGCACAACCTGGCGCGCGGCCCCGCCAAGGGCGGCATCCGCTACCACCCCGACGTCACCCTGGACGAGGTCAAGGCGCTCGCCTCCTGGATGACCTGGAAGTGCGCCGTGGTCAACATCCCGTTCGGCGGCGGCAAGGGCGGCGTGGTCTGCAACCCGAAGGAGATGTCCCTCAGGGAGCTGGAGAACATGACCCGCCGCTACGCCTCCGAGATCAGCATCATCATCGGCGCGGAGAGGGACATCCCCGCCCCCGACGTGTACACCAACCCGCAGACGATGGCCTGGATCATGGACACCTACTCCATGACCACGGGCCAGACCGAGCTGGGGGTGGTCACCGGCAAGCCGCTGCCGATCGGGGGGTCCGAGGGGCGCGCGGAGGCGACCGCGCGCGGCTGCCAGTTCGTCGTCCGCGAGGCCTGCCGCGAGAGGAAGATCGGGCTCGAGGGGGCGCGCGTCGTGGTCCAGGGCTTCGGCAACGCCGGCAGGATCGCGGCGCGCCTGCTGAGCGAGGACGGCGCCCGGATCATCGCCGTCTCCGACAGCCGCGGCGGCATCCTGAACAGCGAGGGACTCGACATCAAGGCGGTGATGGCGCACAAGGAGAAGACCGGCGCCCTGAAGGACTACCCGGAGGCCGACGCGATCAGCAACGAGCTGCTGCTGCAGCTCGAGTGCGAGGTCCTGGTCCCGGCCGCGCTCGAGAACCAGATCACGCTCGACAACGCCCACAAGATCCGGGCCCGGATCATCGCCGAGGCGGCCAACGGGCCGACGACGCCGGCGGCCGACGAGGTCCTCCACGACAACGGCGTCTTCATGATCCCGGACATCCTGGCGAACGCCGGCGGCGTCACCGTCTCCTACTTCGAGTGGGTGCAGTCGCTGCAGGCGTTCTTCTGGGAGGAGCAGCAGGTCAACCAGCACCTCGAGAAGGTGATGACCCGGGGCTTCCAGGAGGTGCTGACCATCGCCAGGCAGTTCGGGGTCCACATGCGCGCCGCCGCCTACATCCTCGCCGTCGGGCGCGTGGCCGAGGCGACCAGGATCCGCGGCATCTACCCGTAGCGGTGAGCCCGACCCGGTTCCTCGCGGCGCTCTTCGTCGCGGCGTGGGCCGCGCCGGCCTCCCTTCCCTTCGGGGCCGAGGTCGAGAGGCTCGTTCCGGAGAACCTCTTCCTCAGGACCTCGATGGACCCCAAGACCCGGGCCTACTATTACGCGCCGCCCGCGGGGCGCGCGGCGCCCGGGGGTAGGGGCGCGCGGTCCGGGCCGGAGGGTGCCTCCGCCGGGACGGCCCGGCGCGGCGCGGAACCTCCGATCCCGGTCATCCTCCTCTCCGGCGCCTGGGGCTGGCGGCCGCTCATGCAGGACAGCGCGTCCTACCTGGCGGCGACCGGGCGGGCGGTCCTCGGGATCGACGCGCCCGGGTACTTCAAGAGGGTGGTCGCGGGGCCCGACCTGGCGAGCGACCTCCGGACCTTCCGCGAGGCGCTCAACGAGCGGGCCGGCCAGGCGGCCGGCGCGCCGATCCTTCTCGCCGGGTTCGACTACGGCGCCGAGATGATCCCCTACGTCCTCAACCGTGCCGGCAGCGAGGGCGTTTTGGGGCTGCTTCTCGTCGCCCCCACCAGGACCGGCTCGGCCGTCTATCGGCCGGCCATCCTCCTCGACCTGCCGACGCCCGAGGACGAGAGGTTCGTCACCGCCGACGAGTTCCGCGGCCTCGAGCCGCTGCCGGCGGTCGTCGTCCACGGGACGCTCGACCGGGTCTCGCCCGCGCGCGAGATCGTGCCGCTGCTGCGCGGGCCCAGTCGCTACATCCGGGTGCGCGGCGGCGACCATAACTTCAAGGAGGTCCGGGACGACTACATGCGGCACCTGTCCGACTCGCTCCGGTGGCTGGAGGGCAGGGGCGCGCGGTAGGCCGCCGGGTCTGCTTGCGGCCTCTTCGAGGGCGGTGCTATAGTGTCGGCGTATCCGGCAATGGAAAGGGGGCGATACGGATTCGACGGGGCTGTTGAGGATGGGATCGCGTGCCGAGGCCCACTCCCTCGTAAATCAGGTGGAAAAAACACAAGCGCCAACAACCAGTTAGCGCTGGCTGCCTAAGGCAGCCCGTCCGCCGGGCCTTTCTCCCGCGGGGGCCCGGACGGGCGTCGAACAGCGGGATAGCCTGAGGGCGCGCCCGAGACCCGAAGGCGAAACCCAATCGGGCTGGCCGACCGGACTCGAGCCCCTTCCGGGGGCGGCCGGCGAGACCCAAAGAAGGGGCTACGCACGTAGACGTCCCAGGCCGATCGGTTCCGGACGCGGGTTCGACTCCCGCCGCCTCCACCAAGCCCTCTCCCCGCGGCCTCCCCGACCTCGGCCCCGCCCCGTCGGC
>JBHIBC010000087.1:0-10784 GCA_046758905.1 Acidobacteriota bacterium | reverse complement strand
GGGGGGGCGGGGGCCGGGGGGGGCGCGGGCCGGGGGGCCCGGGGGGGCGGCCCCCGCCCCCCCGGCCCGGGGGTCCGCCGCGAGGGCGGGGCCGTGCGGCGGCGTCTCGGCGCGGCTTCAGGCAGCGGGAGGGAGATCGCCCGGCGCTCCCGACAGCCGCCGGCGGAGCCAGGCGCCGATGTCCTGGATCTCCCGCGGGTGGACCTCGTGGCCCATCGGGTAGGTCCTCCACTCCACCTCGTACCCCAGCTCCCGCAAGCGATCCCGGGCCTCCTCCCCCCGCGCCAGCGAGACCAGCGGGTCCTCGGTGCCGTGGGCCTGGAAGATCGGCAGGCCCCGGTTGGCGTCGCCGATCTCGCGCCCGATCGATCCGGGGCGGACCAGGTAGCACGACAGCGCCACCACGCCGGCGAGCCGCTCGGGGTGTCCGAGCCCCACGTGGAGCGCCATCGTCCCCCCCTGCGAGAAGCCGGCCAGCACGATGTTCCGGCAGGGCACGCCCCGCCCGTTCTCGCGTGCGATCAGCTCCCGGATGCGCTCCGCCGACTCGCGGATGCCCCCGTCGTCGTGGTCCCGGGCCAGGCTCGCCTCGCGGATGTCGTACCACGCCGGCATGATCAGCCCCATGTTGATCGTCACCGCCCGCTTCGGCGCGTGCGGGAAGACGAAGCGCACGCCGAGATCCTCCCCGAGCCCCAGGTACGGAACGATCGGCTCGAAATCGCGGCCGTCGGCCCCGAGGCCGTGCATCCAGATCACGGCGCTGCCGGCGGGGCCGGAGGGCGATACCTCGATGCAGGGCAGCAGCGCCGGTGCCATGAGCCACCTGAGCCGGGCGCGACCCGCGCGCCCCGGGACGGCCGGGGGACGGTCGCGGCCGGGAAGTTACCTATCACTTGCGCCGCTGCGGGACAAGCCCCGCGCGCGGCCCGCGCTCCGCCCGGGTGGTATGCTGGCACTCGCGGGCAGCGACACAGCGCCGAGGAGATCATGCCGCCCCGGGACCGAGGACCGACGACGCCGCGATCCAACCTGCTCTCGTACGTCGACGACCTGCGCCGCTTCGGCGGGCGCCCGGCCTACATGTGGAAGGATGGGGTCCGCTGGCGCTCCCGGAGCTACTCGGCGCTCCACTCCCGGATCCTCGCCTGTGCCGGGACGCTGGCGCGATCCGGCGTCGGGCCCGGCGAGCCCGTCCTGATCCAGGGCCCCGACGCGCCCGACTGGGTCGAGGCGCTGCTCGGCACCTATCGGGTCGGGGGGGTGGCGGTCCCGCTCGAGGCATCGACGCAGGAGGAGTTCCGGGCGAAGGTGGCGCGCGCCTGCGGGAGCCGCATCCTCGTCGCCCCGCCGTCGATCGGGGCGCCGCCCGGCTGCCGCCGCATCGCCCTGGGCTCCTGGCCGGACGCGCCGCGGGACGAGCCCCCGCGGGCGGCGCCGGGCCCGGCCGATCGGGCGGAGATCGTCTTCACCTCGGGCTCCACCGGCGAGCCGAAGGGGGTCATCCTCACCCACGGCAACCTGGTCTCCGACTTCGCGCCGATCGAGGACTTCCTCCGGGGGTGGGAGCGCCGGATCCGGCGGCTGGGCGGCTTCCGGTTCGTCTCCACCCTGCCGCTGTCCCACATGTTCGGCCAGGCGGTGAGCATCTTCCTGCCCACCTTCCTCGGGCTGACCGTCATCTTCACGCGCCCGCGGCCGAGCGAGGTGAAGGAGGCGGCGCGGCGCCACGGCGCCTGGGGCCTGTTCACCGTCCCGCGGCTGCTGGAGCTGCTCGGCGAAGAGGTCCGGCGCGACCTGCGCGAGGCCGGGGCGCTCGAGGCACTCGACAGGCGCCGGCGGCGGCTGGAGGGCTGGCCGTTTCCGCTGCAGGCGCTGGCGTGCTGGCGCGTGCAGCGGCTGTTCGGCTGGCGCTTCCGCCTGATCGTCGCGGGAGGGGCGTCGCTGCGGGAGGCGGTGCAGCAGTTCTGGCTCGGCTGCGGCTATCTCGTCATGCAGGGCTACGGGCTGACCGAGACGGCCCCGATCGTGTCGCTGTCCAGACTGCTCGACCGGCGGGCCGGCCAGGTGGGCCGGCCCCTCCTGGGCCAGGAGGTGAGGCTCGGCCCGGACGGCGAGATCCTCGTCCGCGGTCCCAACGTGACTCCGGGCTACCTGGGCCAGGAGGGGCGGGCGGCCGAGAAGGCATGGTTTCACACCGGAGACGTCGGCGAGATCGACGCGCAGGGACGGCTGCGCATCCGGGGACGCCTGAAGGACGTCATCGTCACATCCGAAGGGGAGAACGTCCACGCGGAGGACGTGGAGCGCGCCTTCGAAGGGATCCCGGGCGTGCGGGAGGCGTGCGTCATCGGGCTGCCGCTCGAGGGCGGGGATCGGGTGCACGCGGTCCTCCTCCTCGACGAGGGCGCCGACCCGGGCGAGGCGGTCCTGGCTGCGAACCGGCGCCTCGCCCCGAAGCAGCGGGTGCGGGGCCACACCGTCTGGCCCGACGACGACCTGCCGCGCACGAGCACCGGCAAGCTCCGCAAGGGCCGGGTGATCGAGAGGGTGCTCGCCCTGCGACGCGACGCCTCGCGGCGCGGGGAAGCCGCCGGAGCGGCCGCCCCGGGCGATCTGCGCAGGCTGGTGGCGGAGGTGGCGAAGGTCCCGGCCGCTGACGTCGCCGAGACGGCGCCCCTCGTGGACGGGCTGGGGCTGTCGAGCCTCGACCTCGTGGAGCTGACGGTCGCCGTGGAGGACCGCTTCGGCGTCAGCCTTCCCGAGGACCGCCTCGCCGCCGCGACGGTCGGGGAGCTGGAGCGGATCGTCCGCACGGCGGCGGCCAGGGGGGTGCGGGTCGCGGCGGCCGGACCGGCCCCCGACGGGAGCCGGACGGCCGCGGCGCCGGTCGAGGCCGGATCGCGGCCCGCGGCCGACCGGGCCGGCGGCGAGCGAGCCGGGCCGCGGGCCCGCCGCGGCGCCCTCCGGATGCCCCGCTGGGCGCGACGCCTTCCGGTCCACCTCGCGCGCCGCGCGCTGCAGGAGACGCTGTACAGGCCGGTCGTCCTTCTGCACGCGCGGCCGCAGGTCCGCGGCCTCGAGCACCTCCGCGAGGCCGATCCTCCGTTCCTGTTCGTGGCCAACCACCGCAGCCACCTCGACGGGGGGCTGTTCATGGCCCGCCTCCCCTTCGCGCTCCGCGGGAGGATCGCGCCCGCCATGACGACCCGCCACCATCGGGCTTTCTTCGGGGAGGCGGATGCGGGCCTCGGTCGCTACCTCAAGGAGTGCCTCCAGGCGCGGCTCACGCAGCTCCTGTTTCACGCCTGGCCGCTGCCGGAGACCGCCGGCTTCCGCCAGAGCCTGGCCTACGCCGGAGAGCTGGCCGACGCGGGCTTCTCGATCCTCATCTTCCCCGAGGGGCGGTTCGTGCGCGAGGGCCTGATCGAGCCCTTCCGCAAGGGAATCGGCATCTTCGCCCGAGACCTCCGCGCCCCGGTCATCCCCGCCTACATCGAGGGGACCGAGGCGGTCCTCCCCGCGGGGAGGTGGTGGCCCCGCTTCGGGAGGACCCGGCTGGCCCTCGGCGCCCCCATCCGGATCGAGGCGGACGCCGACCCGGAGGAGGCCACCCGGCGGATCGAGTCGGCGGTGAGGGCGCTGCGAAGCGGAGATCAGTGAGGTCGTCCCGCCGGCCGCGCCCGGAGGCGGCGCTCGAGCCGGCGGGGGCCTCCCGAACGGAGGTGCCGATGGCTCTCCATTACAGCCGCGAGGGTTACAACTTCAGCGCCGGCATCGAGTCGCTCACCATCGAGCCGGGCCCGCGACCGATCACGCTGACGCGATCGGAGCTGGAGCAGCTCGGCCTGGCGATCCGCGAGGACTTCCAGGTCCCTCCGGAGGGCGGCCGCCAGGGCGAGTCGATGACCGCCGGCATCCTGGCGGCGCTGGCCCAGGCTCTGCGGCGGCTCGAGGGACCGGCCAACGCGTCGGCGCGGCGCCACCTCAGGAGCGCGATGGTCCTGATCGGCTCGCTGGACGAGAAGACCGCGCTCGAGATACTCGAGCGGAACGGCGCGTGACGTCCGCAGCCGCGCCCGCCCTGGGGAAGCTGTTGGCGATCGCCGCCCCGGTCGCATCCTCTCTCTTCTCACTCCTCCGGCGGCAGGGCCTCCAGGCCGTTCAGGCTTCCGGTGACGGCCGGATCGAACGACAGGGGAACACGCCGCAGCCCGGCCAGACCGGCTGCCCCTGGGACCGGATCGATCTCGTACAGCTCGTTCGACCCGCGGCCCCGCGTGCCGAAGAACCTGCCGTCGGGGAGGATCTCCAGCGAATCCAGCCCGAACGCGGTGGGGAACCCATTCAGCCCGAGCCGCACCACCGATCCATCGATCGCGAGGCCGGTGTCCGGGTCGACCCGGTAGAGACTGGGTGACGCGGAGAAACTCGATTCCACGCCCCAGATCTCCCCCGTCACCGGATGCACGGACAGTCCCCCGTTCTCGAGATCCACATCGAGGGACGCGTTGCCGTAGATGCCGAAGCGCGCGACCAGGGCCGTTCCGGGGTCGATCACGATCAGGCCACCGTCACCCGCCGCCCGCTCGTCGACGTAGTAGGTCCCGTACAGGGTGCCGTCCGGGAAGAAGATGCTGCCGTCCAAAGAGACGTCGATGTCGGACACGAACGACACGCCCATGGAGCCGACTTCCTCGAGGACGGCACCCGTCCCCGGATCGACGCGATAGAGGTGCGAGCACTGACCGAACGCGTAGAAACCGATGCAGCCGTCCGTCACAGACTCCGATGCTCTCTTGCTGGTGACGAACAGACGTCCCGCGGCGTCGAACGAGAGGCCGCTCCACCCCAGGTCCTTGCCGTTGAAGATGCCGGCATCGCCCCGCAACCGGGCCGTCCCGAAGTCCAGATCGATCTCGACCAGCTCCCCCTGGTTCGTGGTGGCCAGGATCTCGGCCCGCTCCTCGACCGGGACGAGCACGGTCAGACCGCTCACGGGTGCGAATCCGGTGAGCCCGATCAGGGTCGCCTTGCCCGTCTTCGGATCGATGCTCACCAGCGCCCCCGGATCGTTGTCGACCCCGCCGTGCGTCGACTCGAACCCGCCGAGAGAGCCGAGGAGCGTCCCGTCTCCGGCGACTTCCAGGCCGGCCGCGAAGTCGATTCCCATGCTTCCTATGATGCGTCCGACGCCCGTGCTGGGATTGATCTTGACCAGCACGCCCTGGCCGCCTCTGCTGAAGCCGGCCCCGTAGAGCTTGCCGTCGTCGGCGAACACGAGGCCGTCGATGAACGGGATGCCGATCGACCTCGCGCCGACAGGCGTAGCCTCCCCCGTGACCGTGTCGATCGTGACCAGGAAGTCGCTGATCCCGAAATCGGCCGCGGGGTCGATCCTGCGGCCGACGCCGTACAGCGTCCCCGCGAAAGCCGTGCCCGCCGGTCCGAAGTCGAGGGCGGGCAGCGCGTCGAACCCGGACGAGCCGACGAACGTGCTCTCACCGGTGCTCGGATTGATCCGAATGATGGCGCCGCTGCCTCCGAAGCCGCGCGACCCGAACAGCCGCCCGTCGTCCGATTGCGCCAGGTCGCTGAAGGATCCGAAACCCGTGCTCCCGATGCTGTCCGCGAGCGCCGTCTCCTCCTCGACGGCGATCAGGACCCCGGCCGGCACGGAGGCGAAATGGGATCGACGGATCGCGCGGGTCATCGCACAGATCTCATCCTGGAAGCACGGTTTGGTCGTCGGGTTGTCCGCCCGCAGATCGGGAGCGTGATCCGCCGCGCTCATCGGTTTCGACTCGAACTTGGTGGCGGCGAAGACGCAGATCTCCCTGGGGTTCGGGTCCCCGGAGAGCTCCGTCTCCGGCAGCGGCAGCTCCCAGTGAACCGCATCGTCCAGGCCGTCGCCGTCGGCGTCGAACGTGAAGGCGACATCCGCGCCGGTGAACTGGAGCCTGCCCCGCTTGGTCACGAGCTGGAAGGTCTGGTCGGAGGTGGTGGTTCCGCACGCGATCTCCTCCGTGTCGCAGTCGGTGTCGATGTGGAAACGGAACACCGCCCCGTCCCTGGGGATCGGGCCGGCCAGCATCAGATCGACCAGGAGGTTCTCCCCGTCGTCGGAGACCTCCGTGCTCACGATGTCGATCCCCTCCATGCCCGGCCCGACGTCCCCGGCGGCATCGGCGATCGGCGGGCAGTCCGGCCCGCAGTCGGCGGTGAACGCCCCGACGATATCCTCCGCCGCGCTCGCCGGATCGATATCCTCCGTCCTCGACGCGAAGCAGTAACAGAAGCTGAGCCCCTCCGACTGCCCGGGCTCCAGGGAGGGGATGCGGAACGCGATCGACGTCCCCACGTCGCTGAACAGAGGGCCCCGCGTGACGCTCCCGAACCCTTCCAGCACCGCATCCGGATCTCTCTGGATCAGACCGAACAGGTTGATCGACACATCCGCGGCGACACCCCCGGGGAGAGGATCGCTCGTCCCGAGCCCGACGGTCCGGGTCTCGACGGGCAGAAAATCCCTCACCGTGGAAGCCACTATCATCGGAGGCGGACCGGGCGGCAACGGGCGACCGATCGTCTGATTGTCGGTGCCGAAGCCGACTCCCAGGCGCAATCCGAGGTCGGGGTCATGGTTTCGCAGGTACTCGACGCTCGACAGCGTGCTCCCCCCCACGTTCGTGAGCGTGATGTCGAAGCTCAGACAGTGGCTCCCGCTCGTCAGCGTGACCACTTGGTCGGCCCTCAGGAGACCGTCCGGGGTGGTCACCGTGCCGGTCGCCTGCAGCCGTCCGGGCGTGCTCGTGTCGGCCTGGATGAACCCCGGCATGCCCAGCTCGAACACCGCGTTGCAGCGGCTCACGTTACCGGCGGGGCCGTCGTACTCGACGCACCACCGCTCCTCGAATGCGCCCTCGTTGGAATCCTCGCTCTCCGCCAACGGACCGGCGGCGCCGTCCGGATCGAACCGCAGCCCGAGGCGGCCGAACCCGACGAACGGACAGGTCCCGAACCCCAGGGCCCCGTTGTCCCCGACGCAGGTCCGGATGAAGCCCCCGCCGGCGATGTCGTCCAGCGTGACGGCGCAGGCGTCGGCCGACAACGTCAACTCGGGCATCGCGCTCTCGTTGGTGACCGCGTCGTCCTCCTGGGCCGTCGCGACCGTGCCGGACAGCAGAAGCAGCCCGACGAGACCGGCCATGGTCCGCCTTCCAGCTCTCGTTCCCTCGCTCACGCCATTCCTCCATGCCCGGGTTCCCCGACCGCCGTCCGGACCGTTTGAAGATGGATCGGTCCCCGCGGCGGTCTCGCCGCGGCCGCCGCGGGGGCCTCACTGGCGCGATCCTCGGACCCGCTACGCCGCAACCGTCAGCTCGTAGGTGACGTCCAGCGAAAACTCGAAGCCGAGATCCGGGAAGACGAACGAGCCGCGCAGCCGGATGGTGTGCGCCCCGGGAGACAGCGGGGCGAGCATGACATAGACGCCCTCGCTGACCGACAGATACGGCTCACAGCTGCCGTCCCCATCCGAAAAGCAGGTCCCGGCCGGCGCCCCGAGGAGGTTGTCCGCGGGAAGCGTGAAGCCGAAGGTGCCCGACTTGACCCGGAAGCGATCCAGGAGATCCTCGACCTGCACGCCGTCGATCGACAGCTTCAGCCCGGTCGCGCCCCCCATGAAGAACTCGGTGCACGCCCCGAGCGACGTGTAGGAGTCACCGTCCCCCTCGGCGTTGGAGCACTCGACGTTGAGGATCGGGAAGAACAGGGCCTTCCCGGCCGGTATGGTGCACTCCGTGCGTACCGCCGTCCCGGACTCGTTGAACACCCCACCGAGGAACCAGACGTTTCCCGCCTGGCCGGCGCCGCACTGGGCGCCCGTCTCGTCGACCAGCGGGTGCCCCTCGACCGGCAGCGCGAAGGCCCACTGCCACCACGCGGCGCTCCAGTCCCCGTAGCTGTTCCCGAGCGGGCTGCTGTCGATCGGGAAGACGCCCGGCTCGGGCGCCCGGCCCCTTCCCTTGGCGGCCGCCTGGCCGGAGAGGGCGATGGTCATCGCCAGAACGCAGAGAGCGCTCACAGTCCCCCGTCGACACTTCTCGAGCGTTGTCATCGCCACACCTCAGCTTCTTTATCGAGTGAACAGCACCTGGATCGGGCACGGGCCGACCGGGTAGGTTCACGGAGCCCGCCCCCGGCCGATCACTCCGAACCCCCTCTGCCCCACCCAACACCGAGGCAGCGGCCGATCGCACGCCCCCCGACGACGGCCGGGACTTGACTCGGGGCGGCCTCTTGGGGGAAAGTAGCGGCAAGCAAAGATGAATCTCGAACATTGCGGGCACGGCCCTCGACCCCCGGGGGCCGTGTCGGCGAGGGGGCATTGGCGCAACCAGGCACAGAGGGCCCTCTCCAGCCTCACCGGGGCGGCGATCTTGAGACGACGGCCACGCTCCTGGCGCGGGTGCGCTCGGGCGACGCCGAGGCACGGGACCGGCTCGTCCGCCGCTGCCTGCCCGCGCTGCGGAGATGGGCACGGGGCCGCCTGCCCGCCCGCGCCCGCGACCTCCTGGACACCGACGATCTGGTGCAGATCACCCTGCTGCGGGCGTTGGACAGGGTGAAGTCGTTCGAGCCGCGCCGGGATGGGGCCTTTCTCGCCTACCTGACGCGCGCCCTGATGAATCAGATCCGCAACGAGATCCGGAGCGCCAGCCGAAGGCCGGAGAGGGCGAACCTCACCGACAACGTGGTCGCCTCGATGCCCTCCCCTCTCGAGGAGGCGATCGGGAACGAGGCCGTGGCCGCGTACGAGGCCGCCCTGGCCACGCTGCCCGAGGAGCAGCGGGAGGCGATCGTCATGCGGATCGAGCTGGCGTTCACGCACCGGGAGGTGGCCGAGGCGCTCGGATGCCCGAGCGAGAACGCCGCGCGGATGATGGTCGCCAGAGCCCTCGTCCGCCTGGCGGAGGCGATGGATGGACAGAGAGGATGACCGGGCGCTGCTCCGGGTAGCCGAAGCGGTGAACGACGGCAGACCCGTCCACTGGGAGGCGGAGACCTCCACGCACCGGAACCTGGGCGGCCGCCTGCGGCAGTTCCGCCTCATCGAGCGGATCGCGGCGGCGCACCAGACGGCGACCCCCGAAGCCTGGGGCCCCCTCCGGATCCTCGAGCCGATCGGCCGCGGTGGGTTCGGCGAGATCTATCGCGCCTACGACCCAGCGCTCCGGAGGGAGGTCGCCCTCAAGCTGCTGCGGCCGCGAGCCGATCGAAAGGAATCGGCCGAGGCGCGGTCCCTCGAGGAGGCCCGCCGGCTGGCGCGCGTGCGGCACCCGAACGTGCTCACGGTCCACGGGGCGGATCGGCACGAGGGGCGGGTCGGCCTGTGGACCGATCTCCTGCGCGGAAAGACGCTGGAGGAGACCCTCGCGGAGCAGGGGCCGCTGGGCGCCGCGGAGGCCGCCCTCATCGGCGTCGACCTGTGTCGCGCCCTGGCGGCCGTGCACGCGGCGGGGCTGGTCCACTGCGACGTGAAGACCTCCAACGTCCTGCGTGAGCAGGGCGGCCGGATCGTCCTGCTCGATTTCGGGTCGGTGAGGGAAGGCATCCCGGGAGGGGGGCGCGACGAGCTTCAGGACACGGGCACGCCGCTGTTCATGGCCCCGGAGCTGCTGCGCGGCGAGGCGCCGCGACCGGGAACCGACGTCTACGGGCTCGGCGTGGTCCTGTTCCGCCTCGTCACCGGGCGCTTTCCGGTCGAAGCCTCCACCCTGGACGGTCTGATCGACAAGCACCGGCTCGGCCGACCGCCCGCGCTTCGCGACCTGCGGCCCGACCTTCCCGCGGCCTTCGTGCAGGCCGTGGGACGGGCCCTGGAGCGCGACCCCGCGCGCCGCTACGCCGGCGCCGGGGAGCTCGAGGCGGCCCTGCTGGCGACGATCGCGCCCGGTGCTGTCGCCCGGGCACCCATCGCGCCCGGCCGGGAGGGCGCCACGCCGCCGCGACGGCTTGCGCGCCGGGGCCGACTCTGGGTCCTCGCCGCGGCCGGCATCACCCTCGTCGTCGCGGCTCTGGCCGCCCTTCTCCCCCGGCTCACCCCGGCCCCTCTCTCCGTGGAGGCTTCCCTTTATCGGGAGCGCGAGGGCATCGAGGAGCGGCTCTCCCCGGGCGCGCGGATCCGGCCGGGAGACCGGCTGTTCATGGAAGTGGAGGGGTCCGAGAGCATGCACTTTTACGTCCTGAACGAGGACGAGCGGATGCGGGTCCTGGTCCTGTTCCCGGCCGGGCTTGAGCCCGGCAACCCCCTCCGGCCGGGGATCAGGCACCGTCTGCCGGGGCGACTGGACGAGATCGCCCAGAACTGGGAGGTCACCAGCGGAGGCGGCCGGGAGACGATCCTGATGATCGCCTCGCGACGGCCCCTCGAGGATCTCGAGCGCGAGATCCGGGCGCTGCCCCGCCCGGTGCCCGGACAGGCGGTGAGCTACGGCGAGGTCAGCCGGCGCACGGTGCGCAGGACCCTGCGCGGGATCGGCGGTCTCGCCGACGCCGCTCCGGCGCCGGAGGAGCGTCCCGGCGAGGGCCTGAGCGGCCTCGCCGCGAGCCTCCCGCAGCTGTCGGACGGCTCTCGGGGCATCTGGATCCGCCGGATCCAGCTGGAGAACCCCGGGCCATGATCGGACGCCGGACGCCGCGGCTCGCGGGGCTGGTCACCCTGGCCTTGGCCCTTGCGGTCCGGACGGCGGCCGCGGGGGCGCCCCCGCCCGAGCGGGAGG
>JBHIBC010000086.1:0-10898 GCA_046758905.1 Acidobacteriota bacterium | reverse complement strand
GTGATCCGACCTTTCAGCGGCCACCGGAGCCGGGACGAGGCGGGGACGGTGATCGTCCTCCGAGCGCCGGGAATGAAGATGACGGCTCCAACCGGCAGGTCGGTGACGTCGGCAATGCGGTTGACCTCGATGAGGGTCTCGACCGGGACTCCGTACGCGCGCGACAGGGCGTACAGCGTCTGACCGCGCCGCAGCGTGTGGTAGACCCCGCCCGCGTCCGAAGTGGCCGGCCGTCCGCCCGGCTCCCTGCGCGGGTGCGGGCCCGGGTCGGCCACCAACGGGGCCGCCCGCCCCCCGCCGCAGGCGGTGGCGACGGCGAGCGCCGCGGCGGCGATCAGCGCCGCGGGCGGGCCGGGGCGGGTCGAGTCGGGACGGCCGGACATCGGGGGTAAATATGGGGGCGGGGCGAGGGCACGTCCAGCCCCCACGCCCGGAGGCTCCCGGCCCGGCCGGGGAGAATCCCTGCTCCGCCCGGGCCGCCGCCCGGGCTCGGGAACCGGGGATACCTCGGCGCCCCCCCGGTTGACGGCGGGGCGATCTGGCGGTATATGGAGGGCCGGAACGCGGCCCGGTCGCGCCCGCTCCAACGCCGTCGATGCGCCGCTCACCGCCGGGAGATCCCGGCGCCCTCTTCCGCCCCTTCCTCCGACGGGTCGCCGTCGCGATCCTGCTGGCCACGGTCCCGGCCGCCGCCTCCCCGGCCGAGGCCGCGGGGACGATCCTCGGCTTCTCGCTCGATCCCGACTCACCGACCACCGGCGACCCGGTCGTCTTCCGGGCGGAGATCGAGCTGACCACATGCTGCACCCAGCCGGCGGTGTCGTTCGGGTTCGGCCTCCAGGAGGAGCTGGGGCCGGATCGAGGCTGGGGGATCGACGTGGACGTGGCGAGCGGCAACGTGCCGCTGATCACCGTGATCCCGGTGAGCGAATCGCTCGGGACGCTGCCGCTCGCCGCCGCGCCGGGCGTCCTGAGGCTCAGGGTGGACGGCGTCGTCGAAGACGTCCGGTTCTTCGATCTGGCCGTCTCGGTCGGCCCGGCTCCCGGCTGGAAGCAGATCGCGCTGCACGGGGGCTTCACCAAGGTGGCCCAGAGCACCGCCCTCGCCGCGCTCCCGGACCGGATCGCGATCAGCGATGTCGGGCGGCGCCTGATCCTGCTGGTCGACCCGAGGACGGGGCAGACGATCTCGAGCTTTCTCTCCCCCGGCAGCGGCGACGTGCGCGGCCTGGCGTACGACGGGACCGATCTGTGGGTGTCGGTGCTCGATCTGGGCGGACCGCGCGCCTACAGGGTCGACCTGCTGGGCCGCGTCCTCGACTTCTTCCCGACGCCGGTCATCTCCCCGGGCAACTCCCCGCTCGAGGGGCTGGCCTACCGGGACGGCGTCCTGTACGGGAGCTACCCGGGCCCGCCGTTCCTGTTCGCTATCGACCCCGACACGGGGGCCAGGATGTGGGAGCGCCCGCTGGCGACCCGGATGCAGGGTCTGGCGCCGACCCCGGCGGGGCTCCTGGGGGTGGAGCCGACCGGCCAGTTCTATCTCGTCGAGGCTTCGGCCGGCGGGGGCGACCTCCTGCTCGCGGATGCGGCGGACCACGGCATCGACGGCCTCCCGGCGATCGAGGGCCTGGCGTTCGACGGGTACGGCATCTTCGCGTGGGACGCCAGCCGGGCGCGGGCGATGTTCATGCGCAGTTTCGCTCTCTGGTGGGGCCTCGATGGGACGCTGCAGGCCTACGTGCCCGACGGGGGCCGATCGACGGACGTGCTGCGCGGCTCCGTCGGCGGCCTGCTTCAGCTCTCCGGCAACGTCGGCCTGGGGTCGACCCTCTGCCTGGTGGCCAACGGGGCGGGAGGGACCGTCCCGACCGAGGACGACCCGGCGGAGGGCGAGGCCTTCTTCTATCTTTCCCGCTTCGAGTCGGCCGGCGGGTTCGATCAGAGCTACGGCCGATCCTCCCTCGGGTTCCGGCGGTTCGACTTCGCGGACGCCTGCCCCTGACGGGCCGACCCGGGCCGAGGAGGCCCGGGCACTCGCCTCGCGGCCGTTGTGCCCCGACGATCGCTGGCGTATCCTTGCGCGACCGGGGCGAGCGCCATGGCCGACAAATACTTCCGCGATCCGATCCACGGCTCGATCAGCTTCGACAAGCAGCGCGAGGGGCTGATCGTCGACCTCGTGAACACCCGCGAGTTCCAGCGCCTCAGGCGGATCCGGCAGCTCGGGGCGCTGTTCCTCACCTTCCACGGCGCCGAGCACACCCGGTTCACCCATTCGATCGGCGCGGCGTTTCTGGCCAAGCGGATGTTCGACGCGCTGCAGGCCTCGGGGCAGATCCCCGAGCCGCCGCGCCGGGCGGAGAGGACGCGTCTGGTGGCGATCGTCGCGGCCCTGCTGCACGACCTAGGACACGGCCCCTTCTCACACCTGTACGAGCGCGTGTTCGGCGGGCGGCGGCACGAGGAGTGGACCCGCCTGATCGTCCGCAACGCGCGGGGCGAGGCGGGACGGCTGCTGCGGCGGGCGGGAATGTCGGAGGAGATCCTCTCCGTCTACGACCGCGCCTACCGTCCGTCGTTCGTCAGCGACATCGTATCCTCGCAGCTCGATGCCGACCGCCTCGACTACCTCCTGCGTGACTCCTACATGACCGGCGTGGCGTACGGCCGCTACGACCTCGACTGGATCCTGACCAATCTGAGGCTGGCGCGGCGCGGCCCGGCCGGACCGCCCGCCCGGCCCGGCCGCGGTTCGGCCGCCCGCCGGCCGCCCGAGGCCTGCAGGGTCGAGGACGATCTGCGCCTCGCGATCAACGGCACCAAGGGATACCACGCCGCGGAGCAGTTCGTCATCGGCCGCTACCTGATGTACCAGCAGGTCTATTACCACAAGACCGGCCGCGCGGCGGAGCAGATGATCCGCACCGCGCTGCAGCGGCTGCTCGACTCGTACGGGGAGACCGGCCGGTTCCCCGATCCGTGCCCGGCCCCCATCCGAACTCTGGTGAGCGCCCGCGGAGAGATGTCGGTCGAGGATTTCCTGAGGCTCGACGACTGGCTCATCCTGTCGTCGTTCGCGCAGTGGGCCACCGCCCGCGCCGGCGCCGTCGACCCGATCCTCCGCGACCTGTGTGCGCGGATCACCCGGCGCCGGCTGTTCAAGACGGTGCGCGTGACGAACGACACTCGACACAGGAGCTTCGGCCAGGCGCTGGACTCGCTCAACGACCTGTTCCGGGGGAAGGGCCTCGACCCGCGCTACTACCTGCTCGGGGACGACGCGACCGACCTGCCGTACCGGGACCTCGCCTACGCGGATCGGATGGGGACCGCCCCGGAGGACATCGGACTGTCGATCCGCGGACGTGTCGTCGGCTACATGTCCGAGAGGACGATCTCGCCGCTCATCGATTCGATCCGCAACGAGCCGCGGCGGATCCAGCGCCTGTGCTTTCCGGAGAGGATGCGCGCGCTGGTCGAGCGCCGACTTCGACCGTTCATCGCGCAGGAACGCCTGTGACGGCCCGCGCCGCGGCGCCGGCCGCCACTTGACGGCACGTTTCCGCCACGCTACCGTTCCTGGCGTGACGGGACATCGGGCGAGACGACGACGGCGGCTGACCGCCGCCGTCCTCATCGGGATCCTGCTCGCGGGGGCCGCGCCCGGCAGGTCGCCCGCGGCCGAGACCCTCCCCGAGACGCCTCGCCCCCCGGCTCCGGAGGGCCCGCCCGATCGCGCCGAGGACGAGGACCCGCCGCTCGGACGCGCGGAGCGGGTGCCCGAGCGCGGCGACGAGGGCGCCCCCGACGGCGGGCCGGCGGAGGCGCTCGAAGCCCCCTGGGTCGATCCCCGGGCCACCGCCGGGGGCGCGCTGCGGCTGTTCATGGCCTCCCGCAGCTACCGGACGATCCGCGCCCTCAAGGCCGCCATGACGCAGTCGCTGAGCGCGCGCTACGACCGGGACTCGGCCCCTTTCAACGGCAGGCAGCGGATCCGCATTGCGGCGTTCGACTTCCGCGAGGCGGATCTGAAGCCGGTGCAAGTCGGGCCCTCCGGCGGCGAGGTGCGGGCCTACGACGCCAAGGTGCGCAGCCTCTGGGCGGAGCAGGGGGAGGCCGTGGAGCTGCGCGTCGAGTCGATCCGGGTCCTCCGGCAGGAAGACGGGCTGTGGCGGGTCGGTAGGCTGCGGCGGGTGAGCTCCGAGCCGCTGCGCTTCACGGAGTCCTCCGAGGGCCTGACGACGCTGCGCCTGGTGATGCGCGCCTGGAGGCGGCGGCAGCCGGGCGGCGCCCGCGAGCAGATGAGCGGCTCGTTTCTCAGGAGGTTCGAGGGGCGCGAGCAGGCGCTGGAGGCGATCTTCGTGGGCGCGGACCTGCCGCGCCACTCCGCCTACCAGATCCTGGCCATCGACGACGAGCGCCCCGACCGGCTCGCGGCCCGGCTCCGGCTGTACGAGACCTCTCCCGGTCATCCCTGGCCCCTGGACGGGGTCGAGGTCACCCTGACCCTGGTCAAGATCGGTCACCGCTGGTACCTGGACGGCTGGAATCGAGGGCCGGGGCGGCCACATCCAGCCTGACCCCTGTATAATCCTTCCGCGGGAGGTGTCGGAGGTGATCGGACAGCGTCGCGCGCTAGGGCCGAGCCCACCGCCCGGATCTCTCGAGGACCGCTTCCACGACGAGTGCGGCGTGTTCGCGGTCTTCGGCCATCCCGAGGCGGCCAACCTCACCTACCTCGGGCTGCACGGCCTGCAGCACCGCGGGCAGGAGTCGGCGGGCATCGTCTCGTCGGCGGGCCACCGCCTGATCGAGGAGAAGGGGATGGGGCGGGTCGCCCGCATCTTCAGGAAGAAACATTTCCGCCGCCTCAAGGGACACCTGGCGATCGGCCACGTCCGGTACTCGACCGCCGGGCAGAGCAACCGCGTCAACGCCCAGCCTTTCCGCATCGACTCCTGCAAGGGCGAGATCGCCGTCGGCCACAACGGGAACCTGGTCAACGCCGCGCGGCTCAGGAGGGATCTGGAGGGTGCGGGCTCGATCTTCAGGACCACGTCCGACACCGAGGTGATCCTGCACCTGATCGCGAGATCGAGGCAGGGCGATCTCGAGGCCGCCATCGTCGACGCCCTCAAGCAGGTGGAGGGCGCGTATTCGCTGGTGTTCATCGCGCCCGACCGGATCATCGGCGTGCGCGACCCACGCGGGTTCCGTCCGCTGTCGCTCGGCCGGTTGGGGGACGCCCACATCCTGACCTCGGAGTCGTGCGCCCTGGATCTCCTCGACGCCACGCTGGTGCGCGACGTGGAGCCCGGAGAGATGGTCGTGCTCGGCCCGGCCGGGGTGAGGTCGTACCGGCCGTTCCCCCCGGCGACACCGGCGCAGTGCATCTTCGAGTACGTCTATTTCTCCAGGCCCGACTCGCTCGTGTTCGGACGGAGCGTGCACGAGGTCCGCAAGCGGCTCGGGCGGGAGCTGGCCCGGGAGCATCCCGTGAGGGCCGACATCGTGGTTCCGGTGCCCGACTCGGGGGTCTACGCCGCGCTCGGCTACTCCGAGGCCGCCGGCATCCCCCTGGAGTTCGGGCTGGTGCGCAATCACTACGTGGGGCGCACCTTCATCGAGCCCCGGCAGTCGATCCGCCACTTCGGAGTGAAGCTCAAGCTCAACCCCGTCCGCGCGCTCCTGGACGGGCGGCGGGTCGTGCTGATCGACGATTCCATCGTGCGCGGGACGACCAGCCGCAAGATCGTCTCGATGATCCGGGCGGTCGGCGCCCGCGAGGTGCACGTGCGCATCTCCTGCGCCCCGACGATCGGGCCCTGTCATTACGGCGTCGACACGCCGACGCGCGCCGAGCTGATCGCGTCGCGCCACTCCACCGGAGAGATCGAGCGCTTCATCCGCGCCGACTCGCTCGGGTACCTGTCGCTGGAGGGCATGTACCGGGCGGTCGGGGGGGGCCGGCCGTTCTGCGCCGCCTGCTACACCAACGAGTACCCCGTCCCGATCGCCGGGGACGAGTCGCTCCTGAGGATCGCCACCAGGAGAGCAGCCGAGTGAGCCGCGGCCCCGTCACGCCGGCCCCAGGCCGGACGACCTGACGGACGAGCCCGAACGCCGTCTCCCGCCGCGGGGACGCGCCTCTTGAGAAAGGGGAGGACCGTGAACGAGAACGTCCGACGCACCACGCCGCCGGAGGCCCCTCGCGACGGGGCGCCTCCCTTCGCCCCCGTCTTCCCGAGCGTGTCGATCGACGCCGCCCGGCTGCGGGAACGGTACCGGAGATTCGAGGAGGGGGCACGCAGGATCCGCTGGGACGACCAGGGCCCCGTGCGGGTCGATTGGTCCCTGTTCGACCGCGACAGGCTGACGCTCGACAACCTGTTCGTCGTCAAGCTGGTCACCTTCGTCGAATCGTACGCCGACGTCTACGCTGATCTGCTGATCGCCCGGTTCTGCACCAGCGAGACGATGGCGGCCTTCTTCAGGCTCTGGGAGAGGGAGGAGCAGAACCATGCCGACCGGCTCGTCGCCTATCTCGAGCTCGTGGGCCTCGACCGCGCGGCGCTGCGGGCCGCCCTCGAGCGGCCGCGACAGCGAGGGTTCGAGGTCGACTACATCCGGACGCCGCTGCAGGCCAACGCCTTCACCTATTGCCAGGAGCTGCTGACGGCGTTCTTCTACCAGGCGTTCCGCCGCACCGTGGGGGAGCCGCTCCTGGACCTGCTGCTCACGAAGATCATCGCGGACGAATGGCGCCACTTCCACTGGTACGAGTACGTGCTGAGGCTGCACCTGGAGGCCGATCGGGCGAGGACCCTGCAGGAGGTGGGGGTCGTGTTCGAGAACTTCTCCATGCCGGGCAACCAGATCCTCGGCCCCGACTACGAGATCCTCACCGACGAGATCGTCAGGCAGATGCGCTTCGGGATGGGCGATGTGTTCCAGATCGGCAAGAAGATCAGCTCGACCTTCGGGCTCATCGACGGCGGCCGGCTGATGGCCCACTCGTCCTACGCCCGGGACATCAAGGAGATCTGCTTCCGCCGGAAGCCCCCGAAGGAGAGGCACGACGAGGTGGTCCGGGCCTTCACCGCCGACCTCAAGGCGGCCCTCGCGACGGGCGGCCCGTAGCGGCGTGGCCCGGGCCGTCCGTCCGGCCGCGTCCGGACTCTGCTAGACTGACCGGCCTCCGGCCGGCCGGTGGCATGGAGGGCCAATGGGACGGACGCCGGGCGTGACCGATCTCGACCAACTGTCGATCACGACGATCAGGGCGCTCGCCATCGACGCCGTGGAGCGGGCCGGCTCGGGCCATCCCGGCATGCCGATGGGCGCGGCCGACTACGCCTTCCTGCTGTGGACGCGCCACCTCAAGTTCGACCCCTCGGACCCGCTCTGGCCGGACCGCGATCGTTTCGTGCTGTCGGCCGGGCACGGCTCGATGCTGCTGTACGCCCTCCTCCACCTGAGCGGGTACGACCTGTCGATGGAGGAGATCCGGAGGTTTCGGCAGTGGGAGAGCCGGACCCCCGGGCACCCGGAGCTCGGGTGCGCGCCCGGGGTGGAGACCACGACGGGGCCGCTCGGGCAGGGGCTCGGGAACAGCGTCGGCATGGCGATCGCGGCGCGCATGCTGGCGGAGAGGTTCAACACCCCGGGCCACCCGCTGATCGACCATCGGATCTGGGCCATCGTGAGCGACGGCGACATGATGGAGGGGGTCGGGTCCGAGTCGGCCTCCCTCGCGGGACACCTGCGGCTGGGCAACCTCACGCTGATCTACGACGACAACCGGATCACGATCGAGGGGGAGACGCGCCTGGCCTTCTCGGAGGACGTGGGCCGGCGCTTCGAGGCGTACGGCTGGCGGGTCTGGCGGATCGACGGCCACGACCACTCCCAGATCCTGGACGCGCTGGACGCGGCATCGAGTGAGGCCGAGCGGCCGGGGCTGATCGTGGCGCGGACCCACATCGCGCACGGCAGCCCCAACAAGCACGACACCGCCGCGGCGCACGGGGCGCCGCTCGGACCCGAGGAGGCCCGGGCCACCAAGAGAAACCTCGGGTGGCCGGAGGAGCCGGCCTTCCACGTCCCCCGCGAGGTACGGGAGCTGTTCGCGGAGCGGGCCGACGCCGGGCGGCGGGCCCGCGAGGAGTGGCAGACGCGGTTCGACGAGTGGAGCCGGGCCCATCCCGCCCGGAGGGAGGACTGGGACCGTTACCGCTCGCGAGCGGTTCCGCCCGACCTGTTCGAGCGCCTGGTCGGGGATCTCCCGAGCCCGCCGAAGCCGGAGGCGACCCGGTCGCTCTCGGGAAGGATCCTTCAGAGCGCGGCCGGGCTGATCCCCTCGCTGTGCGGCGGGAGCGCCGATCTGGAGCCGTCCACCAAGACCTTCATCAAGGGGGGCGGCTCGATCGCGAGCGGCGCGTTCTCGGGCCGCAACTTCCACTTCGGCGTCAGGGAGCACGGCATGGGCGCGGTGCTCAACGGCATGGCGCTGCACGGGGGCCCGATCCCGTACGGCAGCACGTTCCTGATCTTCTCCGACTACATGCGCCCGCCGATCCGGCTGGCGGGCCTGATGCGGCAGCAGGTGATCTACGTCTTCACCCACGATAGCATCCTCCTGGGCGAGGACGGGCCGACCCACCAGCCGGTCGAGCAGCTGGCCGGACTGAGGGCGGTGCCGAACCTGACCGTGATCCGGCCGGCGGACGGGCCGGAGACGGCGATGGCCTGGACCGTGGCGCTCGAGCGCCGGGACGGACCCACAGCGCTCATCCTGACGCGCCAGAGCGTCCCGCCTCTCGCGAGGCGGAAGGGATTTCGGGATCGGGAGATGTTCCGCGGCGGCTACGTCCTCTCCGATGTGGGATCCGGAGGAGATGCCGGGGGTGAATCGGGGGCGCCGAAGCCGCTGGTCCTGATCGCCACCGGCTCGGAGGTCTCGACCGCCGTGGAGGCGCAACGGATCCTCGCGGAGCAGGGGATCGGCTCGCGGGTCGTCTCCATGCCCTGTCCCGAGATCTTCCTCTCGCAGGACCGCCGCTACCGTGACGCGGTGATCCCGCTCGGCGCCCGCAAGGTGGTCGTGGAGGCGGCGCGCCTGCAAGGCTGGGAGAGGATCGTCGGCGCCGACGCGCTGCTGATCGGTGTGGATCGCTTCGGGGCGTCGGCGCCTCACGAGGTCCTCGCCGACAGGTTCGGTCTTTCGGCCCCGCGCGTGGCCGAGCGGGTCGTCGGCTGGATCGGGGCCGCCTGAACCGAGAGCAGCCCCCACCTCGGCCCGCTCCCGCTGCGGCGGACGATACGCGCGGGGTCCTCTCTCCGCGCCCGCGCCGATCCCGCCCGGCGCCGGGCGGGCGCTCCCTCGACGGCGGGGGGGCCGGCGGCTGAGCGGCGCACCGGCGGCGGGGCGACCGCCGGACCCGGGAGGGCATGGTGAAGCGCAGCCTGGGCAAGGGCCGGCCGAGCCGCCAGGCCCAGATCCTGGAGACCGCGGCGCAGATCTTCTGCGACAAGGGATTCGACGGAGCATCGATGGGCGAGATCTCCGACGCCCTGGGCATGACCAAGGCGGGCATCTACCACCACGTCCGCAGCAAGGAGGAGCTGCTGTTCGAGATCATGTCGTACGGCATGGACCTGTTCGAGTCGAGGGTCCTGAGCCGGGTGATGAGGATCCGGGACCCGCTCCGGAGGCTGCGCGCGACGCTCCGCGGGCACGTGCTCCTGATCACCCGCGACCGCGCCAAGGAGGTGGCCGTGATCCTCCACGAGAGCAACGCTCTCGGAGGGCGGTACCGGGAACGGATCAACAGGCGCAAGAGACGCTACGTCCGTTTCCTCAAGAGCACCTTCCGCGACCTGCGGAGGTCCGGATCCGCGCGTCGGTTCGATCCCGGCCTGGCGGCATTCACGATGCTGGGGATGGTCAACTGGGTCTATCAGTGGTACCGGCCGGACGGGCGGTACTCCGCCGAGCAGATCGCCGACGCGCTGACCGATCTGATGCTGCGGGGCGTGCTCGGGCGCGGGCCCGCGCGGTGAAGGGGGAGACGAGCGCGTCGCCCAAGGGCGGCGCGAGCCGTTGCGGTGCCCGCATCCCCCGGCTCCGCGCCCCGGACCGCGGGGCGGTGCGGTGAGCGTCGTGCGGACGCTCCGCGACGCGGCGGCGGTCGTGCCCGACGGGGCGCTCGTGACTTTCGGCGGCTTCCAGCTCAACCGGGCGCCGATGGCGCTTCTCCGCGAGCTGGTGCGACAGGGCCGGCGCGGCCTGCGCGCGGTGACGCTGCCGAATCCGCTGGCCCTCGACCTGCTGGTGGGAGCCGGCGTCGTGGAGGAGGCCACGTTCGGGTTCTGCGGCTTCGAGTACGAGGCGGGTTTCGTCACGGCCCCCAACGTGAGGCGCGCCGTCGAGGCGAGAGCGATCCGGTGGGTGGAGCGCGACGTGTACGAGATCGTGCAGGGGCTGCGCGCCGCGGCGATGGGCCTCTCGTCGCTGCCGGCGCCCGGCGGGGAGGGGTCGGATTACAGGGGGGTGAACGGCACGCCGGCCCAGGTGGATCCCGTGAGCGGCGAGGAGGTGCTCGTCGCCGAGGCCATCCGGCCCGACGTGGCGCTGCTGCACGCACCGGTCGCCGACCGGGTGGGGAATCTCAGGATCGACGATCGGTACGCCGACGATCTGTTGGCGTGCGCGAGCCGCAGGGTCGTCGCCACCGCCGAGCGGATCGTCGACCGCCTCGAATCACCCACCGTGGGCGCCCATCTCGTGGAGGTGGTCGCCGAGGCTCCGGGCGGGGCGCTGCCGACCTCCTGTCGCGGGCACTACGGATACGGCGCGACGGAGCTCAGGGAGTACGTCACGCGCGCCGCCGAGG
>JBHIBC010000085.1:0-11565 GCA_046758905.1 Acidobacteriota bacterium | reverse complement strand
GAACCATCGTGAAGAAGCGCTCGAATCCGTATTCGTCAACAGCCTGTTAGTAGACCGGTACATTCGGGGAGGCGTGGATTTGCGCCGGCACCTTCCGAACGGTTAACATGGTTGGGCCGAGGGGGATGTCATGAAGAAGCCCAAGAACAAGGGCAAAAAGCAGGGGCCGCAGCCGCCGGAGATCATCCGGCACTACGAGACGCTTTCCCCGAAGGAGACCGATGAGGTCGTGGACGGCGTCGTGGACTTGATCGTCAACTTCCTCAAGAAGGGCGGTCCGGATTCGTCGAAGGCCAAGGTGGCAACGAGCGGCGAATCCGGAAGCGAGAAGCCGGATTCAGGAAGCGGGAAGAAAGGCGGCGGGGGAAAGCGGATCACGGTAGCGCGCGTTCGGTTCCGGCCCGCGCGACTCTTTTGATCTCTCCCAGGATGGCCGCCTCGCCGCGCTTCTTCATCACCATCTGCCGGAGGCGCTTTTCGGTGAAATGGGCCCGCACGCGGACGACGTCTGAATGTTCCCGGAGGGCGTCGAGGACCCTCTCGGGAAGATCGAGCACCTTGAGGACGCGCGCGATCCGGGAGTGGTCCTCCCCGACGGCCTTGGCGAGGGCGCGGATGCTGCGGTAGCCCTTCTCCTCCATGAGGCGGCGGTAGCGTTCGGCGCGCTCGCAGGCGGGCTCTTTGCTCATCAGGTTCTGGTAGGATCGCCAGGCGCGGGCGTGCATGGGCCGGCCGCCGCCCGCCCCCGTCCCCTGGGGAGCGTCGCCGCTGATGAGGGCCCGGCGGCGCTTCCGGTAGACTGCGAAATAGTTGTCGATTAGAATCATGGCCGGGGGACGGTCTTCGGCCTCCTCCATTTCGGGGTTCCAGGCCAGGGCGCTGTGGCGGTCGAGGTCGAGTCTGTCAAGGGACCCCAGACAGCTCTTCACGGGTTTGGGCCGTTAGCTCAGCTGGTAGAGCAGCTGACTCTTAATCAGCGGGTCGGAGGTTCGAATCCTCCACGGCTCACCAACCCTCCGGGCGGGTGGTCCATGATGAGATCCCCGCCCGCCCGTCGCGCGGCCCGCCGCTTTCCTCCTCGCCCGCGTCGCGCCCGACCCGAGCAGCGAGCAGCGCCGCGCCGAATTGATCGCCGGGGAGCCCGGTGCTACCATGCGCCGACCGGGAGGGGTGCGCGCCATGCTGAAGGGGAGGAGCGATGTCGAAGACCGTCCGGATCTTCGGGAAGGACACCTGACCCTACACCACGGCAGCCCGTGAGGCTTACGAGGCCAAGGGGTACGAGGTCCGGTACCACAACGTTCTGAAGGACGCGTCGATGATGACCGAGATGCTCAAGTTCTCCAAGGGAGGACGGTCGGTCCCGGTCATCGTCGAGGGCCAGAAGGTGACGATCGGACACGGCGGCACCTGAGGGGTCTGAACCCGCCGGCCGGCGGCCGGCTCCCGTGCAGCCAACCCACGCCGTCGAGCGGCCGGGCGCGCCCCGGGGGAACGCCCGTGCGTCCGGCCCCTCCTCCCGCGGGCGCCGCCTCGACGCCGGATTTGAGTCGAGCGGTGTCGAGAGGCCATGTCGACTAGGCAGGAACGATACCGGTTCCAGAACCGGCTCGCCAGGAGCCTCGAGCAGACCGAGGACCTGACGAAGCTGTACAAGACCGCGCTCGGGCAGATCGCCCAGCACTTCGATGCGGACGGCGGGGCGGTGGTCCTGCGGGCGCCGGTCTCCGGCGCCCTGCGGGCCCTGGCCTGGGGGCGATCGGGCGGCGACTGGGACGAGCGACAGGTCCGGGCCTTCCTCGATCAGGGACGGCCCGATCTGGGGGAGAAGCGGGTCATGGCGCCGATCGTCGTGGGAGGACGGGCGATCGGGGTCCTGACGCTGCAGCGGCTGGGACAACCCTTCCAGCCGGGGGACGGACGCTGGCTCACGAAGCTGTGTCGCAAGCTGGCGCACGAGGTGTCGCTGCGGGACGAGCGCCGGATCAACCGGGTCGTCGATCAGATCAAGGACAAGACGGTCCGCGAGCTTCGCCCGAAGGACCTCTTCTACCAGGTGCTGCACGGGCTGCGGACCCTGACCCGCTACGATCATTCCTCGGCCCTGCTGATCGCCGAGGAGGACGGCGCCCGCCTGGTGCTGCACGCCGAGCAGATCGCCTGGGCGAAGGCGAAGAGCGGGCGTATCGGCCGGCGGATCAGGGTGCCCGAGAGGCTGCGCCCGGCCCTGCGGAGGGCCGCCGGAGTGCGCGTCGTCTCGTTCGCGACGACCCGCAAGGGAGCCAAGGGCGGGCCCCTTGGGGTGTGCGCGAACGGCCCGCGCGGCGCGGCCGCGCTGGCGCGGCTCCTGCGCTGGGGCGGCCGCAGGGGGGAGCCGGCCGAGGGTACGATCCTGCTGGTGCCCCTGCACCACGAGAGGGAGCTGCTCGGGCTGCTGAAGATCGCCGCCCGCAGGCCCGGCGCCCTGGGGGACACCGAGGCGGCGGCGGTGTCGCGGGTCGTGCGTCACGTCGCCTCGATGATCCACAACGCGCGCCGCGCCCTGTCGATGGAGGAGCGCATCATCGAGGCCGAGAAGAAGCACGCCATGGCCGATCTGGCGCGGGCCATCTCGCACGACGTGAAGAACGCCATCGGCGCGATCCTGCCGCTGGCCCAGCAGGCCCGCGAGGAGCTGGAGACCGGGTCGTTCGACCGGCTGGTGCTGTCCCAGGACCTGAGCCAGATCGAGCAGTCGGCGCGCGTCTGCCAGAGGATCTTCGACGGCATGCTCCAGCTGGCCCGCTCCGGAGTCCGCCCGGTCGAGAGGGCGTCGCTGGCGGCGATCCTGGACGGGACCCTGTCGATCCTGGGCGCCCGTCTGAAGCGCAGCGGCGTGGCGCTCGAGCTGAAGATCCCGGACGGCCTGCCGGAGATCAACGCCAGCCGGGGCGGGCTCGAGCAGCTCTTCCTGAACCTTCTGACCAACGCTCTCGAGTCGATGCCCGCGGGCGGGAAGCTGAAGGTGGGCGCCCGGGCGCTCGGGTCGCGCGTCGAGGTGAAGGTCGCCGACACCGGCTCCGGGATCCCGCCCGAGCAGCTCAAGAGGATCCACGAGCCGTTCTACACCACGAAGAGCGAGGGCTTCGGCCTGGGGCTGGCGATCTGTCGCTCGATCCTCTGGGACGTCGGCGGTGAGATGACCATCGACAGCCGCCCCGGCAGGGGCACCACGGTCATCGTGCTCCTCCCCTCGAGCACCGGGGACGGGAAGCCCGCCGACGCCCCGCCGCTCGCCGAGTCGCCCGCGCGGGGCGCCTCGACGCGCGCCGGCGCCCCCCCGTCGGGGAGCGGGTCGTGAAGCCCCGGCCGGGCCGCATCATGGTCGTCGACGACGACCCGGCGATGCTGCGCGCGGTGGAGAGGATCCTGGCGTCGTCCTACCAGGTCGAGGGTTTCCTCACGGGTGAGCGCGCCCTCGAGGCGTTTCGCAGCGAGCCCCGCGACGTCGCGATCGTGGACGTGCGGATGCCCGGCATGGACGGCTTCGAGCTGACCCACTCCATCAAGACGGAGTCGCCGCGCACGGAGGTGATCCTGGTCACCGGGTCGGTGACCGATCTGGACGAGAAGCTGGTGCGCTCGGTCAAGGAGCGCGCCGGCTTCTTCATCACCAAGCCGTTCTCGCGGGCCGTGCTCACCTCGCTCGTCGAGAGGTGCCTGGAGATGCAACGGCTGGAGGAGGAGCGCGACCTCCTGATCCGGCGCCTGACAGAGGACCTGACCCGGGCCCGCCGTTACCAGCAGGCGCTGATCCCGAAGGGGCTGCCCCGCTCGTTCGGGCCGATCCGGGTGGCCTCCGCGTACCTCGCCTGCGAGTCGGTGGGCGGGGACCTGTTCGACGTGGTCCCGCTGTCCGACGACCGCCTCCTGTTGATGGTGGCCGACGTGGTGGGGCACGGGGTGGCGGCGGCGCTGGTGACGGGGATGATCAAGACGGCCATCGGGCGATCGTTCCAGGACGAGCAGGGGCTCGCTCCGGCCGCCGGCGCCATCATCGAGACGCTGGCGCCGCTCGGGCAGCACCGCGTGGTGACCGTCGTCCTGGCGATGATCGACCACCGGAACCGCACGCTGAGCTACCTCAACGCCGGCCACCCGCCGGCCCTGGTCTGGGGCGAGGGCCGGGAGCCGCGGCAGCTGGGCGCGACCACCCCGCTGCTGTCCTACGGGCTCAAGATGTCGCCGGAGCCGACCGTGACCGTCCCGTTCGTCCCGGGCGAGCGGCTGGCCCTGTGCACCGACGGCCTTTACGAGACGCTCGACCCGTCGGAGAACGAGTTCGGGCGCGATCGGCTGTTCCGGGCCCTGTCCGCGCACCCCGGCCCGATCGAGCAGGTCGTCGACTCGGTGCAGCAGGCGGCCCGGCGCCACGCCGCCGGCCGTCCCCCGGACGACGACATGACGCTGGTGGTGGCGGAGTTCCAGAAGGGCTGAACGGCGCGCCTCGCCGGGCCCTGAAGGGGCGCTGGGGGTTGCCCTCCCCGGCGGCGGCCCCTATTTTCCCCCTTGCGCGGCGAGGATGCCCGATGTGCGCGCGGGCGTGGCGCCGTCGAGGTGCCGAGATGGGGGAGCCTGGGGGTGTGAGGGACGGGGTCCCGCGGGACCTGGGGCGCTACCGCCTGGTGAGGGAGATCGGCCGGGGCGCCATGGGGACCGTCTATCTCGCCACCGATCCGGTCATCGGCCGGCCGGTGGCGCTCAAGACGGTGCGCGTTCCGGCGATAGGGGACGGGTCCTCCGGCCCCGACGAGATCTACGAGCGCTTCGCGCGGGAGGCCCGGACCGCCGGGATCCTGTCCCATCCGAACATCGTCACGGTCTACGATGCCGGGCGCAGCGGCGGGACCGACCTGTGCTACATCGCGATGGAGCTCGTGGCGGGCCGCACCCTCAAGCAGGAGATGGCCGTCTCGGGGCCGCTGCGGGAGGATCGGGCGCTGCGGGTGGCGCGCGCCATCGCGGCGGCGCTGGCCCATGCCCACGCGCGCGGCATCGTCCACCGCGATCTCAAGCCGGCGAACATCCTCCTGGGTGAGGACGGGTCGGTCAAGCTGGCCGATTTCGGGGTCGCCCGGGTGGAGGCCTCGGAGCTGACCCGGGACGGGCAGACGATCGGCTCGCCGGCCTACATGAGCCCCGAGCAGGTGCGCGGGCGCGCGGTGGACCGGAGATCCGACCTGTTCTCCCTGGGCGTGGTGATCTACGAGATGCTGAGCGGCAGCAAGCCTTTCCCGGGCGCGGACCCCGCCAGCGTCACGTACGGGATCGTGCACGAGGAGCCGCCGGCCCTGTCCGGTCTCGGGCTGGGCCTGCCGCCCCGCTGGGACCTCATCGTGGCCCGCCTGATGCGGAAACGGCCGGAGGATCGCTACCCGGACGCCTCGTCCCTCCTGGTCGATCTGGAGGCCCTCGCCGCCGGCGCGCCCGCCCGCGAGAGCGGCGCCGTCGACGAGACCGTCGCCGCGGACGGGTCGGGGGCGCCGGCCGCGGGCGGGCGGAGCCCGGCGGGCGATCGCGCCGGCGCGCCGTTCCCCTTCCCCGTGCCGGGGCTCGAGCGGCTTGGGGAGAGGTTCCTCCGCGGGCTCGCCCGGTCCCGCCGGCGCCTGTCCCGGCTGTCCGGCCGTCGCAAGGCGGGCCTCGCCCTGGCCGCCGGGGCGCTGTTGCTGATCCTCGGGCCGCTGGGGTCCATCCTCGGGGGCGGGTCCCGCGTCGAGGTCCATCTGGAGCACGGGCTGGCGTCGGGCCGCCTGCGGATCGAGGTGGACGGCTCCCCGGTCCTCACCCGGCGGCTGACGGGACAGCAGCGAGCGACCCGACTGTTCGGCCGGGAGATGTTCAGGCGATCCGGCGGCACGCTCTCCGACTCGTTCGTCGTCCGGCCGGGGGAACACGAGGTGCGGGTGTCGGTCGACTCGGGCGAGGGGGACGGCGCCTGGTCGCGGGCGGTGCGGCGGACCTTCGCCGAGGGCGAGGACGCCATCCTCGAGATCAGGGTCGGGAAGGGCCTGGTGAAAGGGCTCCGGCTCGACTGGACCCGGGTGGAGAGGGCCTCGCCGGAGTAGCCGCTCGGGCCGCGGACCCCGCCCCTCCGATCCATCGCGCCCGCGGAGATGATATAAGAAAAGCATGGACGGTCCGGCGCGGCACCGTCGCGGAATCGTCGCCGATTGGGCCGAGCTCAGCGAGGAGGAGCTTCTCAAGCTCCGAGTCCGCGACCTCGACCTGAGGATAGAGGGCTCGGAGCTCGAGGAGAGGGTCCGGGGGCTGTACCGCGAGCTGGAGCAGAAGGGGCTCCGGAGGTTTCGCCCCAAGGTCTACCTCGGGGACGAGTGGTTCAGCCCCGACGGCGTGCCCGCGATCGCCATCCCCTTCTACCTCGCCCACCCGAGGCTCAAGGCCCTCGAGAAGAAGTTCATGCTGGAGGTTGAGGGGGGCACCGAGGAGTGGTGCCTGAAGCTGCTGCGGCACGAGGCCGGCCACTGCTTCGACCACGCCTACCGCGTCTCGCGGACGCGGCGCTGGAAGGAGTTGTTCGGCCGCCCGAGCGACGAGTACGATCCGGATACCTACCGCCCGCGCCCCTACAGCCGGAGCTACGTGCTCCACCTGGACAACTGGTACTCGCAGTCCCATCCCGACGAGGACTTCGCCGAGACGTTCGCGGTCTGGCTGAACCCCGGCTCCGACTGGCCGCGCCGGTACGCCCGCTGGACCGGCGCCCTCCAGAAGCTCGAGTACGTCGAGCGTCTCGCCAGGCGGTACGCGGACAGGGAGCCGCCCGTGGCCGGGGGAGCGCTCCACTGCTCGGCCTCCCGGATGAGCACCACCCTGGATCGGTTCTACAGGCGGCGCATCCGGGACAACCGGGAGCACTATCCCGATTTCTTCGACGGCGATCTGCGCAAGATCTTCGACGCCGGCCCCGAGCCGGAGAAGAGCGACCTGGCGGCGGGCCGCTTCCTGAAGCGGAACCGCAAGGGGATCGTGGACACGGTGAGCCGCTGGACCGGGGAGAAGAAGTACACCATCGACTCCCTGGTGAAGAAGCTGGCCGCGCGATGCGACGAGAACGGACTGCGGCTGGGGAAGACCGAGGCCCAGACCAACCTCGAGGTCGCCGCCTACCTGGCGACCCTCGTCACGCACTACCTGTTCACCGGGCAGTTCAAGAGGACGGTGTGACGGCGCAGCGCAGGCTCAACATCCTCGTGGTCTTCGACCTCGGCATCCCGCCCCCCGCGGACCACGACTACGAGCGCTACCTCAAGGACGACTCGTTCGAGACCGAGCACTGCGTGATCCGATCGCTCAGGGGCATGGGACACCAGGTCCGGCCGTTCGGCGTGTACGACGACATCCACGGGCTGATCCGGGAGATCCGGGAGCGTCCTCCCGACCTGGCCTTCAACCTGTGCGAGGCGTTCAACAAGGACCGCGACCAGGAGCCCAACATCGTCGGGCTGTTCGAGCTGATGAACGTGAGGTACACCGGCGCGGGGCCGACGGCGCTGCGCATCTGCAAGGACAAGGGGCTCACGAAGAAGATCCTGTCCTACCACCGCATCCTGATCCCGAGGTTCGTCATCTCCAGGAAGGCGAGGCCGATCAAGAGGCTGAGACGATTCTCCTACCCGGCCTTCATCAAGCCGCTCGGCCTGGAGGCGTCGGAGGGGATCGCGCAGATGTCGTTCGCCGACGACGAGAGGGGCTGCCTGGACCGGGTGCGCTTCATCCACGAGAGCCTCAAGGTGGACGCCATCGTCGAGGAGTACATCGACGGGCGGGAGATCTACGTCGGGATCCTGGGGAACCATCACCTCCAGGTCCTCCCGCCCCGGGAGCTGTTCTTCGGGCAGGTGCCCGAGGGGGAGCCCAAGTTCGCCACCTTCCGGGCGAAATGGGACGAGAACTACCGGAGGAGGTGGGGGATCAAGAGCGGACCCGCCGAGGAGATCCCGGAGAGGACCCTCAGGAAGATGGCCGAGATCTGCAAGAAGGTCTACCGGCTGTTCGAGATCAAGGGATACGCCCGGATCGACCTGCGGCTCAACTCCCGCGGCGAGGTGGTGTTCCTCGAGGCCAACCCGAACCCCTCGCTGAGCCTGTACGAGGACTTCGCGCTGGCGGCCAAGAGGGCCAGCGTGGAGTACGACGACCTGATCCGCCGCATCGTGGTGCTGTCCGGGATCAACGGCGCGCAGCGGGCGCGGGCCTGACGGCCGCGACGGCGGGAACCGCTAGGCGCGGGCGAGCGCCCCGAGCTTCTTGAGGTGCTCGGCGCTCCCCACGGCGATCAGGCAGTCGCCGGCGTGGATGACCGCCCCCGGGCCCGGGTTCACGTCGAGGCTCCCGTCGGGCCGCCTGAGGGCGATCACCAGCACCCCGGTGTTCTGGCGGATCTCGGTGGCGGCGAGGCTCTTTCCGGCCAGGCCCGACCCGGCCGGCACGTCCACCTCCTCGAGCTGCACGTCGAGGCGCTGGTTGCCGAAGGCGGCCTCGAGGAAGTCGATCACGTGGGGCTGCAGCAGGAGGTGCGCGATCCGGCGCCCGACGAAGTGGTACGGGGAGACGACCTCGGTGGCACCGGCCGCCAGGAGCTTCGGCGTGGCCTCCTCCTCGCTGGCGCGCGCGATGATCTTCAGGCCGGGGTTCATGCCGCGCGCCGTGAGGACGATGTAGAGGTTCTCGGCGTCCGAGGTGACCGCCGCCACGAGTCCGACGGCGTTGTCGATGAGCGCCCGCCGCAGGTCGGCCTCGGAGTGAGCGTTGCCGATGACGATCGGGTAGCCCTGCTCGATCGCCCAGCGGGCGCGGTCGGGGTCCTTCTCGACGATGGCGAACGCCACTCCGCGGTCGTGCAGCTCGCGCGCCACGGTGCGCCCGACCCGGCCGGCGCCGCAGATGACGTAGTGATCCCTCAGCCTGGCGAGCTCGCGCTGCATTCGACGCCGTCCCAGGAAGTGACGCAGCTCGAATTGTAGCATCGCCTGGGTCGAGGTCGTGATCAGGAACCCGCCGGCGGTCACCGCCATCAGGATCAGGAACATGTTGAACAGCTTGCCCTCGGGCGACAGCGGATGCGTCTCGCCGTACCCCACCGTGGTGATCGTGATGAGGGTCATGTACAGTCCGTCGAACCAGGGCCAGCTCTCGAGATAGTGGAAGCCCGTGGCGCCGATGAAGACCACGGCGCTGAGCAACGCGAAGGCCAGGTAGAGGCGTTTGCGGGCGCTCATGGGGGGATCTCGGACGCCGCATCCTGCTGCGCCGGGGGGCGGATTGTCAAGCGACCCGCCGGTTCGGAGGAGCGCCCCGGACCGGCGGCCGCCCGCGGGCCCCCGGTAGACGCCGGACGCGCATCCGTGGCATTCTCTCGCTCCGCAGGTCCCTCGCGCCCGCCAGCGCGCCCGTAGCTCAGCCGGATAGAGCACCGGACTTCGAATCCGGTGGTCGGCGGTTCGAATCCGTCCGGGCGCGCCAGTCTTTTCAATAATCTACGGATTCGCTGGTGTTTCCGGAACCCGCCGCGGTGTGCACCGGGTGACTACGCACGGCCGCCGGAGCCCCAAAGAACTACCACCGGCCTTCAGATGGTCAGGACTCAGATGGGCATATCGCTGCGTCAGGGCGATGGTGGAATGGCCGAGATACTTCTGCAGCCTGTAGAGGTCCCCGCCGTTGATCATGAGCCAAGTAGCAAAGGTTATGCCTGAGGGTGTGGAAGGTTGCTTCCTCGCCAAGCTGGGCGCGTCTGCGGGCCGTCTCGAACGAGGTCGTGATGCTACCGAGCCGCTTGCCGTGGCGTGTGAATACAAGCTCCCGAGCGTCCCCGCCGATGGCCCGTACCCTGCGCCGCCCCCGGAGTTCCGTTGCCAGGGGAGTGGATATGGGCATTCCCCGCTGCCTGCCTGACTTGGTATTCGTCTGGTCGAAGTAGAGGACGCCTCGCTCCAGATCCACATCTTCCCACCGGGGCTGCAGGAGCTCCCGCCGGCGGCCTCCAGTCTGCAGCGCGGCGATCACGACGGGCTTCAGATGCCGTGGCACGCACTCGATCAGTCGGGTGGCCTCATCGGGGCTGAGGAACCGAGCCCGCCCCGGAGACTCGGCGAACCGCTTGACCTGGCTGACCGGGTTGTCGCCGCCGTAGTAGCCCCATGCCCTGGCGCAATTGAGAAGCGTCGACAGGGTTGCGCGCCGCCTGTTGACCGTCGTTTTGCTGACGCCCTCCGCAAGCCGCGCGGAAATGAAATCCTGAGTCGACCTCGCTGTGATGTCCTGAAGCATGCGCCCGCGAAAGTGACGCAGAAGCACGTTGGCGTTATGGACGAATGACTCGTAGTGGCGCCGCTGTCGAGCGTGCTTCTCCAAGAACTCGGCCACGACGGCGACCGAACCCGTTGCTCTTTACGTCCTGGTTCAGGATCCCGTCGGGATTGAGGTCCGGACTGTAGGGCGGTAGGAAGAACAGCCGCAGCTCCCGGCCGTGTCGCGACAGCCAATCCCCGACCTTCCTCGAGCGGTGAGCTGGATGGGCGTCGACGATCAAGTAGACCTTGCCGCGGTGATGGCGCGTCAAACGCCCCATGAAGTCGATGAACACGCCCGCGCGGAAGCGCTTCTTGAACACCATGAAGCTGAGCTGGCCCCGATCGGTGATAGCCGGGACCATGTTGCAGCCGAAACGCCGTCCCGCTCCCGGTATGATGGGCGTCTAGCCGCGCCGACCGTAGGAACGGCCCACGGTATGGTCCGAGCGCGGCCCCATCTCATCGCCCCAGTAAGTCCTGGTCTTCTCCAGCCTCGCCCGGTGACGAATCGCCGGATACTGATGCCGCAGCCAGGAGGGCACGCGCTGCGGGTCTCGCTCGAACGCCCGCCGCAGCGGCTTCTGGGGCGTGAAGCCCCAGCGCTGCAGGTAGCGGCCCACCGTCCACACCGACAGATGAATCTGGAAGCGTCGCTCGATCAGCTGGGCGACCGCCTCCCGCGTCCGGAGGCAGAAAGGCAGTTTCAACTGTTCCGGCGGTCGGTCCACCACCGTCTTGGCGATCTGTGCCGCCTGCCAGGGAAGAAGAGAGCCTCCTCGAGGTCGGCCCTTGCGCTTGGCTCTGAGCGATCGCGCGCCGCCCTCCCGGTAAGCCTTCATCCACTTCCCGACCGCCTGTCGGGTCACGCCAAACGTCTGCGCCACTTCCACCTGAGTGCGGCCATTCACCGCGGACCGAACCGCCCGGCGGCGGATGCTTTCCTGTGCGGCCGGCGGCAGAGAGCGCGCATCCTGCAGCGTCATGCGCGAAGCGTACCATGTGCGACGCACGAGCGCAAACTATTTCATGCTCCGACTAGTATCTTGATGGCCGCGGTGCCCAGGGTGTATACGGAATTGACAAGGGCAACCGTGCCCGCTCCCACCAGCCTATGGACAGGAATCATGGTTCGATTGGCTACCGGTGAACCATCAGGAGGTGTGTACGCGCAGGTTCCTTGTGCCAGCCGTGAGCGCCACGCTGGTGCTCCTGG